>CAMOGP010000042.1 GCA_946614175.1 uncultured Prevotella sp. | reverse complement strand
AGGATTCCCCACGGACTGAGCATCGACGGTAATGTGCAGGTGGACGGACAGCGCTATATGACCTCGCTGACCGCCTATGAGGGTAAGGGCACGGCCAAACTGAGCGCCTTCTTCGACGCCAAGCAGATGGCCTACGACGCGCAGGCCGATATACAAGACGTGGACCTGAGTCATTTCCTGCCCAACTATCAACTCTCAAAGCTCAACTCCAAACTTTCCATCTCTGGCAAAGGCACCGACTTCCTGCAGCGCAGCACCTGGATGGATGCCGACGTAAACATCATGCATCTGGGCTACGACAGACACAACATGGACGACGTCAAGGTGCAGGCCCACCTGAAAAACGGGCACGCCATGATAGACCTGATGACCTGCAACGCCCTGGTTGACGGTACGCTCAACATGGACGTGAGCATCAGTAAGGAGGGCAAGCACAACAGAGTTCTCTCAACACTATCCACCCAGATGAGTCACATAGACCTCTATGCCCTGGGTATCACCCCCGACCCGCTGACCATCGGACTGGCAGGCGACTTCGACGTAAGCAGCAATCTGAACGACAGTCACCGCCTGAGCGGTCTGATAGACCATATCTACCTGCGCGACTCCATGAAGAGCTACCGGCCTGAGAAGGTGGGCATCCTGATGAACCTCACCGCCGACACCACCTACCTGCGGGCACAGAGCGGTTCGCTGATTGTAAAACTGGATGCCAGCGGCAGCTATCAGACGTTAGCCAATCAGCTATCGGTACTGGCAGACAGTGCCTCCTCACAATACAACCGTCGTGTCATAGACCAGCCAACCATCAAGAAGTTGCTGCCCACGGCACGTCTATACCTAACCAGCGGACGCGACAACCCCATGTCGGACTTCCTGAAGTCTGTAGCCAATACCGACTTCCAGGAACTGCTGATCGACATGAACACATCCCCTACAACGGGGGTTAATGGCGAGGCACATCTGTTCAGCCTCAACGCCGATTCCACACGCATAGACACTATCTACGTGACACTGAAAGACAAGCCCAACCACGGACTGACCTTCCAGAGCCGCATAGCCAACAACAAAAGGAACCCGCAGTTTATCTTCACCGCCACCATCGACGGTCTGCTGCAGGAGCACGGTGCCAGTCTGGGCGTACGCTTCTATGACGACAGAAACCAGTTGGCCCTGCGTCTGGGCTCAAAAGTAGAGATGGAACACAACGGACTGCGCTTCCATCTGCTGCCCAGTCAGCCCACCATCGGCTATCGGGTGTTCACGCTCAACGACGACAACTTCCTGTTCCTGCAGGACAACCTCCGACTACAGGCAAAGGTGAGCCTCCTGGCTGAAGACGGCACGGGCGTGAGAGTCTATTCAGAAGAGCAGGACTCTACCCTACTGCAGGACCTCACCATCAGTTTGAACCGCTTTGATCTGGACAAACTGACCGCTACCATCCCCTATATGCCTCATATCACCGGTCTGCTGGATGGTGACTACCACCTGATGATGGATGACAAGAAACAGATTTCCGTGGCCAGCGATATGCAGGTAAAGGATATGAGCTACGAGGGTTGCCACATGGGGACCCTCAGCACGGAGTTTGTCTATATGCAACGTGAGGACAATACGCATGCCGTAGAAGGTACACTGGCTCAGAACGGACGCGAGGTGGCCACCTTCAGCGGCAACTATAAGAATAAGAAGGTGACCGACGGCAACGAACATATCGACGGCACACTGACCCTGATGCGTGCACCGCTCGACCTGCTCAACGGATTCATCCCCGACCAGTTAATCGGTTTTGAGGGCTATGCCGAGGGAGAGATGAATGTAGAAGGTTCCCTGAGTCAGCCCAACGTCAACGGCGAGGTTTACTTAGACTCTGCCTTCCTCATCAGTCAGCCCTACGGCATCCGTCTGCGCTTCGACAACGACCCTGTACGCATACAGCAGTCGAAATTGCTGCTGGAGAACTTCACCATGTATGCCTACAACGACAATCCGCTGAACATCATGGGGCATATCGACTTCCACGACCTGGACCACATGACGATGGATATGCGGATGCGCGCCACGAACTACCAGCTCATCAACTCGCGACAAACGGCAAAATCAATCGCCTACGGAAAGGGCTATGTGAATTTCTACGCCAGCATGAGCGGACCTGTGGAACGCCTGCGAATGCGTGGACGACTGGATGTGTTGGGCACTACCGACCTGACGTACCTGCTGCTCGACTCGCCGCTTTCTACTGATAACCAACTGGATGAACTGGTGAAATTCACCGACTTCAACGATACCACACAGACCGTCGTTCACAGGCCTACACCTAGCGGACTGGATATGGACCTTCGTGTAAGTATCGACCCTGGCACCCACGTAAAATGTGGACTGAATGCCGACTTGAGCAACTATGTAGATCTCTTTGGCGGTGGCGACCTGCGCATGATTTATAATACAGACGAGCTACGACTCACTGGACGCTACACCATGACGAGCGGACAGATGAAATACTCACTCCCTGTGATTCCTCTGAAGACCTTTACCATTCAGGACGGCAGTTACGTGGAGTTTACAGGCGATGCCATGGACCCCACCCTGAACATCACTGCAACAGAGCATACCAATGCCAGCGTGGGACAGGAGGGCGAGCAGACACGCAGCGTGGCTTTCAACTGTGGTGTGGCTATCACAGGCTCACTCAACAAGATGGGACTGGAGTTTATCATTGAGGCTCCTGAGGACTATAGCATCAACAGCGAACTCAGTGCGATGTCAATCGAACAGCGCAGCAAACTGGCTGTCACGATGCTGACCACGGGCATGTATCTGGCCGACGGCAACACCAGCGGTTTCTCCATGAACTCGGCCCTCAGTTCCTTCCTTGAGAGTGAAATCAATAATATCACTGGCAATGCCCTGAAGAGCGTGGACCTGAGCGTTGGTCTGAACAACAGTACAGATGCGTCAGGTCAGACCCACACCGACTATTCGTTTAAGTTTGCCAAACGTTTCTGGAACAACCGTCTGAAAGTCCAGATAGGCGGTAAGGTGTCATCGGGCAACGATGCCACCCCGCAGAACGGCCAGAACCAGTCGTTCTTTGACAATGTCACGATGGAGTATCGCCTCAGTCCTACGTCCAACCAATACGTCAAACTGTTCTATGACCAGAATTCATACGACTGGCTGGAGGGCTATACCAGTAAATATGGCGGTGGCTACATCTGGAGAAAGAAACTACAGAGGCTGAGCGAACTCATCAAGCCAACCCCCATAACGACACCCGTTCCACGCACATCATCACGATTAAGAAATGACTCGATACGCTAAATATCTGTTCCTACTGGTTGGCACGGTATGCCTATCAGCCTGCTCCACGACAAAGCACGTGCCCGAAGGCGACCAACTGTTTACTGGTCTGACGAAGATTGAATATAAGAACTACGTGGACGATGATAATTTCATCGCTACGCAGGAGGAGGTAGAGGCTGCACTGGCCACCGCACCCAACGGTGCTCTCTTTGGCAGCAGCTATTATCGCACGCCATTCCCTTATGGCTTGTGGATATGGAACTATGCCTACGGCTCGAGTGGTAAGATCAAGAAATGGCTCAACAAATCGTTTGGCAAGGCTCCCGTACTGATGAGTCAGGTGAACCCTGCCCTACGTGCCTCTGTGGCTCAGTCAGTACTCCGAAAGAACGGATACATGCACGGACAGGTAACCTACGAAGAAAAACGTCAGCGCAACCCTAAGAAAATGAAGATTGGCTATACGGTGACACTCGACACGCTGTTTACAATCGACACGCTGAGCTACGTGAACTTCCCGCCACAGATGCAGGCGCTGATAGACTCTACACAGCATGAAGCTCAGGCCAAAAAGGACGACCCCTTCAACGTAGCCACGCTGGATGCCGAGCGCACACGTCTCAGTCAGCTATTCCGCAACAACGGCTATTACTACTATCAGTCGGGCTATGCCAGTTATCTGGCAGATACATTTGATGTGCGCAACAGGGCCAAACTGCGTCTGCAACTGGCCGATTCGCTACCAGAGCAAGCCCTGCACCCATGGTATGTCGGAAATATCAGGATGCAGTTGCGAGAAAGCTCACGTCAGCAGTTGACAGACAGTATCGGACGACGTTTCCTGAAGATATTCTATGGCACAGGCAAGAAGCACGCCCCTATCAGTCCGCGCGTCATCCTGCGCGACCTGAAACTGCGTCCACGCCGACTATTCAGTTATGCCGACTACTCAGAGTCCATACAGAAGATCAATGGCACTGGCGTTTTCTCATCCGTTGACCTGCAGTTCACGCCACGCGACCGCGACACGCTCGACCTGACGCTCAACTGCACTTTCGACAAGCCTTGGGACGTCTATCTGGAGACCAACTTCGTGAATCGTACCATTGGACGCATGGGACCTGAGTTAAAACTGGGTTTCACGCGAAGGAATGCCTTCCGTGGCGGTGAGAAACTGGATGTCAACCTGCATGGCTCATACGAATGGCAGACCAGTTCGCAGGAATCCAACATGAGCACTTATCAGTATGGTGCTGATGCCTCGCTGGAATTTCCACGTATTTTGCTACCTTTCGTCAGCGACAGTCCTAAGCGTGACAAGGAAGGGCGCGTCAAACGTCCGCGCCAGTTTTATGCCACTCCCTGGACCATTGCCAAGATTTCCACCGATATCATCAGGCGTCCCGATTACTACAAGATGCATATCGTGAGCGGCGAGTGGACCTATCGCTGGCAACCACGTGAGAGTACGCGCCATGAGTTCTCTCCCATCACCCTGAAATATCAGTTTATCAACACCCGTACAGCGCAGTTCAACGAGCTTCTGGAGCAGAATCCCTATCTGATGACCTCCATGGACGATTACTTCATACCCAAGATGCGCTACACCTTCACCTATCAGGGCTCAGCCAAAAAACATCACTCACCCGTACGCTGGGAGACAACGATAGAGGAGTCGGGCAACGCGATGGCACTCTATGATGTATTGATACAAGGCAACGATTGGAACCAGAAGGACAAGAAATTCTTCAAGAATCCTTATTCACAGTACCTGAAGATAGAGACCGACTTGACCAAGACATGGCCCATCGACTCGAAGTCACAGATTGTCGGACATATCAACGCAGGATGGATGTGGTGCTATGGCAACTCGTCCGACGCTCCTTTCAGCGAGCGATTCTACGTGGGCGGCGCCAACAGTATCCGTGCCTTTACTGTAAGAAGCATTGGTCCTGGTGCTTATCCTTCAATGGGCGGTGTGGGCAACAAGCAGATGTCCTATCTATTGCAGAACGGCGACTCAAAACTGGTGATAAACCTAGAATACCGTCGTCAGTTGGTAGGAAGTCTCTATGGTGCCATCTTCCTGGATGCAGGAAATATCTGGAGCAACAGCGACTACACGCTGAATGATGGTGACCTTGACGCCAACGACCACGATTTCGTAGAGAAATGGAATCATGATGTGTCGGATATGACATTCAAGCCAAGCAAGCTCTTTGATCATCTGGCCACTGGCACAGGTATCGGTCTGCGTTACGACATGGATTTTCTTGTGATTCGTGTGGATTGGGGATTCGGACTCCACCTGCCCTACGACACTGGCAAATCAGGCTATTTCAACATCCCGCGTTTCAAGGATATGCATGCCCTGCATTTCGCCATCGGCTACCCATTCTAAAAGTAAAAAGAACAGCATGACGAGAGAGGATTTGTTCCCATATATTGTTAAAAAAGGTAGAGCGAGAGCAATTTCTCTTTTACCTGTTCTCTATTCTCAATTAAAAGTAGTATCTTTGCCACAAAAATAAAAAATCACAAACAAAACGAAATGAAACCAACCCTATTTCTATTAGCAGCAGGCATGGGAAGCCGATATGGCGGCCTGAAGCAACTCGACGGTCTGGGCCCCAATGGCGAGACCATTATGGACTATAGTATATATGATGCCATCCAGGCTGGATTCGGCAAGATTGTGTGGGTCATCCGCAAAGATTTCGAGGAGCAGTTCCGCACACAGATTCTTGCGAAATACGAGGGTCACGTACCCTGTGAACTCTGTTTTCAGGCACTCGACGCACTCCCCGAGGGCTTCAAGGTGCCCGAAGGCCGTGTAAAGCCATGGGGTACCAACCATGCAGTACTGATGGGTAAGGACGTTATCAAAGAACCCTTCTGCGTTATCAACTGTGACGACTTCTATGGTCGCGATGCTTTCATGCAGATTGGCAAATATCTGAGCAACCTGCCAGAGGGAGCCAAAAACAAGTATGCCATGGTAGGCTTCCGCGTATGCAACACACTGAGCGAAAACGGCTCTGTGGCTCGTGGTGTTTGTGCCTACAACGACAAGCGTCATCTGACCGATGTTGTGGAGCGCACCGAGATTCTGCGTATGGATGGTGTCATCAAATACAAGGACGAGCAGGGCAAATGGCAGGCTCTGGACGAGAATGCTCCCGTTTCAATGAATATGTGGGGCTTCACACCCGACTACTTCGAGTATTCTGAGGCTTACTTCAAGGAGTTCCTCAGCGATCCAAAGAATATGGAGAATCTCAAGGCTGAATTCTTCATTCCTCTCATGGTCAACAAGCTCATCAACGATGGCACTGCTACCTGCGAGGTGCTCGACACCACTAGCGTATGGTTCGGCGTGACCTATGCTGCCGACCGCGATGCTACCGTTGCTCGTATCCAGAAATTGGTTGACGAGGGCGTTTATCCCAACAAACTGTTTTAAATGCTCGAAAACATTATAACAGAACAAGCGTGCGAGCAACTCCGCACGCTTGTTTCTCATGCTGACACGATTATCTGTGTGTGCCACCGTAGTCCCGACGGCGATGCAATCGGTTCAGTGTTGGGCTGGACGGAATGCCTGCGTATGCTGGGAAAAGAAGCCCAGATAATTATTCCAGACCAGTATCCCGACTTCCTGCAGTGGCTGCCAAACTCTGAGAAAATTATTCGTTACGACAAGCATCAAGAGGGGTGCGACTGGACTATCCAGCATGCTGACCTCATTTTCTGTTTGGATTTCAATTCACTCAGTCGTACTGGCGAGATAAGCGAAGCCCTGACTTCCACCAAAGCCACAAAGGTGCTTATCGACCATCATCTGAATCCGGATATCGAGGCAGCACTCACCATCTCGGTGCCGCAGGCTTCTTCTACCTGCGAACTGGTGTTCCGTCTGGCATGGCAGTTAGGTCTCTTTCCAGAAGCCACCAAGCACTTTGCCATTCCCGTCTATTGCGGCATGATGACAGACACAGGCGGTTTCACCTTCAACAGTAATGATCCCGATATTTTCTTCATCATCGCACAGTTGCTCACGAAGCACATCAACAAAGACAAGATTTATCGTAACGTCTATCATAACTATTCCGAACACCGCATCCGCCTAATGGGCTACGTGCTCTATGAGAAGATGGTGTATGATGCGCCACGCCACGCAGCCTACTTCACCTTGAGCCGTGCCGACCTGAAACGTTTCCATTTCATCAAGGGCGACGCTGAGGGACTGGTCAATATCCCACAACAAATCAAAGGTTTGAAATTAAGCATCTCTCTGCGCGAGGATACCGAGAAAGAGAACCTGATATGGGTCAGCCTACGTTCTGTTGACGATTTCCCCTGCAACGAGGTGGCTGCTCAGTTCTTCAACGGAGGAGGTCATCTGAATGCCTCTGGCGGTCGTTTGGAGTGCTCGCTCGAGGAAGCCGTTAAGATAGCCCAACAGGCCATCCAGGCTTTCGAGGACAAATTGAAAAGTTAAATAAAAAAAGATAAGCTACATGAGAAAAGTATTCTTCGTTATGGCTATCCTTGGCTGTCTCGTCAGTTTCACGTCATGCAATGACTACGAGACCTATGGCGAGAAAAAAGACAAGGAGCGCGCAGCTATCAAGAGTTTCATTGCTGAGCATAACATTAATGTTATCACAGAGGCAACCTTTCATGCTCAAGGAGACATGACGGATACCGCCAAGAACGAGTATGTCTATCTGAACAACGATGGTGTTTACATGCAGATAGTACATAAGGGATACGGCACGCCTGTACAGAACAACGAGCGTGTGACGCTCCTGATGCGTTTCTTTGAGATGTGTATCATGGACTCCACGCAAGTCTATAATGATACCGACCCTTACGATCCTGATTATATGGTCGTACAACGTACTGGCACATCATATTCTGCCTATTTCCTTTCCGGCAGTCTGATGTATTCTACCTATGGCACCTCATCTGTAGCTGCAGGTCTGCTGTCCCCCCTTCCATATATCAATGTAGGTCGTGAGGAAGACGAGACGGGGCATATTGCTCAGGTAAAGTTGATTGTGCCCCATTCCAAGGGTCACACCACAGCTTCCAGCTATGTCTATCCATATTATTACGAAATAAGTTATCAACGAACATACTAATTTTATGACACTTATCAAATCTATCTCAGGTATCCGCGGTACTATCGGCGGACATACGGGTGACACGCTCAACCCCCTGGACATCGTGAAATTCACAACGGCATACGCCACGTTTATCAACGGAAAGAAAATCGTTGTAGGCCGTGATGGCCGCATCTCAGGTCCTATGGTACGCGATATTGTCTGTGGCACGCTTGTCGGCATGGGCTACGAAGTGATTGATATTGGTCTGGCTACCACACCAACCACCGAGTTGGCAGTACGCTGGCACAAGGCCGACGGTGGTATCATCATCACCGCCTCTCACAACCCCACACAGTGGAACGCGCTGAAGTTGCTCAACAGCGAGGGTGAGTTTCTCACGGCAGCAGATGGTGCTGAGGTACTGGCTATTGCTGAGAAAGAGGACTTCGACTATGCTCCCGTGGAGAAATTGGGTCGTGTTGTCAAGGACGACACCATAAACCAGCAGCATATCCAGTCTGTGCTCGACCTTCGTCTGGTTGATGTCGAGGCTATCAAGGCTCGTAAGTTCCGTGTCTGTGCCGATACCATCAATTCTGTTGGCGGCATCATCCTGCCAGACCTGTTCAAGGCACTTGGTGTTGACTTCGAGATTCTCAACAGTGAGTGCACAGGTCAGTTCGCTCATAACCCTGAGCCTCTGGAGAAGAATCTGCAGGGCATCATGGATAAGATGAAGCAGGGCGGTTTCGACCTCGGTATCGTGGTTGACCCCGACGTGGACCGTCTGGCATTTATCTGCGAAGACGGCAAGATGTTTGGCGAGGAATACACACTGGTATCTGTAGCCGATTATGTATTGTCACACGACAAGGGCAACACCGTCAGCAACCTCTCTTCTACCCGTGCACTGCGCGACGTCACAGAGAAGCATGGTGGCAAGTACACCGCTGCTGCTGTGGGCGAGGTCAATGTCACCACAAAGATGAAGGAGGTTGGTGCCGTGATTGGTGGAGAAGGCAATGGTGGTGTCATCTATCCAGAGAGCCACTATGGTCGTGATGCTCTCGTAGGCATCGGTCTGTTCCTGAGCAGTCTGGCACAGAAAGGAATGAAGGCCAGTGAACTGCGCAAGACATTCCCCGACTATCAGATTGCCAAGAACCGTATCGACCTCACCCCAGAGACCGATGTCGATGCCATCCTCGTGAAGGTGAAGGAAATGTTTGCTGCCGATACTGAGGCAATGGTCAATGATATCGACGGTGTGAAGATTGACTTCCCCACAAAATGGGTTCACCTGCGCAAATCGAACACCGAGCCCATCATCCGCGTCTATAGCGAGGCCCAGACAATGGAAGAGGCCGATGCCCTGGGCAAGCGCCTCATGCAGGTGGTCTACGACATGCAGTAAGCAATTACAATCCCTATACAGTTGTCTTCCAGATACGCCATTGCGTGTCTGGAAGACATTTTTTCGGGGATTTTGTCCCATTGTTCGTATATTATATAATAGTAAACCTATACCTATATAATATTAACTTAAAATGTGGACTAGTATTTTGTCTGTAATAGTAGTCATCAACGAGTTGATGGCTTCCAACGCAGGATCAGTGATGAGTCCTGCCACGAATTTCGACAGTTGGGTAGAATTCTACAACCCCAGCAATCAGAATGTCAACCTTGCCGGCATGTATCTCTGCGACGATGCAGACCATAGCTGGCAGATGCCCAGTAACATAGGCAGCATCCCCGCTAAAGGATATAAGGTCGTTTGGATGGGTTCAAGCGATATCAAGTCGAACCAGGCCCCGTTCAAGCTGGATTGCGACGGTGGCACCATCATCCTCAAGGATAAGAACGGCACCGTCGTAGATAACCTGCAATATCCGTCATCCATGAGTCGTACAGCCTACGCTCGCACCACAGACGGTGGCAGCGACTGGGGATGGACCTCTACGCCTACTCCAGAAGCATCCAACAGTACAGCCATCTTTGCCAGCGAGCGCCTTGATGCCCCCGTTGTTGACAAAGGTAGCACTATCTTCAAGAATTCCCTGAGCGTTAAAGTGACTATCCCGGAGGGTGCACGCCTGATGTACACCACCGACGGCAGCCTACCCGCTGCCCCTAAAAGCGGGACAGACTATAAAGGAGCAGAAGCTACCAAGGAGAGCAAAGACGGAAGGTTCACCTTCAACAACACCACCAATCTCACCCTTCGTCTCTACAAGAATGGCTACCTGCCCAGCGTGCCCGTGACCCGTAGCTATATCAAGACCAACAGCAACTATTCGTTGCCCATCATCTCTATCGTTGGTGACAAGAAATATTTCACCGACCCGAAGATAGGTCTTGACTGCAATGGTGACGGCACCAACGGAAAGGTGGCCAACTACACAGGTGGCCAACCCAGAAACTACGCCCAGGAATGGGATCGTCCTGTCAACTTCTCGTATATCAGTCCTGATGGTGAGATGCTCTTCAACCAGGACGCTAATATCAAGATCTCGGGCGGATACACCCGTACACAGCAATATCGCTCATTCAAGTTGAAGGCCAGTAAGGTATTCGACGGACAGAATTATTACAACTATCCGTTCTTTGCCCAAAAACCTTTCAATCGGAACAAGACCCTACTCATACGCAATGGCGGTAACGATACCTGGCGACATAATGCCCGCTTCTTTGACCCTGCCCTTGAGACCATCATCCAGCGTTCCGGCATCGACCTCGACGTACAGTCATACGTACCCGTTATAGAATATGTCAACGGGCAACTGCGTGGTGTTTTCAATATGCGCGAGCCCAACAACGACGACTTTGCCTATGCCAACTGGGGCTACGATGACGAAGAGATTGACGCTTTTGAGAACCTCACGATAAAGAATGGCGACGCCATAGCCATCAAGCGCATCTTCGAATTAGGTAAACAAGCATCCAAGCAAGATGCTTACGAGGAACTGCAAACTTTACTTGATATTGACGAGTTCACCAACTATATGGCTGCCACATTCTTCCTCTATAATGATGACTGGCCAGACAACAACATTAAGGCCTATCGCAGCAGAAACGACGGTCGTTACCGCTTTATTAGTTTCGACCTCGACTATGCTTTCAAAGGCTGTTGGAATGACAGTGAGAGCAACCCATTTACCAATTTTGCGAAGTTCAAGAACGACAACGCACCACGCACAAGTTACAACAAAGACATTGTGAATCTCTTCCTGAATCTGCTGAACAATGCAGACTACCGACAGAAGTTCATCACCACCTACTGCCTGATGGGAGGCAGCGTCTTCGAACCCAGTATCGCCACAGACATCATTGACGAACTGCTGGAAAAGGTAAAACCCATGTGCCAGCTTATGAAGCAGCAATATATCAACGACGGACATGACCCTGACCGCGCTGCTGCCACCATCAAGAACAACCTCAACGGGCGAGCTAGCACTATGGCAGACTATATGAAGCAGTTCAGCGCCTTTGGTCTCAGCAGCACAGCCAAGCGCTCCGTAGAACTCACTACCAATACAGATGGCGCCACACTCACCGTCAATGGTATCATCGTACCCTATGCCTATTTCAAAGGCTATCTCTTTGGAACCTTCAACCTCGAGGCCAAGGCTCCAGCAGGCTACCGTTTCATCTGTTGGAAGAAGAGCGGCACACAGTACTCTACCAAGGCGTCTATCAGCGTCACAGGCACCTCTGCCATTAAATTACAGGCTTGCTTCAAGGCACTCACCGATGCCGAGAAGACCACACAGGGTCTCACACCTGTTCGTATCAATGAAGTCAGTGCAGCCAATGGTATCCACGTGAACGAATACTTCAAGCGCAACGACTGGGTGGAGCTCTACAACACCACCGACACACCCATTGACATAGCAGGCATGTATCTCAGCGATAATGAGAAGAAACCTTTGAAATACCAGATCAGTAAAGGCGACTCACAGGCTGCCACCACGATTCCTGCCCACGGCTACCTCATCGTATGGTGCGACAAGCTGGAGTCTCAAGAGCAGTTGCACGCCCCGTTCAAGTTGGATGCCGAAGGCGGTAGTGTACTCCTCACCGCTGCTGATGAGTCATGGAGTGACCGTCTGGATTATACGGTCCATCAGGCCGACCAGACCGTAGGCCGCTATCCCGATGGAGGCCACGATGTCTTCGTGATGAACGTGCCAACCGTTGCCCAAAGCAATATCAGTACCAGCTATCTCGTTCCTGTGGAACAGACTGACCTCACAGGTATCGACATGGCCCAGATATCGAGTATCGGCTCTCAAGTATCACTCTATAATCTGGCCGGTCAACCTGTCATCTCTCCTCAGCGTGGCAACTGCTACATAGCTCGTTATACCGACGCTCAGGGCTGCGTCAAGACAGTGAAGTTCATTCAGAAGTAAGATTCACGCAGACATAAAAGATGGGCACATCCGATATCGCATCGGTTGTGCCCCTATTTGTACTTAAAGCAAACAATAACCTAAAAAACAAACCTATGGAATCTTGACTGATTCTGGTGCAAAGATAGTTCTTTTCCTGTTACGCCGCAAAAGAATATCCCTAAACCCCGATGGGTTTTTCCCTATTTCGTTGGGGAAAATCCCTATAAGGACCAAATTGATTTGGCTTTTCAGGAGATATTAAGTAATTTTGCAACCATGAAAAAGATATATCTCATATTACTGACATGTCTCCTGTCTCTTGAGACGATGGCTCAGACAAAAGGATTCTCTATTGACACGCTCAGCAACGCCGTGTTTGCACGGATGCAGGGAAAATCATATCCTAAAGACTGCACCATAAAACGTAGCGATTTAAGATACCTGCAAGTCCTGCACTATGACGCCGATGGAAAGACACATAAGGGGGAACTGGTATGCAACCAAAAGATAGCTGCCGACCTGCTGGATATTTTCCAGGAACTGTACGAAGCCCACTACCCTATTGAGCGGATGACACTCGTGGACAACTATGAGGCCGATGATGAACGTTCAATGACAGCCAACAACACCTCCTGTTTCTGCTATCGCGTTGTAGCAGGCAGCAAGCATCTGTCGAAACATGCACAGGGCTTGGCTATCGACATCAATCCCCTACAGAACCCCTGCGTAAAGAAGCGCAAGGATGGCAGCACATGGATACAGCCTAAGGCTGGAAAGAAATACTCAAACAGAAAGCTCAAATACCCTTATAAACTTGAAAAAGGCGACCTCTGCTATCAACTCTTTATCAAGCATGGTTTTTCCTGGGGCGGCAATTGGCGCAACACAAAAGACTACCAACACTTTGAGAAGTGAGAGACAAGGAGTTAAAAAGTTAAGGAGTTAAGGAGTTCTTTTAGTCGGTCTGCGACCTTTGTAAAAGCGTCGCAAGCGCCGAGCGAAGACAATAGTTTACATTAGGAGGTGTTCTAAGGAGGGTATTTCGATGATGCCACGACGCAGGCGGAGGAGATTCTCATCCTGCATCGCATTCAGCACATGCGACACATCCAAACGACTGTCTCCCACCTCCAGAGCCAGCTGGGTCATCAGAATACGGAAAGTCTTGGAACCTGCAGGATAAACGCTATGGTCCAAGAAGAAACGGATGATACGCTGACGCAAATCAGCAGGTGCCTTACGCCAAGGCCAACGACCACGACGTTGCGACTGTGTAGCCAACAGGTTCAATAGGTTCAGACGGATTATCAGGAAGTCATCCAACAAACGTAGCACCTCATCTTTCGTGAGTGTAATGAAATGGCTCTCCTTCAGTGTCATCACGCTACTCAGATACTGTGGATGAGCACCAAAGATACTCTCTGGCTGCAGGAGCCAGGGAGCAGTCAGTTCCTCAATGACGCTATAGCGACGATCATCATTAGCAGTCGTCACAGACAGGCTACCATTAATCAGGAATAAGAGCTGCCGACACGCTTCGCCCTCACGAGCCACCATCTTCCCTGCCTCCAATTTCAAGAAACCAAATTTCGTCTGTCCTGCCAACTGGAGTAGCTCGGCACGGCTCAACCCCTGAAACAATGGGAAGCGCAACAAACTGTCGTATAGTCGGAAGTCAG
>CAMOGP010000041.1 GCA_946614175.1 uncultured Prevotella sp. | reverse complement strand
AGAGCATTGGCTTCCCAAGCCGAGGGTCGCGGGTTCGAGTCCCGTATTCCGCTCATAATGAAAGAGATTCAGTTTATATCCAGTCTTCAGAATCAAAAAGTAAAGCAATTAGTCTTACTGCAACAGAAATCGTCGGAACGTAAGAAGTCCGATCTTTTTGTCGTTGAGGGCTTGCGTGAGTTGCGCCACTGTGTGAGCAAAGGTTATGAGATAGATAGTCTTTTCTTCTGTAGTGCGTTGCTTGGTGAGTCAATCGACGACTTGCTGGTGGCTCCTTCGTATGAGGTGACAGAGCAGGTTTATGAGAAGATTGCCTATCGTGGCAGCACTGAGGGTGTGGTGGCTGTGATGCGCATGAGACATCTGACGTTAGAGGATTTGCAGTTGACGGACAGGCCGTTGCTTGTGGTGCTGGAGAGTGTGGAGAAACCTGGCAACCTGGGGGCGGTGTTGCGTTCGGCCGACGCTGCTGGTGCTGATGCTGTGATAGTGTGTGATCCGTTGACAGATTTATATAATCCTAATTTGATTCGTGCTAGTATTGGCGCTTTGTTCACGGTGCCTACTGTGGCGGTGTCGTCTGAGGCTTGTATCCGTTTTCTGAAGGCTCGTGGCATCAGGATTCTGACGGCTCAGTTGCAGGACTCAGAACTGTATTACGACACGGATATGACGTGCGGCACGGCTATTGTGATGGGTACGGAGGCTACGGGGCTCACCAACCAGTGGCGCGTGGCTGCGGATGCACATATACGGATTCCTATGCTGGGACAACTGGATTCGCTGAATGTGTCTGTCTCGGCAGCTATCCTGCTGTTTGAGGCTGTGAGACAAAGAAAGGGAAATCACTAAGTGACTTCCCTCTTTTTTATTCCTTTCTTAAAAAAATCCTATTTTTCTTTATAGTGCCTCATCGTCGGGGCGTTGTAGCTTCTTGATGATACGTGGCAGGTGCTTCTTCTTTCTGAGATACTCGGCTTTGCGAGCCTCGTAGTCCTGCTGGCGTTTCTCTAAATATCCGTCGGCCATAATGGACTATTTGTTGAATTTGGCGTAGCCCACACTAATCTTGATTGGGGTGTTGGCACCTCCTACAAGGCGCGTACTAGTAAGCGACATGTCGTGTTGGGCACTAGTTGATGAGCCACTCTCGTAGGTAATGGGCACCAGCAGTACCTTGTTCCAGTTGGGGTGCTTCTGCTCCCAGTTAGCATCGTTCTTAATGCCATCCTGGTATTTCTCCCATATCTTGGTGATGAGTGAGGCTATATTGGCGAAATTATACGTGTTTGTTCCGTTGTAGGTGGAGTTGACGTAGTTGTAGTTGGCATAGAACGAGGTAGCCTGATCGGGCACGTTGTTGCCCTCGAAGAATGTCTTCAGGCTGTCCTCCTGCACCATCAGCAGGGTGTTGGGGATGCCAAACATTCTGCTGTCGCTCGACTCGTCGTTGAGGCGCTGGAAGGAAATCTTTGCGGCTATTAACGAATCGTTTTCGTGACCTTCTTTAATTTCCTTGACAGGCAGTGTTACCTCGGTGAAAAGACCGGCAGGCGATTTGATATAGGTATGGGTGGTCTCCTCAGCAAGTTTCTTGATGGTCTGCTTGTCGTTGGTAATCAGCGTGGTCTGAGTGACTTCACGCGTACCTGCCAGGGTGATACCGCTGTTGATGACGGATGTGTCGCCCTGTATGGTGTACTTCATGCATAGACCGATATTCGAGATTTTGGCATGGAATCCATAGCCGTCTGTAATCTCAAAGAAGAAACCTGGGCATACGTGGTGACTGAAGGCATATGAGTTCTTGAAATACTCAGGATGCTCGTGAAACTGTCTGATGATGTATGTGCCGTAATTGTTGTAGGTGACGCCATTCTTGTCTGTATAGGGCTCGTTGAGCGATACACGGATATTGTTCCTATAGGATGAGGTGCCACGAAGGCTGTCTTTGTCTGTGAGGTTTCTGTAAGAAAACATCTTGTCCTTGTTGAGACCTTCTTTCCGTACCATGCCAAGCTTCATGGGGTTGAAGTCGGAATAGTATTTCAGACCTGTTTCCAGTGTCTTGTCCAGTTCGTGCACTGTCATCTTTACAGATGCCAACGTGTCGGCAGCGTTGAAGGGATTGCTGACGTATAGAATCAGATAGCAAGAGTCGGCAGCAGGTTTCCCGTTATCCAGACTCAGAAATTTGTCGGCATCAGGAATAGTTGTGACGTCGAGCAGGTGAAACTGTGTAGCAAACTCGCTCTTGATGTCGGCCTGTGTCTGAGGGTCGCGCACCATGCCTAAATAGCAGGTGCTGCTCTGCGTGAACACAGAGCCAAGATGCTCTTCGCTATTATTGAATATGGTATCTGCAATGACGGTGCGTGTCTGTACATCGAAGATCTGCGAGGTAATATTCAACTGGTCTTCATCACTGGTAAGTGAACCGCCAATCTGGTCTGTGGTCTCATCACAAGAAGAAAAGGCCATTGCCGTAAGTACGACACCAGCCATATAGTGCATAATCTTTTTCATATAGAAATGATTTCTAACTATAATTCCGGACTAATCTGATCGTAGAATGCTTCATAGGCATCTCCGAATTCCTCCCCCTGGTATCCCAGTGTTGGTATTTTCTTGTCCTTGGCATACTTCTGTAGCGTCTTGCTTACGTCCTTGTCTGCAAGAACTACACCATCGCTATAGTCGATAGCCAGCTTGCCGAGGTCTTCGAAAGTAAACTGGTCGTTGTAGGGAGCTAGTAATTCTGCTTTTGCATCGCGGAAATCAACACACTGCTTGAAATTAGTACCAAAGTCGCCCTGAATCTCCTTGTTGAAAAGGGAGGTGACCACCTTCGTGTTTGCAAACGAAGGCTCGTCTCTATAGGCCGTCTTGATATAGAAAGGCACAACGCCACTCATCCAACCCTGACAATGAATGATATCGGGTACCCAACACTGTTTTTTTACAGTCTCCAGCACGCCTCTTGCAAAGAAAATAGCCCGCTCGCCATTATCGGGATAGTCCAAGCCGTTCTCATCGACGGTCATCTGACGATTAGAGAAATAATCATCATTGTCGATGAAATATACTTGCACACGGCATGAGGGGATTGAAGCAACTTTAATAACAAGAGGGTGGTCGGTATCGTCGATGATGAGGTTGATGCCAGAAAGACGGATAACCTCATGCAACTGTCCACGACGTTCATTGATGTTGCCCCATTTTGGCATGAATGTACGGATCTCATGATTGCGATCCTGCATGGTGCGAGGTAATTCACGACCCATCACCGACATTGTGTTGTCGGGAACGTATGGGGATATTTCCTGATTGATGAATAGAATCTTCTTCTTTGCCATCTTTATGTTGTTAATAGTTTTGCAAAGGTACGAAATAATTTGTAAATAACGACAAAAAATGTGTGATTTTAGGAAAAAGTGACACTTTATATACTTATTTTTAGTGTTTTTTTTCCATATTTGAGAAAATTGTTGTTATTTTGCACCGCCAAAACAATTGGTTGATATTAAGAATGAAAGTTTTTAAGAAGATTGTTGACCTGCAAAATGCGCTTTTTGAGGAACGCAAACAGGGTAAGGAAATTGGATTAGTGCCTACAATGGGAGCTCTACACGAGGGGCATGCCTCGTTGGTGAGACGTAGTGTGGGCGAGAATGGTGTGACCGTAGTGTCGGTCTTTGTAAATCCCACACAGTTTAATGATAAGAATGACCTGAAGAACTATCCTCGTGACTTGGAGGCCGACTGTGCGTTGCTGGAAAGTTGCAAGGCTGATTATGTGTTTGCACCTGAGGTGGAGGAAATGTATCCAACACCCGATACGCGTCATTTTGAATTCCCTCCAGTATCTACGGTAATGGAGGGTGCTCATCGTCCTGGACATTTTAATGGTGTTTGTCAGGTGGTGAGTCGCTTGTTCTATATCGTTCGTCCAGACAGGGCCTATTTTGGTGAGAAGGACTGGCAGCAGATTGCTGTTGTGAAGGCCATGGTACGTCAGTTGGGCTTGGGCGTTCAAATTGTGGAGTGTCCAATTGTGCGCGATGAGGACGGACTGGCACGCAGCAGTCGTAACAGTTTGCTGGCTCCTGATGAGCGTGCTATTGCTCCTGCCATCTACAAGGCTCTGAAAAGCAGTGTGACTTATGCCAAGAAGCACTCGCTGAAGGAGACACACGACAAAGTGGTGGCTGATATTAATAAGGTGGATGGACTCGATGTGGAGTATTTCTCTATTGTGGACGGCAACACCTTGCAGGACGTGGCCAATTGGGAGGATTCTCCTTATGTGGTGGGTTGTATCACGGTATATTGTGGTAAGACGCCAATTCGTCTTATTGACCATATAAAATATAAGGAAGCATGATGATTGAAGTACTGAAGTCAAAACTTCACTGTGTTCGGGTGACTGAGGCCAACCTGAACTATATGGGTAGTATTACTATTGATGAAGACTTGATGGATGCAGCAAATATGATTGCTGGTGAGAAGGTGCAGATCGTGGATAATAATAATGGTGAGCGTTTTGAGACTTATATCATCAAGGGTGAGCGTGGCAGTGGCTGTATTTGTCTGAATGGTGCTGCTGCCAGAAAGGTACAGGTTGGCGATACGGTAATCATCATTTCTTATGCCTTAATGGATTTTGAGGAAGCTAAGACGTTCAAGCCTACGGTGGTGTTTCCCAACGATAATCATATCTGATATATCGGATAGAAAAAGGATAAAAAAATATCCCTTCAGTCTGACGACTGAGGGGATGTTTTTTTTATGATTATAAAAGATGATGCTTATTTCAGGTGCTCGCTAACAAACTGTGAGATTTTTTCACCACGCAGTCCCTTTGATAATATCTTGCCTTGCTGATCTAAGATAACGGTGTAGGGGATGCCTTGTACTTTAAAGCTGCGTGCAATGGTTGAGGAACCGCCTTTCAGGTCGGACATTTGAGGCCATGTAAGTTGGAGTTCGTCGATACAACTCACCCATGCCTTGCGGTCGTCATCGATAGAGATTCCTATAATACCCAAGCCCTTTGCCTGATAGTCTGTCAGCATCTGCTTCATCTCGGGCATTGCCTCGCGGCAAGGCTCGCACCATGATGCCCAAAAGTCCAGAATGGTAAGTTTGTTCTGCTTCACCAGACTCATGATGCTTATCTCCTGTCCTTCAGGTGTTTGCATCTTGAAATCGGGTATCTGTTGACCTATCTCCGTGGAAAAAATTTCACTAAGTCTTTTCTTGATATCTTTGATAGCTTGACGCTCCTGGAATTTTGACGGCAACTTGTCGATTGTCTCTTTTAACTCGTCACGTGTGATATCGTCACCATAGGCCATCTGAGTGATGAGGAAATAACCCAATTCGTTGTTGATGTTACGTAGAGCCAATTCCTTTGTCTTAACGGCCACTTCCCTCTGTATCTCAGTGTATTGTGTATAGATGTCCACGCGTTGGTCTTCTGTCAGGCTGTCATTGTAGACCTTGGTCATCAGTGCTTCGCCCTTTTTTTGGGCTTCAACGAAGATGGCTCCTAATTCCTGCAGGCCTTCGTTCGACTCGGTTCCGGATACTTTTGAGTCGCCAGTGGCTGATAAAAGCAGATTGATGGTGCCTGGCTCTCTGAAGAAGAATGCTGATGTCATTGTCTTTGGAGCAACAACAGAACACAGGAAAACAGAGTCGGCTTCGCCCTTCCATTCAAACTTTCCGTCCTCGACGATGAGCGTGTCAAGCGGGGTGGGGGTGTTGGACATGATGAACAGTGTGTCACCGTCGTCAATGCCCTCAACCTCACCTTTTACCTTGAAACCATTGGAGTCGCAAGATATCATGGAGATAGCTGCAAAAGCTAATCCAAAAAGGAATTTTAGTTGTTTCATCTTTATTATATAATTGGTGTGGCTATACCAGATATTGGTCACTGATGCTCTCGTTTTCAATCACACGGCGAATGGTCTCGGCAAACATCTCGGCAACGCTGATCTGCTTAACCTTGGCGCAACGCTGGGTGTATGGGATAGAGTCTGTGAATACAATCTCCTCAAGAGCTGACTCCTGTACACGATCGCTGGCGGGACCGCTCATCACGCAGTGGGATGCACAGGCACGCACGCTCTTGGCACCAGCCTCCATCATCAGGTCGGCTGCCTTGGTGATGGTGCCTGCGGTGTCAACCATGTCATCGATAATGACTACGTTCTTACCCTCAACATCACCTATAATCTGCATGGTGGCTACTACATTGGCACGAGCGCGGGTCTTGTTGCACAGCACCAGCGGACACCCCAGGTATTTAGCGTATGTGTTGGCACGCTTGGAACCGCCCACGTCGGGTGAAGCAATAACGAGTTCGTCCAACTTCAGACTTTGCAGATAGGGCAGCAGCACACCTGAAGCATACAGATGATCTACAGGTACGTCAAAGAAACCCTGAATCTGGTCGGCATGCAGGTCCATTGTGATGACGCGATTGACACCAGCCGTACTCAGCAGGTCGGCAACTAGTTTTGCGCCAATGCTGACGCGTGGCTTGTCCTTACGATCCTGACGTGCCCATCCAAAATAAGGGATGACGGCGTTGATTGTACGAGCTGATGCACGCTTGGCAGCATCAATCATCAGCAATAGCTCCATCAGGTTGTCGCTATTGGGGAATGTGCTCTGTACCAGGAAAATGTCGCGTCCACGAATAGATTCTTCGTAAGAAACGGCAAACTCTCCGTCAGAGAATTTGGTGATTTGCAATTTGCCCAGAGGGCACCCTAAACTTTGGCATATTTTCTCAGCCAAGTATCTCGTTGCTGTACCCGAGAATACCATGTAAGAGTCTTGTGTAGTCATTGCTTTTTTATGTAGTACGTATGAATTGAATATACTTAACTTACTGCCTTTTGTAATTTCTGGAAGTGAGAGATTAACTCTTTGTAGTCCTGCTCGTTGTGAATGTTGAAACGATTCCACAAGTCACCACAAACGACAACACCTCCAAAACCTAAGTCGCGCATCTGACGGATATTGTCAAGATTGATGCCGCCCATCGCATAGACGTGTTTGTCGATAAGTCCTTTTTTACTGGCTTCACGCAGTTCTTCTTCGCTTATAGTTTGTTTGTCCTTGGGATTACTCTGGCTGTCGAAGATAGTCTTCAGGAAAACATAATCGGCTTTCTTCTTGGCATCATGCAGTTCGGCAATACTGTGGCAGGTGCAGCTGAAATGGCCTTTGTAGCCATAGGGCAGTTCTGCATCGGCTGTATTGAGGTGGATTCCTTTAAGATTAAATTCCTCGCGTAGATAAAAATGATCGTGAACGGTGATTTTCCTATAGTAATCTTCAGGTAGGAGGGTAAGCAACCGTTCGGAATAAACGGGTTCCGAAGCTGGCTTGTATAAATGCAGATTATCCATCCCTTCTTCGAAAAGAGTGGTCAGGATCTTGTCTTCTTCCACGAAAAACGTGGCCTTTGTCAGGATGATAAGTTTCATCTACAAATCTTATTATTATAAAAAGCCCTTTCCTGTTAGGAATAAGGGCTTTATGTAATTAAGTGATTCCGTCGGGATTCGAACCCGAGACCCACAGCTTAGAAGGCTGTTGCTCTATCCAGCTGAGCTACGGAACCAGCCTCGCATGAGGAATGCCCTCATTTGCGAGTGCAAAGGTACTCTTTTTTTATGATATATGCAAATTTTAAACCTTAAATCTGATGTATGCCCTGTCGTCGAATGAATTATTTCCGATTGTGAAGGCTTTGGTGGCTTTAAACTCACCGATATTCAGCGGGTCGTTTTCGCGTTGCCAGGCAAGTCGTTCCTCGGATTCCTGCAGAGTGGGACACAGAAAGGGATATCCGTCACTTGCCAACACAATCTCCCATGGTTGAAAGTCCAGGGTGATGGTTCGTACGTGCTGTTCTGGAATACGGAAACCATCGATGACGCTGTATGTGATGTTTTGTTGTTTCATCGCTTCTAGCATCTGTGGGATAATCTGCTGGCGGGCCGTGTCGTTGACGAGGTAGTGCTCCTTTGGCTCTGTTCCTTCGTTGATAATCTGTGCTCTGTGCTCTGCCAACTCTTGTTCATATGGCTTGGGATTGTCAAAGAAGGTGCCGCCTACTAGGCATTGACAGTCGCCAATCATCCATATTTCGCGATTTAAACGACTATATACAACGGCGCTAGCTGTGAGTCTTTCCTCTGGATGCTCTATCAGGCGTGGAATGTCGACCTTTTTGTAGTGCTTATTAATCTGCTTGGCTATACCTATGCAGAAATCGTGGCACGAGATATTTTTTGGAGCTTTGCGAATAAACTCCTCTGTGAGTTGCATGGCATAACGTCCGTTGCTTTTGAAATAACTGTATCGTTTGTCGGTTTTTGACGTAGAGCCATCAATAACGGCGATAAAGTCATTAGTGACGACGATGCCGTCCTCGCTTTTCTTCTTTGGGTTTTTCGGAACGAGGTTTTGTTCTATTATCTGCATTTTGATTATCTTTATACCAGAAGAAATACTGTCGCTGGGCTTCTTTCTCTCGTGGCGTCTTTGCCGAGAATACAGGTTCCAGGGTGTAAGGGTCATAGCCCGTGTACCATGTCTCGGTGGATACCGTCATGGGGGTGGGGGTGAAGTCTTGCACTTGTTCCAGCTTGTAGCCCATCTTACGTGTCAGAGCAGCCAATTGTGCCATATCCTCTTCATGGCAACCTGGGTGACTGCTAATGAAGTAAGGGATGATTTGCTGGCGTAGATTCTCCTCACGGTTGATACGGTCGAAGATGCGCTTAAACTCTTCGAATTGACGGAAAGGTGGTTTTCGCATAAGCATCAACACACGGTCGCTGGTATGTTCTGGTGCAACTTTCAGACGTCCGCTCACGTGGTTGCAAATCAGTTCGCGCGTATATATTTGCGCTGATTTGTTGGCTTCATCGTCTTTGCCTTTGTATAATAGAAGGTCATAGCGCACGCCACTGCCGATAAAACTCTTCTTGATACCTGGAAGAGCGTCGACAGCATGATAGACATCAAGCAACTTCTGATGACTGGTGTTGAGATTTGGACATATCTGTGGGTGGATACAACTGGGGCGTTTGCATTTTTCGCAAGCATTCAGGTTGCGTCCGTGCATGCCGTACATGTTGGCACTGGGGCCGCCGAGGTCTGACAGGTAACCCTTGAAATCGGGCATTTTTGTAACTTGCTTTACCTCTTTGATGATGCTCTCCTTTGAACGACAGGCGATGAATTTTCCCTGATGAGCTGAAATGGTACAGAAAGCGCAACCACCAAAGCAGCCACGATGAATGTTGACCGAGAACTTAATCATCTCGTATGCAGGAATACGTTTGCCTTTGTATTTTGGGTGAGGCTGACGCGTATAGGGAAGGTCGAACGAGGCGTCAAGTTCGTTGGATGTCATGGGTGGGTAGGGAGGATTGACAACAACAAACTTATCGCCTACCTTTTGAAGCAGACGATGGGCATGCATCATATTTGACTGTTCCTCGATATGACGGAAATTCTCGGCCTGCGACTTCTTGTTGCGCAGACATTCCTCATGAGAATGTAATATGATGTCGTCGTCGGTAGACTTGATCTCCTTGGATAGATATACTATCTGGGGCAGGTTGGTCAAATCTTGCATCCGTTCGCCATTAGCCAGTCTGTTGGCAATCTCAATGATAGTCTTCTCCCCCATGCCGTAGCTGATGATGTCCGCACCACTGTCACAAAGAATGCTGGGGCGAAGTCGATCCTGCCAATAGTCATAGTGGGTTAATCGGCGCAGTGAGGCTTCGATACCGCCTAAGACAACTGGTACATCAGGATACAGTTGCTTCAGTATCTTGGTGTAGACGATAGTGGGGTATTCCGGACGCATGTCGTGACGGCCGTCGGGGGAATAGGCGTCTTCCGAACGAAGACGACGGGCTGCTGTGTATTTATTCACCATGGAGTCCATACAGCCTGGTGATATGCCAAAGAAAAGGCGTGGACGTCCTAACTTCTTAAAATCACGGAAATCGCCGTGCCAGTCGGGCTGGGGCACGATGGCCACCTTATAGCCTGCGGCTTCTAGTATACGGCCTATCACTGCTGCACCAAATGATGGATGGTCTACATAAGCATCGCCCGAAAACAGGATTACATCAAGTGTGTCCCATCCTCGTAGCTCTAATTCTTTTTTTGTCGTCGGTAGAAAATCAGTCAGCCGATACTCCATCTGTCTCTGTTTGGTTCTTCTTCTTCCAGTTGAGGAAGAGCGTGATTAAGTTCTGTAATCCGAGAGCCTTCATGTTGGGATGATAGATGACATCCAGACAAAGATCGAGGAGTGCCTTGTCGCGTCCTGTCTCAGATTCGAGCAGAGAGCGTATGTTAAACCTCAGTTTATCGAGTACGTCTTCGTCAACGTATCCGTTGGAATCAATGAGATCACGAAGCAGTTGATACTGCTCGATAGTAGCGAGGTGCTGGTCACTTACCTCGATGCTTCTTGTTCCAGAAGCGTTGGTTTGGATTTTTGCCATAATTATCTGTTAATTAGAAATTTTAGTATGCCACGCATAATTGATTCTTGAAGTGCCTTTTCGGTGATACATTCAAAGGGAAAACCTATGGTGAATGCATGATAGTCGTTGCCTTGGTAGGCTACGGCAGCGCAAGTTTGGTTGTTGTATACCATTGTAGGGAATGCGTTGCTGGTGGTGGGCATTAGAATGTCACTTTTCAAGGCGGCGTAATGTTTCTCATTGAGCTGACGATAGAAACTGAATGTGGTGCCAAGTCCCTTGATATCTCCGCTTAGGTCGTTATTGGTTCCCTCGTAGGTGACCTTTAAGACGTCGGCAAGGAATGTCTTTTCTTCGTCGTTAGTCATGTCAGAACCGATATAGGCTCCGCTGACTAGCAAGTTGCCGCCACAGGCAGTATAGTCTCTAAGTCGTTCCTGCATAGCTTGACGGAAACTCTTGTATGGCACTAAGCTGTGTCCATCATTCTTCTCTAGTCCTAGTAGTAGGTCAATAGCCTGATATCTGTTTAGGTCGCAGTCACCATTTTCTACGGCTAGTGATGAACTGCTTACGATATTGTATTCTCCTGCTGAACGAATAGCATTGGCGTGAGTGCCTACATAGTTGAAGTCATTGCCAGCTATGAACATACCTTGGAAATCGGGTGTTGTATATCCTAAGCCCGTCTCGTTCTCGATGCCCATTCGCTTGACGTCGAAATTGCGCTGGAGTCCCAACCAGCCTGCTGTTCTTCCATAAGAAACACCGATATCTTCGTTGAGGTCAAAACCTTGTCCCTCCTTGCTGATGGCGGGTGATGAAAGACGGTTGAACCCATTGATAATCATCACGGTCTTGGTGAATTTGGGGTTGTAGAACGCAGCAAGAACTTCGCTTGGAAAACTCTTTCCGCCTTCGTTGATGGCTGCTACACGAAAACGATAAAGCACGTTGGGCTTTAGTTGTACGTGGCAGGAGGTGCCTCTGAGTAGGGTGCCATTGTCAAAGTCACTATTGTCTTGTGCTATATATAATATGTAGCCAGTGGGAGCTGATGAAGGCTCTTGTCCGTCTATGACACCCTGCCAACTGATTACTGCTTCGCCTGCTTTTTCTGAGAACTCTATGTGGAAACGATTAGGCGCCAGGGGTTGTACCACGGCCTCTTTCTTGTGCTTGCTGGTGATATAGCGCAGGATGGTCTTGTAGATGGAGCGTGCCAGGGTGAATCGGAAGTTGGGGTCCTGACCGTAGCGCATATCTCCAAAATTCTGATGGGATAATGTTTCAAGAATGGAACTGGGGACGATGGGGAGACGTGTTTCTGAATAATTACGATCTCTTACCTGGCGTTTAGTCCAGTTACCATAACAATAGTTTAAGTCAGTGGTTAAGTTGTTGAGTAGAGCAGTGGCCAATTCTCTTGAGGCCTCACGACTGATGCCAGCTGCCAGACAACTGTCTCCATAGTTTGTAGTGCAGATGGAGAGTGAACCATAGATACCCTCGCCGGTCTCCGTATAGCCTGCATCGCTATGTATGGCAAGCGACAGTTCTAAGGGAACATGGCGTCCAATGGAATCTGGTGCAAAGACAGAGCCTCCGCAAAGTAGGTTGGTCATTAGAGAACGCACGTTGAGGTCATCACCATAATCGTTCTCGCCATTCTTGCTACTATAAATCTCGTATGGCATTCCTGCCCATTGTGCATAATAGCGTGCTCCTTCCAAACAGCGAGGCAGTCCACTGGTTTCGCCGCCTCGCTCGATATTGCCCATGCCACCGCCAAAACGGACGGCATCTGTAGTAACTATACCTTTGTGCTTGCTGAGGTTTGATACCACGACCTTGTTTCTTTCGCTACATCCCTCGTCAAAGTCAAACGTACCCAGATAAACCCATGTGAAGCCACCCATCTGTTGGTTGACCCTGAACTCAGTCTTCTGCCCCTGGTGATAGACTGTGTAATGGGCATCGTCAATGCTCTCTTCTACGGTCTGGTAACTGATATAGACTGCATATCGGCCCGTTTCTGGTATGGTGGGTTGATAGGTGATGGTGCTCTGTCTAGAACTGTTGTGTGTGGTTTCTGCCATCCGTGCCGTACCGGCCATGAAAGGGTTGTCTTTGTCCTTGTAATTTCCCTTGTGAATGGCAAAGCCCTGACTGGGAGCTGTTTCCCATGGATGGCGCAGGTTGTTCTCGTGGTAATTGGTAAACGAGGTTATGTTGTCATTATCTACGATGACCTCGTTGCGTTGCCAATCACGTTCGCGTGGTGTGAAAACAATTGCACCGGCATTTTCTAGCATGGGGATGAGATAGGGTATCACAATGGTCTGGGTGAAGAGGTCTTCCGTTGTTCCGAAGAGGGCAGGTCTCTGCCATCGCCATTTTCCCTCATTGTTGTCGAAATAGCGTCCATGACTGGCCCATAGTGAAAGATGTCGTCCTTCAAGTCCTTGTTCAATAGTGTAGGGGCGTGATACGTTTTTGACCCATGGCTCACCTTTGTAGTCGATGTGGTTCCATGAAACCTGTGCCGACAGACTTTGGATGCCTGTCAGTAGAAGCGCATTAATAATAAGAGGTATTTGTCTAGACATTACCAATGGTGAACAATTCGGGCCGCTTGCCCTTGAAATCTTTGAAGTATAGTTTGATTTCGCGCATGTCGGCCTCCAGATTGCCAGTTGGGATGATGGTCTTCGTGCACTTGATGTGTTTCTTTTCGTAGTCGAGTCCGTAGAGCAGGATAGGTATGCCTGCCTTCAGGGCAATGAAATAAAACCCCTTCTTCCATTCCTCTACACGTGAGCGTGTGCCCTCAGGAGTAATGCAAAGATGGAATATGGGTGCCTGCTTGGCTGTTTCTGCCATTGAATCTGTCATACTGGTATGTTTCTGGCGGTGTACGGGGATACCTCCCATCCATTTGAAGATAGAACCCATTGGCCAGAAAAACCACTCTTTTTTCATCAGGAAGTTACTGCTTAGTCCTTTGGCACCGTTATAGAGCTGGCCTATGAGGAAATCCCAGTTGCTAGTGTGAGGAGCTAAGCAGATAATATATTTGTCGGGATGTTCTTCAGTAACTTCGGCTGTCCATCCCATTATTTTGAATAATAGCCAATTACAAAATTTCTGCCACATTTATAGGTTGTTTATTTGATCTACGACTTCACTGATTTGTGCGGCAAACTTTTCTCGCAAATCCTTGTAATAAACGCTGGCTTTAATACCTGGTTCAGGGTGAGATACACGACTGGTGTAGTTGCGCTGAGTCTTCATGATTGTCACAAGCAAGGCTCTTGTGTTTTCTTCATTGACATCATTTCCATACAGTGAAGCAGCTACAGCTTCTGTAAACAGTTCTTCGCAAATCTGGTTTATTGCCTTCTTTAATGATCTCTTGTTTGCCATAGTCTTTAGAGTTGTTGAATACTTTGCAAAGATACAAAATGATTTTGAAACCACCAAATACTTCTTTAATTTTTTGTGTTTTTCGTTTTTATTTCGTACCTTTGCAAACTGATTTTGAAATAGTATTTTTAATCAAATAAATTGTTCTAGAACAGTATGGAAAAAAGTGCATTGCAGATTGCAAGAGCAGCCTATCAACCCAAGTTGCCCCGTGGATTGAAGGGTGCAGTGAAAGCAGTGGAAGGTGCTGCCACTCAGAGTGTTGACAACCAGGAAGAAATTAAGGCCCTCTTCCCAAATACCTACGGAATGCCGCTCGTAGAGTTTGTTCCCGGTGAAGAGAAAAGCTACGAGCCCATGAATGTGGGTATCATCCTCAGTGGTGGTCAGGCTCCTGGCGGTCACAACGTGATTACCGGTCTTTTTGATGCAGTGAAGCGTCTGAATCCTGCCAACCGTCTCTACGGCTTTATTCTTGGTCCTGGCGGTCTGGTAGATCACAACTACATGGAACTGACTAAGGATATTGTTGACGAATACCGTAATACTGGTGGTTTTGATATGATCGGTTCTGGTCGTACGAAGCTGGAGAAGGTAGACCAGTTTGAGTAGGGTCTCGAGATTATCCGTGAGCTC
>CAMOGP010000040.1 GCA_946614175.1 uncultured Prevotella sp. | reverse complement strand
TATAGCTGCAGAAGCTATCAGGAGAAGAGTGTGGAACAGGAAAAGCTGGACTACGTGATGGAGTGTGTCCGCCTTGCACCATCAGCTGTAAACAAACAGCCCTGGAAGTTTCGCATGGTAAAAGACGAAGCCGAGAAAGTCAAACTACGCGAGTGCTACAGCCGCGACTGGTTTGATACTGCTCCGATGTATATCATCTGCAGCATTCTGCACGACGAGGAATGGGTGCGCAGAGACGGTAAGCACCATGGCGACATCGACATAGCTATTGCCGTGGAACATCTGTGCTTAGCTGCTACTGAGCAAGGCCTTGCCACTTGCTGGGTGTGCAACTTCAACGCAGAGAAATGCAAGGAGCATTTCACCTTTGCCGACAACGAGGAGCCTGCCGTCCTGATACCCATCGGTTATGCTGCCGACGAGCGTAAAGAGAAGGTCCGCAAGGCCATAGAAGAGATAACCAAATAGCAAAAAAAGATAATCAAATTGCAAAAAAAAGGAACTAAAAAAGCAATTAATATTTTTTTTCTAAAAAAAATGGTAAAATGCTTGGATATTTCATTGGAATTATATACTTTTGCAAATGATTTTTAATGGTTAAGGTTTATGGTTGATTAACTTAGTATACGAGGCCAGCAGTGATGCCCGCCTCGTTTTTTTGTATCTGAGTATTTCGTAAAAAAAAGGTAATGGTGGCTGGTCATCACGATCGGCCACCATTCTTCATACTAAACAAATACTATTTATGAATAAATACCAGTTTAAAGGTCCTTACAGATGGTTGCCAGCCAGGCGTCGATACGCACATCTGTCTTATCGTCCTCATTGACATCATCAAGAGGCAATCCAATGAACTTACCGTCAACCACAGCCTCCGAGTCGTCGAAGGTATAACCATCAGTCTCCACACTGCCAACAAACTTAGCCCCACTGGCCTTGATACCATTGTAGAGTTCACCAATGCCACCTACGAAGGTGTCACTATAAGACGAGCAATCGCCACAGCCAAAGAGGGCGATAGTCTTGCCGCTCAGGTCACATGCCTTAAACGTGTTCAGACCGTCGTACCAGTCGTCCTGCAGTTCACCAGCCCCCCATGTCGAGGTACCAAGAATCAGGTTCAGGTTGGCATTGACGATATCGGCCGTCAGGTCCTGTACATTCAGAGCCTCGCAGCCCAGTTTCGAGGCAATCTTCTCGGCGATAGCCTCGCATGTTCCTGTAGAGGAACCAAAAATCACAATCGTTGCATTCATTCTTTATATCATTTATATGGCTAATTTTTCTTGATACACTTGCCGTCGCAATCTCCCTTGCAGCCGTTCTTGCGTTTGCAGTAGCGCTCGCATTGGGCGCAAAGGTCGTAGCCCAACATCGTGCCAAGGATGAAATCCTCCTCAGGTGTCAGTTGGTTCAGCGGACGGGTGACGATGAGTCGGATAGCCTCCAGGCACTCGCGGCGTCCGAAGTACACGTTGAGGTTTTTCTGACCGGCAGGCTGAAGCACGTAAGGGATACCCTGACTCTCCAGTCGCTCTATGGTCTGATTACCATATTTCTTATCACAGGTAAACAGCACCATCTGGCGCACTCCTTTCTGCAGCTCGTAGATGTGGTTCATTAAAACCTTAATTTCCGTAGGGATCGTCGTTGTTCTCATCGTCATATTGCTTGTTATTTTCTGGGTGCAAAGTTACGGCGAAATATGAAAGTACGCAATACCTAAAAACGAGTGTTTTAAGCATTGCGCACTTATAAAGACCTGCAAAAGCAGATTAATCAAAAGTAGGTATTACAGCGTGATAGGTATCACCACCTTGAATGTGATATTGCGCCCCATGTTATATACGCCACGACGACCTGTAACCGCGTTCTCATCGGCATACTTCAAGCGACTCAGGTGGTTCTGATAGGCTTTGTCCAACAGGTTATCGGCTGTAAAATAGAATTCAGCCACCTTCTTTCCATGCAACTGAAGGTCTGTACCTGCCGAGAGCGAGAGCAAGGCATAGCCTGGCGTCTCCGTCTCAGTATCATCGGCACCATAGATGTGCGACTGCTTCAGGAAACAGTCTAGTCCGGCTGCTACATAAAGATTGTTGAGGAGCGAACGATGAGCCGCATCCGTTGTATGATGATGGGCAATCGTTGGGTGTGAATGGTGCGACAGTTCCCACTTCAACTCCGACGACCATTTTGGAGCAGGCGTAAAAGGCAGATACTTGGTACCTGGCGCCGCATGCATCTGTTGTGCATCAACATACGAGAATGCGTTTGAGAAATGCACGGAGTGGATGGGGTGAAAGTCCACACCAGCCTCGAAGCCCAGCAGTCGGGCATCGCCCTGAGTGTAGGCATAGACAGGGTATGTTGGCGCGTATACACTATAACCATATCCCGTTCCCTCTGTATAATCCCCCACATGGTGCAGAAAGACATAATTGTCAATACGGTTGGCAAAGAGGGCCAACTGGGCCGATACATAACGCGAGGTAAAATCAAGTCCCAGGTCGGCCTGCAGACTGTATTCCGGTTTGAGGCCTTTGTCGCCGATTTCATAGCGCAGCGACCCCTCATGTTTACCATTAGAGCCCAGTTCACTCAGATTAGGCGCACGGAACCCACGGGCAAGATTCATGCGCAGGTTAAAGTGCTCGTTGATGTTGCAGACAGCACCTACACTACCTGTGAAAGCGCCGAAATTGCGTGAGAAGTTATCCTCCTGTCCGTTCAACATAGAGAAGCCAGGAAAGGCTTTCAGATGCCTATGATCATAACGCACACCACCATTCAGCGTCCAGCGATCGCCAAGCTGCTTCGTGGCTGTGGCATAGAGACCAAAGTCAAACAGACGATAGTCAGGTATCAGATACTCCTCACCCTCATTGCCTGATTTCTGATACATACCACCTATGCCTGTTGAGAGTTTCCACCCATCAAATTCATTGGTAACATAGCGCAGGTCGTAGGTCAACGTATGCAGTTTAAAGAATGTCTCATACTCGTCTGGCGACTCCTCGAACTCCTGCCTACGGTTCTGCTGATAGCCTATGATAGCCTTTAGGTAGCCCGAAGAGAGATTCAGCGAGTTATCCCATACCAGTTTATAATGTTTCACCTGTTGGAAAGGCAGCGACCTGCCATAGGTTTTGAGGTCGTTTGACAAAGGCTCCAGTTCGCCTGTTTTTGGGTCGCGCTCGCCCTCGATGATGCTTGGCGTCAGGTGATAGATTGCCCACACAAGTCGTGAGTGTCCCCATCCTTTGTTCACCCCCAGCATCAGACGTCCTGCCCTTTCACGAAACTGCGAACCAGGCACGTAGCCATCATATTTATTCTTATAGGCATGAGCCATTTTGTCGCTGAAGCTGGCGTCCCATACAAAGCCTTTCTGATTGCCTGCCATCTGCAAATGATAGGCAAACAGTCCGTTATTGGTCTGATATTCTGAAGTTACGTTAGCCTTCATCTCGCCCTCGGCCAGCGTAGGCTGCTGGTGCAGAATCACCACACCCGCCATCGCGTCCGAGCCGTACATCAGCGAGGCCGGACCCTTCAGTATCTCCACACTGTTCACGCTGTTGCCGTCCACCTCTACGCCATGCTCGTCGCCCCATTGCTGCCCCTCCTGGCGCACGCCATCACTCATCACCACCACGCGGTTGTATCCCAATCCGCGGATGATGGGTTTTGAGATGCTGCCGCCCGTGGTCAACTGACTCACGCCTGGCTGATGACTGATAGCATCGATCACATTGGTCGAGGCCGTGGCCCTGAGAACCTGTGGCGACACGATGCTCACGGGTGCCGTCACGTGTTTCAGTTTCGTATCACCCGTCACGCCCGTCACCGTCAGCTCGTTCAGTTGCAAATGGCGATAGAACACGTCCGTCGAGTCCTCTGCATGTTGATGTTTATTGTTATGATTCTGTGCTGCCATTGCCATACTTACACACAGCAATGGCAGAATGATGTATTTCGATTTCATTCTGTCTTTATGATAATAATGTATATAAAAAAATGTGTAAAACGGTCCTCCTTACTGCATCAGAAAGCAGGCGGCCCACGTGTCACGATGGCGCCACAGCAGGCAGCATCATGGCCGCACAAAAGCTGGGCGTAACATTTCTTATATACATGAATCAACAGCGTGACAGCCATCGCCGCAGCTGTCAGCATCGTCAGCGTCAGGAACTGGCACAGCACACAGTCGTCCATGTGTACCGTGGTCTGCGTCAGGTGACCGCCGCAATGGTTGTGCAGACAGTCCACACAAGTCACCTCGGCACTCTCCGTAGACTGGTGTACGTGAATCGACGACAGCAACAGTATTGGCAGGAATACCGCCAACATCACAAAAGCTGCTATTTGTCTCTTCATTGCTTTCACGCCTGCAAAAGTACAAAGATTTCCGCAAATACACTTATGGCATTGCGGAAATCTTATACTATTTAACATTCTGGAAAAGGCAAATCGAAGAAACGAGTGCTTTTCCTACTTGCTTACTCCAGCGGAATCTCAGGATGCTGTACAGCCAAAAGCGAGTCTTTCTGCGAGAGGTAGAACATATACAGGATAACGTCCTTTTTTCCTCGGTTCTCCCCGTGGTGAATGGTGTTCACCATCTCAACAACGGCCTCGCCCTCGTGCACCACCTTCTGCTTACCATCCAGTCCGATGATGGTCAGTTCACCCTGCACCAGTATACCATAGTTCATCACGGGATGATGATGCCAGCCCAGTTTCTTACCAGCGGGAAACACATACTTCACGGCTACCAGTTCGGGGCGTCCCTTCAGATAGTCGGGCAACTCCACGCCGTCCCAACTCTGACTGGTACGAATCAGTTCTTCGCTCTTTACCTCGGCCGAGGGCTCGTCGCCTCCTTCATTTTGAGCCTTGGCATCATTGCAGGATAACAGCGAGCCACTTACTGTTGCTGCGATGCAGATTAGGGCAGCAGCAAATACCCAATTTCTCTTCTTTTTCATTGTCTTTTTGCTTAATAAAAAAAATCACGCAGCACTTATAATTCACGTTATCAATCAGTTTTACCCGAGTAGCCTCTACAACTCTTGCTGCAGTAAGCGGCAGAGCTGATCAGCCAAAGATTATGTCATGTCAGATTCTCAACTTACCTCAGTGCTGCATAAAAAAGACAAGCAAAATCGTCAATGACAGAGCAAAGGTACAAAAAAAATCTGGAATATCACCAAATTTTCTTTTTTTTTTCGCTCGTCGTCAAACTTCGTGGCGATATAGAGACACTCGCTCTTTGTAAGTAGAGCAGCAAGAGTAAAAAAGTAAATACATGAAAGGACTAGCATTCTGAATGCGAAGCCAGTCCCCTCACTATTCATTCAGGCACATAAATAATCTCACCATTGTCCAACTCATAGGCTACACCCACACGCTTGCCCTTGGTGCCGTCGGCATTCGACTGGTCGTCGCTGGGCGTGTAGCGGTTGATTTTCTGTCCCTCCTTGGTGATAATCTCCATATTGTCCTTGCCTGGGTTCTTCACCATCGTAAAGTCCTCCTGCGAGAACATCTCGGTCATGTTGTAACGGCTGACGAGGGCCACCATCAGGGCAAGGGCAAAGACCATCGCCACATCAAACAGGTTGCTGACCACCGACATGGGGTCGTCGTCCTCGGCCTCCGCAAGCATCGATTTATTTCTTCTTTTCAGCATATAATTCTTAATTCTTAATCGCCATAGGCGACAACTCTTAATTCTTAACTCTTAACTCTTAACTGTTAGCAGATCGGCCAGGAACTGCAGATTCACGCTATCATGGCGATACCAGCGCGACTTGACCTGACCCGTGATGAAGCCGATGGCAGCAGAGAAGAGTCCCACGACGGTGGTAGCGAAGGCCACCTGCATGTTGTAGGCCATCGAGGCGATGTCGCCCGTAGAGAGTCCCACGAGGGCAGGACCCATAGGAATGAGCGTGCCCATGAGGCCAAGCATAGGGCCCATCTTGGCCAGGGTCTTACTGGTGGCCAGGTCGGCAGCGGCGGCGAGGTCGAAATCAGAGAGCAACTTCTGCAGATGCGCCTCGCTGTCACGATGGTCCATCATCAGGCGGATATAGCGCACCACCAGCGACTTGTCACTCTTAGGCAGACGGTCGGCCAGGGTGGCAAGGTTGTCCTGACTGAGCGCGTCGAACTCGCCCTTGAGCAGGGCCTCGGTCTTACGCACGGCCACATACTGGCCAAAGAAGGTGCCGATGAGCAGCAGGGCACGACAGAAAAGCAGGATGAGCAACACGATGACAGGCACCAGCAGGCCTGTGGAAATCCAATAAAGAATGTCGGTAATGTAATTCATATCGTTTTGTTTGTATTTGTTTATCTTCCGTTGACGGTGGCAATGATGCCAAGGATGGCGATGAGCGCATTAGAGAGAAAAAAGACCTCGAGGCGCAACTCTTTCTCGGGGACGAGCCATCGGACGCCCCAGGTGAGCATGGGAACAAGGATGAAGACGCAGGCAGCCAGTCCGTAGGCTACCACCTGGAAATCGGCACCCGTGAAGAGGAACATGCATTGTGTCTCGATGTAGAACAGCACGGGAAAGATGAGCAAGCCAGGAAACCAGCGCAGCAGGCGATAGAGCCAGACGGTGCGGCGGCGCACCCTGCCCGTATAGGCCAGGTGGACAGCCAGGATGCAATAGGCCATCTGGATAATCACCTCAATGCTGAGGATGACGGCCGTATCGAGCATCAGCTTGGGATTGTTGAGCCAGTCGTGCAACTGACTCTTGCTCTGCTCGATGGCCCACGGCCACGCCACGACCACGAACAGGGCGCACACCACGGCGCTGGCCAGCACATACCACGGCTTGCGGTAGGTCTGCTTCAGCACGAAGTTGAAGCAGACCAGGAATATCATGATGAGAAGTACTGCCTCCATGCCTATTCACTCATGTTTTGACGACGGCGACGCACCAGCAGCGCTATCAGGATGATAAAGACAACGGCGATGCCAACCACAGCCACGCTGTTGACAATCGTAGTGGTGGTGCTGGCAGAGGACATCTCCTCCTTCTTCAGCACCTGACTGTTCTGATTGCTCACCTGCTCGTGGCGCACCTCGCTGATCTGTTGCTGATAGGCTTTTGCTGTTGTGGCATCCACCTTATGGGCGATGAAGTCCTGCAACTTCTGGTTGTCGCTCACCATCTGCGAACCGCTGGCGCCATATTTCTTCACCAACTCGGTGTGCAGTTGGGCGATATCCCTGAGTTGGGCATCGCTGGCCTTCCAGTAGCCCTTGCGAGCCGACTCCATCATCACGGCCGTCATCTCCTGCAGGGCGGCAGGGTTCTTCTGTTCGAAGAAAGCGCGCGTGCCCAGGTTGTACTGGTCCTTGACGTAAGTATCATAGATGCCGTCCCACATCTCGTTGTCGATAGCCTCGGGCTTCATCACGTTCCATCCGTAGGTATTCTGAACCAACTCGGCAAAGGTGTTGGCATCGCTGGCGCCACCCTGCATCTTCTCCTTGATATAGGTGGGGTTGAACAGTGTGGTGCGACTCTCGACGCCGATGGCCTCCTTCACCTCCTGCATCCTGGCATGATTGCGGTTGCGATAGTCGGAGAGGTAGGCATCGGGCTCCTTACCCGTGACGTTGCGTACGGCCATGTTCATGCCGCCCATAAACTCATAGACGTGGTCGAGCGACAGGGCGCCCCAGGTGTTAGACTGGCGTGGCTGGATGACGGCATCGGTATTGGCCAGGGCAGCCTCGAAGGCATACTGGCGCATGTCCTCCCACTGGTCTTCCTTACCATAGTAGGCACCCATATTGTTGAGGTAGACCTCGGCCAGTTCCGACTCGTTTTCCCAACGGTCGCTGGCCATCGTCATGCCCTGGATGCCTGTGCCATAGTTGCCGTTGACACCACCAAACACACGATGGGTACTCACCTCACGGGCTTCCTTGGGCGACAGACCTTTTTCTACCAGCACACGCTCGGCTTCCTTCACGCCCTGTGCCACCATGTTGGGATGCTCCTTATCCTCAGCCTGTGCAGCCATCTCGACGGCACGGGTGATGAGGAACAGACGCGAGGCAGCCAGGTCGCGCAACTGTCCTGAGGTCTGCACCACCACATCGATACGTGGGCGACCCAGTTCCTTAGAGGGAATCAGGCGGATGTCCGTGACACGACCAAAGGCGTCGCGGATGGGCTCTACGCCAAGCAGATAGAGACACTGGGCGATGGTGGCGCCACCCGTCTCGATGAACTCGCTGGACCACAGCGTGTAACTCACCTTGCGGGGGATACTGTCATGATGGCGCTCACGATACAGGCGAATGGTGTTCTCGGCCAGTTCCTTACCCTTCTCCCAGGCCTGTTCCGTAGGACAGGTCTCGGCATTGATGCCGTAGAGGTTGCGCCCCGTAGGTACAGCGTTGGGGTTACTGATCACATCGCCACCAGGTGAGGGCGCCGTATAGCCGCCACGCAGGGCGTTGAGCATACTCGTTATCTCGATAGCAGGCGACGTAAGCAGAGCTGTGCGGTAGTTGCCCACGTTGCGGATAGTGCGCTCCACCTCGAGTACGGCACGGGAAAAATCCTTATCCTGCTTGGAGAGCATACCAGCCTCAGCCACCTTGTCGACGATGGCCTGCATGGCGGGCGACATATTTTGCATCTTACTGTCGGTATGCTTGTCCGTTGTGCCTTTCTTGCCCATCATGGCCTCCTTCATCTTCTTCAACTGTTCAGGAGTAGCACCCATCATCTTGGCCATAGCCAGGGCTTTCTTGGGACTCATAGAAGACCCTGACTTGGGCATGGGGTGAGTGGGGTTATTGGGCGTTTTGGGTCCTTTGGGAGAGACGGAGGCTTTCGCCTTCCGCTTGGCACCTGGCGTCCCGTTGGACATCGTCATCATCATCGACATCATCTGCTGGGGAGCAGCAAGGACAGAGTCGATATGGTGAGCACGATGCAAGTCGGCTGTGGTGATATGCGCTATCTGACAGACCTCGGCCTCGGTCACCTCCCCCTGACGACTGAGCAGTTTGGATACCAACGCCTTGGCAGGATTCAGGTAGCGGGCGGTGAAGAGCGAAGGGTGCTTTTCTGTGTCGGCAGCGGCACGACGCTGCATCTTGTCAAGTGCCAAGAGACTATAGGCGATAGGCTCTGTGGCCATGGCGAAGACGGACGACTGAATGCGGTCCTGCTCGTAGGGCACGCCCAGGGTATAGAACTTACCCGTAATCTTCTCGTTCATCAACTCCTCAGCAAAGGCTTCAATACGGGCTACTTCAGCCTCTGTATAGGGTTTGGTCTTCAGGGAGTCGAGGTGCAACTCACGATGAATACCCATCTGGATGGTGAGCGCTTTCACTGCCAACGATGCCTTTTCGCTGGGAGCTTTGTCGTAGGCCTCGATGGCAGCACTCAACTGACCATACAGTCCGCGCAGGTTGCTCTCCATGAAGGGCGGCGTGAGATACGACACTAGCGAGGCATAGGTGCGACGCTTGGCTATCATCGCCTCGCCCACATTACTAATGGTATAGAGGTAGAAATGGGGCAAGGTACCCACGAGGCGGTCGCTCCAGCAATTCTGCGACAGCGCCACCTGCTTGCCTGGCGTATATTCAAGCGAGCCGTGCGTACCAAAATGGATAAGGGCATCGGCCTTGAAACCCTCCTGCAGCCACAGGTACTGGGCAATATAAGGATAGGGCGGAGCCGTCTCCGTGCCGTGTACCATCTTGAACGAGTCGCTACCCGTTCCGGCAGGCATCTGCGGCATCAGTACGATATTACCCAAATGAATAACGGGCAGGCCCAGCGTCTCGGCATCCTTCGCCAGGTAATGACCAGGATACTGTCCGTTGACACGCAGCATCTCGTCGCGCATCTCCTTGGTGAAGAGCGCCTTGGTCCACGTGTTGAAGTCGTGCTTGGTGATGAGTTGCGGCTGTCCCTCGTTGAGGAACTTGGCCTGAGCACCCTCGGCATAGGTGCCAAACACGCTGCCAGAGCGCTGGATAAGGGCGTCGAGTGCCTCGGCCGATGCAGGCAGGTCTTTTACAGTATAGCCCTCCTCGCGCATCCTGACCAAGAGGTTATAGAGCGAGGGAACCACCTCGAGTCCTGAAGCCGTGAGAGCGTTAGAACCAGGACCCTTGAAATAGACGATGGCCACCTTCTTGTCCCGATTACTGATAGTCTTCAGCGCCAGGTGCTTGTTGACAGCCTTCACAAACGTCGTGAGTCGTTCAGGGATGGTATAGGCCTCAGGCAGTCCGTCCTTGCCCTCGCGGATGGCGAAAAGTACGAAGGGACGAATCATGCCGTCTATCTCAGGGGTGATGATGCTCTGCGACAGGAAGCCGCCCTGCATGCCTTGCTTGTCATTCTCCCACTCTTCCGTCATGCGGTTCACGTTGACGGTAGAGAACAGGGGGATATTCTGCGCTTTCAGATAATCTACGACCGCATCGCCCAATCGTCCGTGCGCCATGTTGATGATGGCCGATGGCTGGATGCTATCGATGGCGTGGGTCTTGATGAGCGTGTTCAGGTCGCGGGTGGCATACACCACATCGCCTGATGCCTCGAGGGCCGCAATCAGGTCGGTAGCATCACCCATCATACCGCTGATGAGGATACGTGGGGCATTGCCCTGGTAGGGCGCACCCAGGTGATAGAAGAGTTCAGCCTCCTGTTCCTCCACAGGCTCCACCTCGTCGAGGAAGAAGAGTTTGCCGTCCACCTCGTTGCGCAGGTAGTTCAAAAAACTGCGGTAGTTCTTCGCTCCACCCGCCGAGAGGTACTGCTTCAGCGAGTCAGCATCCCACTCGTCCATGCTCACGATATTATTCGCAGGGTTCGTCACGGCGGTGGTCAGGATGGGCAATCCCTTATCGGCCTGCGTCTGGATCTGCTGGCGCTGTTCCTCCGTGATGCGCAGTCCCATACCGTTGATCACAACGGCATCGTAGTCACTCCACGAGTCGATATCGTCGAGGGGTGCCACATGCAGGCGGATAAAACTATTGTCGTTGGCCTTCGAAATCTCGCCCAGCGTGATGACCTGATAGTTGACAAAGGCCACGTCCGTCCTACTGCACATGGTGCGCCAGCAGGCCGTCAGGATGAAGACGAGCAAGGCCGAAAGGAGGCCTAAAAAGATGTATTTCTTCTTGATTTTGATTCTGTTCATAGCATTTTATTGATATCAATAGAAAGGCCAAGCGTCAGCGTCGTGCCCAACGTGACAGGCGAGTTGGCGGCATAGGTCTTGGGCTGATAGTTAAACAGGTTATCGACGGCGCAGTTGAGCGTGATGCCTTTCATGAAGCGCTGCGAGAGCGATAACTTCCAGATGGCATAGCCGTCGTAGTGGGTCTTGGTCATCTCGTCGAGCGTACTGGAGGTGTATTCCGTCACGTTGACAGCCGAGAGAAACCGGCCTGAGAGCGACACATAGAGTCCGTAGTTCTTCGTAAACTGATGGTCGTAGTCGGCACGCCAAGTGAGCGAGTGTGGACGGGCAGCAGTAAGGTCGGGCTGTCCCTTCTTCACGATATTCCTGGTGAAGGCATACGACACCCTGGCGCCAAAGCCGTTGTGATGATGAAGCTGTGCGTTGACGTCGGCCCCAGCTATCTGCTGGTTGGCAATGTTGGTATACATCTGTCCACTCTTCCCGTCGCGCACCACCGTTGCCGTGGTGATATAGTTGCTGAAGAAGTTGTAATAGCCGGTGGCCGTCAAGCAGTATTTCAGGTTGCTGGTAATCGAACCGTAGTTGGTCCACGAGAGCGACAGGTTATGGTTGGTCTCGCATTTCAGGTCAGGATTACCATAGATCATGAAGATGCCTCCCATGAAGAAGTCCATATAGAGTTCCTTGAGCGAGGGGGCACGGAAGCCAGAGGCGTAGGAGGCACGCAGACTGTTGTGTCCGCTCTTCCACATGCCCGCCAGTTTCCACGTAGGCATACCCTTTGCGGCAGCCGAGAAGTAGTCGTAACGCAGTCCGCCGATAACCTCCCATTGCTCCGTGGGGGCATAGTCCCATTGCACAAAGGCATCGTAGCTGTTTTGCGACTGGTGGCTATTATCGGCGGCAAACTGATAGGTCATCAGGTAGTCGTTCATGAAGTCGGCACCCAGGATGAGTTGAGAGTTGAGAGTTGAAAGTTGAGAGTTATAGACGGCACGCGCCACATGCTGACGGTTGGAGTAGTCGCGCAGGTCTTTATGCGTCAGAAGGTTCAGGTCCGACTTGTCATACTGGTCAAAGCTGTAGCCCACCTCGAGGTGCTGCTGCGGCGTGATGCTCCAGTTCATCTTCAACCCGTCGCTGAGGTCGCGATAGCGCTCATGACTCACCTCGCCCGACTCCCTCTCGCGGAAGAAATAACCCAGTCGGCCCGTCAGCGACAGGTCGTGGCGCAGTTGCCAGACAAGGCGTTCCTTCACGTTGTACGAGCGTCCGCCATACGTGGGCAGCGACGAGTCCTCGCCCAGATCCAGCGCCTTTGCACGGGTCATCTGGAAGGTAGTGAGCGAGTTCAGTTTACCCATGTTGAAATCGGCACTTCCGCCGTGGCGCCACTCCTTGGTAGCACCCTCGTAACGGGTGTTGAGGTTGGCGCTCCACGTGTCCGACGGCCCCTTGGTGATGATATTGATGACGCCACCCATCGCCGACGAGCCGTAGAGCGTAGAGGCGGCACCCTTGACAATCTCAATGCGCTCGATACTGTTGAGGTTGAGTCGCGAGAAATCGATGTTATCCATCGACTCGCCCGCCATGCGTTCGCCATCCACCAGGAACAGGATGTTATTGCCGTCGTAGCCACCCATGTTCAGCACCTGCTGACCCATAGAATAGGTAAACTCCAGTCCTGGCAACTCCTGTTGCAGCATGTCCTTGATATTGGTGGCATCGGCCTTACGGATGTCCTCGCCCGTGATGACGCGCGTCACCACAGGGATGTCCTTCAGCGACTTGGGTGTACGGGTGGCGGTGACCACAACGGTCTGCAACTTCAACGGGTCATCGTTCCACAGCACGCTGTCGGCAGGATCAGTTGCGGCCTGCACCGTGCTACATAGGCACAAGGCCATCATCATCAATTCACTTTTCAATCTTTCAACTTTCACTTTTCAATTTCACTTAAAAATAGGATACTTATAGTTCACCGTCATCCAACCTTTCACCTGATAGCTGTCGGTACTCATAAAGTTGGCCAACTGTATGGCGGCGTAGGTGCCGTCGGCAAAGCGCAGCAACATCACGTTGTCGTGCATGGTGTAGTTGGGCGGCATGTTACTCGTGTCCACCTCCACCCATTGTCCTATCACCGTGTTCTTATGACCAGGGGCATACACCAGATAGCCCTCCATCATGTGCGACATATCCACGGTGATGCATTGCTCGCTCTCTTCATCGGCTGTCCATTCACCCTCGCTGGGTAGTCCGGCCTGCTCCAGCGCTTCAATCGAGTGATAGGGCGTCATCATCACACTGGCGCCGTTGGTCTTCACGTCGTAGCGGTGGTGGGCGATGTCCCACTCCTGGGGCGCACCCGTCTCCGTGAGGCCGTCCAGACTGATGGTCGAGGTGGTGATGGTGGGCACAGGCGTGTGGAGGTTGATGTACACCCACTGGGCATAGTCGGTGGCATCCACATAGTACTGTCCCTCCTGCTTCTCCACCGCGGGGTCGTCATACACGTTCTCCAACAAATCGCAAGCTGAGAATAGTCCCACGATAGAGGCTATTCCCAGCAAGCGTAATGGTGTTTTGATACTCATTATTTATCTTTGTTCTGAGCAGCTTCGAATACTTCCTTGAAATCGGCAGGGTTGAACAGTACGATGGTGCCACCCATCACGGCAGGTACGTCGAACGTAGCCACCAGTTTGCCGTCATTGACGGTACCCTCGAAGGTAGCGGCATACTCCTTAGGCTCACCCTTCATGCTAGGCATCAGGGTCTTACCCTCACCAGCGAGTGTAAACGAGCCGTCGTCCTGTTTGGTCACCTTGACAGCCTCAAAGGTAAACTCGCCCCAGGTCTTTGAGGTGTAGCTCAGCGTAGCAACATCGGCAATCTGAGTAGCCTTCACGAAAACGGTATCGTTCTCTGTGGGCTGATAGTTCTGGAAGTACTTGCAGTTGGCATAAGTACCACCAGCATAGTTTCCTTCTACACTCTGAGCAGCGGTCTTCTCAGGTTTGTTGTCGTCATCGTTAGAACACGAGGTGAACACGGGGAGCAGCGCCAAAGCTGCTACCATAGAAATCAGAATCTTTTTCATTTTTGTTATTATTAAATTGGTTTGTTATTCCAAAAACATCTGCTTCTGTTTACAGGGTGCAAAGGTACGGCAAAACAGAAAGGCGCGCAATACCTAAAACTAAGGGTTTTAAGCATCGCGCACCAGCCCGTACCTATAATTATTTAACAGTATTAATCAAAAGTAGGTATTATTTAATAACGAACAATGTTTCAAAATGTTCACCAAAAAGAGAGGACCCGCATTACTGCGAGTCCTCGTTAGTTGGTTTCGTATTCATTAGGGTGCGCCACCCTCCAAACTCAAATCGGTTAACCCTGACTTTCTTTCGGATATGTCCCTGGGCGTCACGTACGATATCCACCAGCCCCACATGGCAGAGCACCTCGGGAGCCGTCTTTGCAGTCAACTCACCCACCCCTGTGGTTGAAGGCATGCTGAAGGAAAAAGATGCCAGTCCACCTGTGACTGTCATATCCGTAATCGGCTTAGACATCAGTCTGCTGCCATCAATATTCAGATTATTCAGTTTGGCGGCAGGCGTCGATGTGTTGGTCAACTGGTTTGTATCGCCATAAGGATAGGCCCAGTC
>CAMOGP010000039.1 GCA_946614175.1 uncultured Prevotella sp. | reverse complement strand
CATTTCCTCGGCATGCAGGTATTGGAATCAGACGATATGATAAACTGGCAATATATCAGTCAGATATACAGTCGTTTTGACGAACCTGGCTGGGATGAGAACAAGCACTATGCTGGCGGTTCGTGGGCACCCGCCATCCGCTATCACAATGGTCTCTTCTACGTTTATTTCTGTACTCCCGAAGAAGGTCTTTACATGACTACAGCCAAAGACCCACATGGCCCGTGGGCACCCCTTCACATGGTAAAACGCGTGGCTAAGTGGGAAGACCCATGTCCTTTCTGGGATGAAGATGGACAAGCCTATTTAGGTCGCAGCAAGCACGGTGCAGGTCCTATCATCGTGCATCGGATGTCGGCCGATGGCAGAAAACTGCTCGATGAGGGCACCACCGTCTATGAAGGGCCTATTGCCGAAGGCACCAAGTTCATGAAGCGCAATGGCTATTACTACCTCATCATTCCTGAGGGTGGCGTTGGCACAGGCTGGCAGACTGTCCTGAGAGCCAAGAACATCTATGGTCCATACGAACGTAAAATCGTGCTCGAACAGGGGTCCACATCCATCAACGGCCCTCATCAAGGCGCCTTGGTCGATACCCCAGATGGCACATGGTGGTTCTATCATTTCCAAGAGACACCCGTCTTAGGACGCGTGGTTCACCTTCAGCCCGTTCGTTGGCAGAACAATTGGCCCTTAATGGGCGGCGATTATGACGGCAACGGAATTGGTGAACCCGTCGCTGAATGGCAGAAACCCATACCATCATCCCATCATTTTCTCCCTCAAACCGACGATGATTTTTCATCTTCCACACTCGGCCTGCAATGGCAGTGGAACCACAACCCAGTTGACACCCACTGGAGTCTGAAGGAGAAGAAAGGCTGGCTCACGCTGAAAGCTTTGCCTGCCGACAGTCTGAAGCTCTGTCGCAACATGCTCACTCAGAAGGTTATTGGCTATCAAAGCGAGAGCACCACCCTACTCACCGCACAGGGCAACTGCTTTGCTGGTCTCTTCTGTAGTGGCAAGACTTTCCGTGGTATCGGTCTCTGCAAAGACGGCATCTTCATCGAGACTCAAGGCAAGCGTGAGGTCATCACGAAAGGAAAGTTCCAGAAACTCTGGCTGCGCGTCAACAACGACTGTCAGACAAATCGTCACCAGTTCTCCTACAGCATCGATGGTATCCGTTTCAGCCAAGTAAGCGATGCATTCTCCATGCGAAGTGGCTATTGGAAAGGCATCCGTGTCGGTCTCTTCTGCTATGGAGATAATGGCCAAGCAGCCTTCGATAGTTTCACCCAACGCGTTTGCAGTAACGATTGATGCAATGACAAGTGATGTTAAACAACAGATCATAGCCTTTTCTGCTTGGCATGCTTTTTGCAAGTACAAAGAAAAACATTAGAAATATGGAAGAAAAGGATATAAAGAAAGAAGAACAGGAGGTAAATACTGACGATATGGCAGTAGAAAACCCTACTGACGAAGTGACAGAAGAACAAACTGACGCAAAAGTTGAGGAAGCAGCAGAAGAAGAGACAGACCCACTGAAAGCTGCCGAGGCTCAAATTGCTGATCTCAAGGATAAATATCTCCGTCAGATGGCAGAATTTGACAACTATCGCAAGCGTACGTTGAAAGAGCGTTCAGAACTGATTCTAAATGGTGGCGAGAAAACCATTACCGCCCTACTCCCCGTTATCGATGATATGGAGCGTGCCATTGCCAGTGGTGAGAAAACAGACGACCCACAGGTACTGCGCGAAGGTATGCAACTGATTTACCAAAAGTTGATGAAGGCGCTAGAGGCTCAGGGCGTGAGCAAGATTGAGACAGAGGATGCCGACTTCGACACCAGCCTACACGAGGCAGTAGCCCTGGTTCCTGGCATGGGCGATGATAAAAAAGGAAAAGTCATCGACTGTATGGCCCCAGGCTATAAGTTAAATGACAAAGTGATTCGCTACGCTAAAGTAGCCGTAGGACAATAAGAATTAACAATTGCAAAATTGATGATTGACAATTAATGGCACAAAAAAGAGACTACTACGAGGTACTTGGTGTAGAGAAGACAGCCTCGGAAGAAGAGATTAAGAAGGCGTACAGAAAGATTGCCATCAAGTATCACCCAGACCGTAACCCTGGTGACAAACAGGCAGAAGAGAAATTTAAAGAGGCCGCAGAGGCCTACAATATTCTGCACGACCCACAGAAGCGCCAACAGTACGACCAGTTTGGATTCGATGGACCCATGGGTGGCGGAGCCGGAGGCTTTGGAGGTTTCGGCGGTGCGTCTATGAACATGGACGACATCTTCTCTATGTTTGGTGATATCTTTGGTGGACATGGATTCGGAGGCTTTGGCGGACGCGGCGGACGCCCCCAGCAGCATAGAGGTAGCGATTTGCGACTAAAAGTGCGCCTCACGCTGGAAGAAATCAACCAAGGCGTTACCAAGAAATTCAAAGTTAGAAAAGATACCACCTGTACACATTGTCACGGCACAGGTGCAGCAGACGGCAGTGGAAAGGAGACCTGTCCCACCTGTCATGGTTCGGGCGTTATCACCCACACCACACAGAGCATCTTTGGCATGATGCAGACCCAGGGCGTATGTCCCACCTGTCAGGGAGAAGGCCAGATTATCAAAAACAAGTGTACACATTGCAATGGTACAGGTGTAACAAAGGGTGAGGAAGTTGTAGAAATCACCATCCCTGCCGGCGTAGCCGAAGGCATGGTGGTCAATGTACCCGGCAAGGGTAATGCTGGTCATCGCGGAGGCGTTGCCGGTGACATCCAAGTATATATTGAAGAGGAAGACCACAAGCTTTTCGTAAGAGATGGCAACGATCTTATTTACAACCTCTTGCTCGACTTCCCTACAGCAGCACTTGGAGGCGAGGTAGATATCCCGACTATCGAAGGCAATAATCTGAAGATTAAGATTGAAAACGGCACACAACCTGGTAAGACCATGCGTCTGAGAGGTAAAGGTCTGCCCGCTGTTCAGGGATACGGAAGCGGACGCGGTGACCTAGTGGTCAACATCAGCGTTTACATACCAAAGACCCTTTCACGCGAAGAGAAGAAAGCCATCGAGAGTTTCATGGGCAGCGACAATTTTAAAGGTGACAATCAGACAAAGGAGAGCATCTTCCAACGTTTCAAGAACTACTTCAATTAGTTCACATCCCTTTAATCTCAAATTTCAAATCTCAAACCAGTAGATTATGACCTACCAGGAAGCAACAGAATATTTGTTCTGCAAGACATCGAATTTTGAACATCAAGGTGTTGGCGGTTACAAAGAGGGACTGGAGAACACACTAAAATTAGACGAGCACTTCAGTCATCCGCACGAGCACTTCCGCAGTATCCACATTGCAGGAACAAACGGTAAGGGCTCCGTATCAAACATGCTGGCTGCCCAATTGCAAACATGCGGCTACAAAGTAGGACTCTACACTTCGCCCCATATCATTGACTTCAAAGAGCGCATCCGAGTAAACGGTACTCCCATCAGCGAGGACTATGTCACAAAATTTGTAGAAACAGAGAAATCGTTCTTCGAATCATTCTCCCCCACCTTCTTTGAGATAGCCACCGCAATGGCCTTCAAATATTTCAAGGAAATGAATGTAGATATAGCCGTTGTGGAGGTAGGACTAGGAGGCCGCCTGGACTGCACGAATATCATCACCCCAATCCTATCGATAATCACCAATATCTCATTGGACCATACCCAACTACTAGGAAACAGTCTGGAACAGATTGCGATAGAGAAAGGCGGAATCATCAAACGCGGCATTCCCGTTGTCATTGGCGAGTCAACACCAGAGACAAAAACCGTGTTCGACACACTAGCAGCAGAGGCCCACGCTCCGATTACATACGCCGAAGAACAGGACGAGGTAATCACTTGGGAGGAAGAGCCCAACGGAGCGGGCATCAAATATCACACAAAACACTATGGCGACTTCTTTTGCGAACTTTCAGGTTCGTTCCAGCCAAAGAACATGAAAACGGTATTAGAAGCCATGCATCAGTTGGAGCAACAAGGATACTTGTCGGCATACCCAGAAAACGGACATGACGAGAAGACCATCTCCGAAATAGAAAGCGCTTTCAAGAACGTGACGAATATCACGGGACTGATGGCACGCTGGCAGATTATCCGACAGAATCCCACAGTGGTATGTGATACAGGTCACAATCCTGGCGCATGGGAATACCTGGGCAAACAACTTGCAAACACGAAATGTCGCGAGTTGCGCATCGTTTTCGGACTTGTAGAAGACAAAGATGTCTATACCGTGATGTCCCTGCTTCCCAAAAACGCCACCTATTATTATACTAAGGGAAGTACAAAACGAGCATTCCCAGAGACCTCTCTCAAGATATTCGGCGACCAATTCGGGTTGAAAGGCGAATGTTATCCAACAGTAGAGGAAGCGTACCGAGCAGCTATGCAAGGTGCTACCAATGAGGACTTTATCTTTGTAGGCGGCAGCACATATGTAGTTTCGGACTTCATGAAATCGCGCATTTAGTTGTTTTTAACACCATTTTTTTACCGATTTGTTTGCACAAGTCGGTATTTTTTTGTTACTTTGCAAAAAGAATAAATAATTCGTAACTAAAAACAAAGATTATGGCGAACACAACAGAAAATGCGAATCTGTGTGGCCTGAAGCGTGAAGACTTCCAGACCACTATTAATGGTAAGAAAACCGACCTTTACATTTTACGCAACCGCAAGGGTTACGAAGTAGCTATTTCAAACTATGGCGGTGCTATCTGTGCCATCATGGTTCCCGACAAGGACGGCAACGTTGGCAACGTCATTCAGGGCCACGCCAATATCCAACAGCTTATGAGTGGAAACGAACCATATCTATCAACATTGATTGGTCGTTGGGGAAACCGTATCTGCAAAGGTACATTCATCCTGAACGGTAAAGAATATCAGGTAGCCCTCAACGATGGTTCCAACCACCTGCACGGTGGTCTGAAAGGATTCAACGCAAAGGTATGGGATGCCCGTCAGATGGGTCCACGCTCATTGGCTTTGCATCGTGTTTCTTCATACGGTGAAGAAGGCTACACAGGCGAACTCGATGTCACAGTAGAATTCACTTTCACAGATAACAACGAGCTTGTATTGGAGTATCTAGCTACCACCAACAAAAAGACCGTTGTCAACCTGACACACCACGCTTTCTTCTCATTGGCAGGCACAGCAGATCCAACCCCAACAGTTGACGATTTAGTTTGCGAGATTAATGCAGACTTCTATCTGCCCACAGACGCAACAGCTATTCCTACAGGTGAGATTTTGAAAGTAGAAGGTACGCCATTCGATTTCCGTCAGCCCAAGGCAATCGGTAAGGAGATTGATGCAGACAACGAGCAGATTAAGTTTGGCAAGGGCTATGACCACAACTACGTACTGAACAAGCAGGAAGAGGGTGAGTTGAGCTTTGCCGCGCGTCTGACCGAACCTAAGAGCGGACGAACATTGGAGTGCTACACCACAGAGCCTGGTATGCAGCTCTATACAGGTAACTATCTGAACGGTTACAAGGGAGCTAACGGTGCTACCTTCCCCCGTCGTTCAGCAGTATGTCTGGAGGCTCAGCACTTCCCAGACTCTCCCAACCGTCCCTACTTCCCCAGTGTTATCCTGAATCCAGGTGAGCGCTACAAGCAGAAGACAATATACAAGTTTGGCGTTACCAAATAAAAAAAAGACGAATAACTATATATGGATATTGAATTTGTAAGAAGTCGCTTCATCAAGCACTTTGACGGAAATACAGGAAATGTCTATGCGTCTCCTGGCCGTATCAATCTGATTGGTGAGCATACCGACTATAACGGCGGATATGTCTTCCCTGGCGCGGTGGACAAAGGAGTTATCGCTGAAATGCGCGCCAACGACACAGAAGACACCGTAATGGCCTATGCTATCGACCTGAAGGACCGTGTGGACTTCAAGTTGAGCGACCCTGCAGGTCCCAAGGCCTCATGGGCTCGGTACATCTACGGCATTGCACTGGAGATGAAGAAGTTGGGCGTTCCCGTAAAGGGATTCAACATTGCCTTTGCAGGTGATGTACCCCTCGGCGCTGGCATGTCATCGAGTGCTGCAATGGAGAGCTGTTTTGCGTGTGGTCTGAACGACATCTTCGGCGACAACAAAGTATCTCAGTGGGACATGGTGCTGGCTGGTCAGGCAACAGAGCACAACTACTGCGGCGTGAACTGTGGTATCATGGACCAGTTTGCCTCTGTATTCGGCAAGGCAGGCTGTCTAATGCGCCTTGACTGTCGCAGTCGAGAGTTTGAATATTTCCCATTCAAACCAGATGGTTATCGTCTGGTATTGCTCGACTCAGTCGTAAAGCATCAGTTGGCCGGTTCGCCCTACAACGACCGTCGCAACTCTTGCGAGAACGTGGTGAAGCATATTCAGGCCAAGCACCCCGAGAGCAAGTTTGAGACCCTGCGCGACTGCACCTGGGAACAACTTGAAGAGGTAAAAGCCGAAGTTGGCGAAGAAGACTACAAGCGTGCAAAGTTCGTACTGGGCGAGAAAGACCGCGTACTGGCTGTCTGCGATGCTCTGAACGAAGGTGACTACGAGAAGGTGGGCGAGATGATGTACAAGACACATGAAGGTCTGTCAAAAGACTACGAAGTATCTTGCGAGGAACTCGACTTCCTGAACGATATTGCCAAGGAATGCGGTGTTACCGGTTCCCGCATCATGGGTGGCGGCTTTGGTGGCTGCACCATCAACCTGGTACGCAACGACCTGTATAAGCAGTTTGTAGAAACAGCCAAACAGAAGTTCAACGCTAAGTACGGCCACGAGCCAAAGGTTTATGACGTAGTCATAGGCGATGGCTCTCGCAGACTTTGCTAAACAATAAAAGCCCCCTGAACCATCAGGGGGCTTAAATTTTAATACTATGTTTCAGATAGACCGTTCATATATTGACCACATATCCTTGGAATCCATACAGGGCCACATTTGGGATATCCGTACGGATTACAAGGACGACCCCACCCTGCCAAAGATAGAAAACTATCACATCACAGAGAAAGACTTCGAGGATTACCTGGAGAAGAAACAGAAATTTGAGGACTTCAAAGACTCCTGGCGCACCCGTCGCTACATTATCCTGGGATTAGCATTTATCATCCCAGTGGCATTGTTCAGCCTTTTAGTAAGAGGCTCAAACACAGCGCTGTACGCCTACTCATCAGGTTTTCTTCTCTGCACGCTCATCTATTTAATATACACATTAATAGAAGCGACAAAAGCCAAGAAATTCCGCAACAACCCATACGAGACATTTATTAAAGCCCTATTATCCTGGGAGGCGAATCACCGCGCCTGATTATGTACTACATATTATCCATCATATTAGCTATCAGTTCGTTTAGTACCAAACACCATCAGATACAAAACGAGCTCAATTATTATCTACAACGCCACTCCGTCCAAGACGAAGGCTTCGATATGGTTGCCCGTTATGCAGAAAAGGGCGACTCCACGCTGGCTACCTATATGCCTAAAGGCAGACTAACCCTGACCAGTTTTCTGCACCTGAAAGACTATCCCCGCGAAGGTAAATGCCTGACAAAAGACATGTATGGGCGCATCATCATAGGTCAGTTTCATGCCGACACCCTGATGTATGGCATCCGCATTGATACCCACGGCACCTATGCAGGTCAGTTCAACAGACACATGATGGCCAGCGGACACGGTTCCTACCAATCAGCCGACTACCAATATTACGAAGGTCACTGGGAGAGAGACAGACGTCATGGTTTTGGTTTCTGCGTATCCCCCGATTTCCTGAAGGCTGGCATTTGGAAGAAAGACCGCTATATGGGCGAAAGGATGGTTTATACCACAGAACGCATCTATGGTATAGACATATCGCGCTACCAGCACGAACAAGGCCGCAAGCGCTTCGGCATCAACTGGAAGCAACTACGCATCAAGGGACTGGGCCGCCGTATCAGTGCCAACCGCATCAACGGCGAGGTGGACTACCCCGTCTCATTTGTCTATATCAAATCAACCGAAGGCATCTCAATTCTGAATCGCTATTACACCAACGACTACCAGAATTGCCATCTCAACAACATTCCCGTTGGCGCCTACCACTTTTTCTCCACCCGTCAGGATCCCAAAGCCCAAGCCAATCATTTTCTGAGACATACCCGTTTTAAGCGTGGCGACCTTCCCCCTATGCTCGACATAGAACCCAGCGATGCCATGATTAGACAGATGGGTGGGCCAGAGATTCTCTTCAAACATATCCGTATCTTTCTGAATATCGTAGAGAAACGTTTAGGCGTCCGTCCACTGCTCTATATCAACCAGCGTTTCGTCAACACCTGGTTAGATTATGCCCCAGACCTGAAGAAAGACTACCATTTCTGGATAGCCCGTTATGGCGAATACAAGCCCGACATACACCTTTCGCTGTGGCAACTCAGTGCCGACGGCTCCGTAAAAGGTATTCAAGGCCAGGTTGACCTGAATGTATTCAACGGCTATCAAGGACAGTGGGAAGAGTTCGTTAGAAATTACTGCATTCAATAAAGAATACACAATTTTATAATTCATTATTTAAAATTACATAGTAATAAAATTGTTAAAATCAGCAAATATTAACAAAAGTCTTTAACCAAAAACACCGTTGTATTTAAAAACTTCCTATCTTTGCCACATCGAATAAAGAAAATAAGAAGATGAAGAAATCAACGATATGGGTTATAGCAATCATCATGGGTTTTTCCTTCCTAGGACTACTCTACATGCAAATCTCTTATATAGAAGAGATTGCCAAGATGAAGAAAGAGCAATTTGATGAGAGCGTGAACAGAAGTCTTTATCAAGCCTCCAGAAATCTGGAGCTGAATGAGACCCTGCGCTACCTTGAGAAAGATGTGAACGACGTAGAGCGCCGAGCCTATTCACAAGACTCCATCATTGTCAACGGACTAGATGGCAGTATCCAGCACGCCCATCAGTTCTCCGTATCCGCAGAAGACGGCACCTTCTACTCGGAGTTTGAGCTAAAAACATTCGCCACCAAACCGGCCAATGTCCCCAAGGCCATGATGATGCGTACAGACAAAGACCAGTTGTCAGAAGCCACGAAATCACTTCAAGAGATTGTACGCAATCGCTATGTCTATCAGAAAGCCCTGCTCGACGAAGTTGTATATAATATATTGTACACAGCCAGCGAGAAGCCCCTGAAGGAGCGCGTCAATTTCAAGCTCCTGGATCAGGATATCCGCAACGAACTGCAAAACAACGGTATCGATATCCCCTACCACCTGACAGTATCCACATCCGATGGTCGCGAGATTTACCGCTGTCCCGAGTATAGTGATAAAGGAGAACAGTGGAGCTATTCACAGACCCTGTTCCACAACGACGCCACCAGCAAGCGAGGCATTGTCAGGATACATTTCCCAGACATGGACTCGTACATCTATTCCAGTGTGCGTTTCATGATACCCGCAGTCATCTTCACCATTGTGCTGCTGCTTACATTCATCTTCACCATTGTGGTCATCTTCCGCCAGAAGCGCTACACAGAAATCAAGAACGACTTCATCAACAACATGACCCATGAGTTAAAGACCCCCATCAGCAGTATCTCACTGGCAGCACAGATGCTTGGCGACGAGTCAGTGACGAAGAGCCCTACGATGATGAAGCACCTGAGCACCGTGATAGGTGACGAGTCACGCCGTCTGCGCTTCCTTGTGGAAAAAGTACTTCAGATGTCCATGTTCGACAGGAAATCCACCTCCTTCAAGAAAAAAGAACTTGACCTCAACGAACTGCTGGAGCAGACTGCCGCCACCTTTAATCTCCGCGTAGAACATACAGGCGGCAAGATCAACACAGAGATAGAAGCCGTTGACTCAGCCATCTTCGTGGACGAAGTACATTTCCAGAATGCCATCACCAATCTGTTGGACAACGCCGTGAAATATCGCAAGACAGACCAACCCGTCAACATCCATATCCGCACTTGGAACGAAGGCGAGCACCTTTGCTTCTCCATCAGCGACGACGGTCAAGGCATCAAGAAAGAAAACGTGAAGAAAGTCTTTGACAAGTTCTACCGCGTCCATACAGGTAATGTGCACGATGTGAAAGGCTTCGGATTAGGTTTGGCCTACGTGAAAGAGATTATCAACCTTCACGACGGAGAGATTAAGTGCGAGAGCGAACTGGGCAAAGGCACCAAGTTCACTATCAAGCTCCCTATTTTGCAAGAGAATTAAACAATATAGAATATTAATCATTTAAACACTTAGAATTATGGAAGACAGACTAAAAATCTTGCTTTGCGAGGACGATGAAAACCTCGGTATGTTGTTACGTGAATATCTGGCAGCCAAAGGCTATGAGGCCGAGCTCTGCCCTGATGGAGAAGCCGGTTTCAAGGCATTCACAAAAACCAAGTTTGATATCTGCGTGCTCGACGTGATGATGCCCAAGAAAGACGGATTCACACTGGCTCAGGAGATTCGCACCGCCAACGCCGAAATCCCCATCATCTTCCTCACCGCCAAGACCCTGAAAGAAGACATCCTGGAAGGTTTCAAGTTGGGTGCCGACGACTATATCACCAAGCCCTTCTCTATGGAGGAGCTCGTATTCCGTATTGAGGCCATCCTGCGCCGCGTTCGTGGTAAGAAGAACAAGGAGTCAACCGTTTATCACATTGGCAACTTCGTGTTCGACACCCAGAAACAGTTGCTCACCATTGGCGACCAGCAGACCAAGTTGACCACCAAGGAAAACGAGCTTCTGGCACTGCTCTGTTCACACGCCAACGAGATTCTGCAGCGCGACTTTGCCCTCAAGACCATCTGGATTGATGACAACTACTTCAATGCCCGTTCTATGGATGTGTATATCACCAAACTGCGTAAGCATCTGAAAGACGACCCACAGATAGAAATCATCAATATCCACGGCAAAGGTTATAAACTCATCACACCAGAAGAGGAATAAACAGCACCATTACATATGAGAAAATGGTTTATCGGATTCCTATGGACACTGCTCGCCGTTGTTGTCATCGGCGCAGCAGTGTGTTTCTGGGCTATATCCGAAGGAATGATAGGCTACATGCCACCTATCGAAGACCTGCAGAACCCCATCAACCGCTATGCCACACAGGTATATTCCTCAGATGGAAAACTGCTGGGCACATGGAGCATGAGCCGTGAAAACAGAGTCATGGTGGACTATTCAGAGATAGCGCCATCCCTTATCCAGGCCCTTGTGGCCACAGAGGATGCCCGTTTCTACGAACATTCCGGCATAGATTTCTACGCCCTGGGGCGAGCCATCATCAAGCGAGGCGTCATGGGTCAGAAAGCCGCCGGCGGAGGCTCCACCATCACCCAACAGTTGGCCAAGCAGCTCTTCTCAGAGACAGCCCATTCCACGATGGAGCGTGCCCTTCAGAAGCCCATCGAGTGGGTTATTGCCGTGAAGTTGGAGAAGAACTACACGAAAGACGAGATCATCACCATGTATCTCAACTACTTCGATTTTCTGCATAATGCCGTGGGCATCAAGACAGCAGCCAACACCTATTTTTCAAAAGAGCCGTCAGAGCTGACGATAACAGAGAGCGCCACGCTGGTAGGTCTCTGTAAGAACCCGTCGTATTTCAATCCCGTGAGATACCCCGAGCGCTCACTGGAGCGTCGCAATGTTGTGTTAGGTCAGATGCTGAAAGCCGAGTACCTCACCCAAGAAGAGTACGACAGCTGTTGCCAAGTGCCCCTGAACCTCAACTTCCACGTGGCCGACCATAATGACGGAGAAGCCACCTATTTCCGCGATTTCCTGCGCCGCTATATGATGGCCAAGAAACCCGTAAGGTCCGACTATCCAGACGGTTACTACGTGAAGTACTACATGGACTCCCTCTATTGGGAGCAAGACCCACTGTATGGCTGGTGCAATAAGAACGTGAATCGCAACGGCGAGCACTACAACATCTACACAGATGGTTTGAAGGTCTATACCACTATTGACTCACGCATGCAGCAGTATGCCGAGAAAGCCTGCTACGACCACATCGTGAAATACCTGCAGCCAGAGTTCAACAAGGCCATTCGCAACAAGCCCAACGCCCCCTATTCACGCAATCTGACAAAGGCCGAGATACAGAAGATTCTGCAGCGCAACGTCCGTCAGTCAGAGCGCTATCGCGTGATGAAGAACAGCGGCAGCAGCGACGAAGAAATCAGACGAGCCTTCGCCACGCCCGTACCCATGACCATCTTCACCTATCATGGCGAAGTGGACACCACGATGACGCCGATGGACTCTATCCGCTACTACAAATCGTTCCTGCGCACAGGTTTCTTCAGCATGGAGCCCCAGACAGGAGCCGTAAAAGCCTATGTAGGCGGACTTGACATCCGTCATTTTGCCTACGACATGGCCACAGAGGGTCGCCGCCAGGTAGGTTCTACCATCAAGCCCTTCCTCTATTCTCTGGCTATGGAGAACGGTATGACACCCTGCGACGAAGTGCCCAATGTGCAGGAGACCTATATGGTCAACGGCAAACCCTGGACCCCCCGCAACGGCAGTCGTGCCCGCTATGGCGAGATGGTGACCCTGAAATGGGGACTACAGCAGTCAAACAACTGGATATCAGCCTATTTGATGATGCACCGTCTGACCCCAGAAGGCTTTGTCACGCTGCTCCACAACTACGGCATCCGCAATCCAGAGATACACCCCGCCCCATCGCTGTGCCTTGGTCCCTGCGAGATATCCGTTGCCGAGATGGCCAGTGCCTACACCGTCTTCATCAACCACGGTATCCGTTCGGCCCCCCTCTACGTCACCAAGATTGTTGACAACGAAGGCAACACGCTGGCCGAGTTCAAGCCACGCATGAACGAGGTAATCAGCGGCAATGCAGCCGACAAGATGCTGTACATGCTGCGAGCCGTTGTCGATGGCGGTACAGCCGGACGCCTGCGCTTCCGCTATAACATCACGGCGCCGCTAGGAGGAAAGACAGGTACGACCACCAACAACAGTGACGGCTGGTTCATGGGCGTGGCCCCACGCCTCGTCTCTGCCTGCTGGGTAGGAGGTGACGACCGCGATATCCACTTCGACTCGATGACCTATGGTCAGGGAGCCTCTATGGCCCTCCCCATCTTCGGTCTGTATATGAAGAGTATCTACGCCGACCCCAGCCTGCCCTATTCACAGGACGATCAGTTTGACCTGCCCCCCGAGTTCGACCCGTGCAACATAGAGGACGACATGCGTATCGTTGATGATGCATCCAACGAAGCAGACAAAATCATAGAACAGATTTTCGAATAATCTTTGATTTTAATTATAATTTGGTAGTTTTCCGCAAATTTACTAACGAAAGTGTTGGTGATTTGCGGAAAATGCTTTATTTTTGCAGTTCTTTTAGAAATACAAGAAACGATTATGAAACATCAACTGAGAAGCAGCATCTGCACAGAAGGCAGACGTATGGCAGGGGCGCGCGCCCTTTGGGTGGCAAACGGTATGAAACGTGAACAGTTTGGCAAACCCATCATAGCCATAGTCAACTCATTTACACAGTTTGTCCCTGGTCATACCCATCTGCACGAGATTGGTCAGATTGTGAAGGCCGAGATTGAGAAACTGGGGTGCTATGCCGCTGAGTTCAATACCATTGCCGTGGACGATGGTATTGCTATGGGTCACGATGGTATGCTCTATTCCCTGCCCTCACGCGACATTATTGCCGACTCTGTTGAGTATATGGTCAATGCGCACAAGGCTGATGCGATGGTGTGCATCAGTAACTGCGACAAGGTGACGCCTGGCATGCTGATGGCTGCTATGCGTCTGAATATCCCCGCCGTCTTCGTAAGCGGCGGACCTATGGAGGCTGGCAAGGTGAACGGCGAGAATGCCGACCTGATTACGGCTATGATTAAGGGTGGCGACCCCACCGTGAGCGATGAAGAACTGGAGGTTGTGGAACACAGCGCCTGTCCTGGGTGCGGCGCCTGCTCAGGCATGTTCACCGCCAATTCTATGAACTCACTGACAGAGGCGCTGGGCTTCTCGCTGCCTGGCAACGGTAGCATCCTGGCTACACACGTGAATCGCGTGCAACTCTTTAGGGATGCCGCCAAACTCATTGTGAAGAATGCCTTTGCCTATTACGAGGACGGCGACGAGAGCGTTCTGCCTCGCAGCATTGCTACCCGTCAGGCTTTCCTGAATGCTATGACGCTCGATATCGCTATGGGTGCCTCTACCAATACGGTGTTACATCTGCTGGCTGTTGCCCAGGAGGGCGGCGTGGACTTTAAGATGAGCGATATTGACGCCCTCTCACGCAAGGTGCCTTTCCTCTGCAAACTGGCGCCCAACTGGCAAAAGTATTCTATCCAGGAGGAGAACCGTGCAGGTGGTATCCTGGGTATTCTGGGCGAACTGGCCAAGGGCAACCTGCTTGACCTCAGTTGCAAGCGTGTGAACGGTGCTACCCTGGGCGAGGACATCAAGAAATATTCTATCACCGGCGACACCATTGATCCTGAAGCCGACCGCATCTACCATAGTGCTCCTGCAGGCAAGTTCTCTACCAAGATGGGCTCACAGGACACCCGTTGGGAAAGCTTGGATACCGACCGTGCCAACGGTTGCATACGCGACATCGAGCATGCCTACACCAAGGATGGCGGACTGGCTGTACTTTTCGGCAACATCGCGCAAGACGGCTGCGTGGTGAAAACAGCCGGCGTTGACGAGAGCCTGTGGCATTTCGAAGGTCCCGCCGTGGTCTTTGACTCTCAGGAAGATGCCTGCGAGGGCATCCTTGGCGGCAAGGTGAAAAAAGGCGACTGCGTCGTCATCACCCACGAAGGTCCCAAGGGTGGTCCCGGCATGCAGGAGATGCTCTACCCCACCAGTTATATCAAGTCCATGCACATGGGTAAGGAGTGCGCCCTGATTACCGACGGACGCTTCTCTGGCGGCACCAGCGGCCTCTCTATCGGCCATATCTCGCCCGAGGCAGCCTCTGGAGGCAACATCGGCAAGATTAAGGATGGCGACATCATCGTGATAGATATCCCCAGCCGCTCTATCAACGTGAAGTTGAGCGATGAGGAACTGGCCGCCCGTCCACAGCAGCCCCTGAAGCGCAATCGCGTGGTCAGCAAGGCGCTGCGTGCCTATGCCCAGAGCGTTTCGTCGGC
>CAMOGP010000038.1 GCA_946614175.1 uncultured Prevotella sp. | reverse complement strand
TGTAAATAAATAATGAATAAGATATGAAACGTTTACTGATAAGTTCTTTATTTGTCATTTGTCAACTGTCATTAGGCTTTGCCCAGCCCAGTACCGTTGTTCAGCACCCTTGGCAGGGTAAGCGTGTGGCTTATTTCGGCGATTCTATCACCGACCCCAACAACAAAGCCTCGAAGAAAAAGTTCTGGAGCCTGCTCTCTGACTGGCTCGGCATCGAGGCCTATGTCTATGGTGTGAGCGGACGCCAGTGGAACGATATTCCTCGTCAGACGGATAAACTGCTTCGTGAACATGGGCAGGATGTGGATGCTATCATTGTCTTCATGGGTACCAACGATTATAATAATGGTGTGCCTATCGGCAAGTGGTGGGACGAGCACGAGGCACAGGTGGAATATGGTCACGGTCAGCCTAAGAAGATGGTGACGCGCCGTCAGCGCACCCCGTCGATGGATCCCAATACCTATTGCGGACGCATCAATATCGCTATGAATTCGCTGAAGCGTACCTTCCCCACGAAGCAGATAGTGCTCCTCACGCCTATCCATCGTGCCGACTTCCATGCTAATGAGAAGAACTGGCAGTGCGACGAGTCGTATACCAACCAGTGTGGCGAGTATCTGGATGTCTATGTTGAGGCTGTGAAGCAGGCGGGCAATATCTGGGCCGTACCTGTCATCGACTGGAATGCCCTTGGTGGACTCTTCCCCTTGATGGATGCCCATGCTTCCTATTTTAATAATGCAGCCACCGACCGTCTGCATCCCAATGATAAAGGGCACGAGCGCTTGGCTCGTACCCTCTATTATCAGTTGCTTGCCTTGCCTTGCGTATTCTGAAGGGTCCAACCTACGATTGGTTGTCAAGCAGGTAAAGTTTAGAACTCTTACTGCCCTCGCTTCTGATGCCGGAGCGAGGGTCGCTTGTTATGCGAATCAACTCTCGTGATGCTGTAGATCTTGCCAACCCGTTGAGTTGTGCGTATTCATAACTGCGCATATAGCCATTCTTCCGGATGAAGTCGCGGGCACGCTCAATGCGTTGCTCCAGAGTATAGGTCTGTCGGCTGAGGCGCTCATCATCGCCACGTTCCAAGTTGCAGTCCTTATTGATGGCTTTCACCAGTTCCTTGTCCACCTTCAAGGATACACCTGTCACCTGCAGACTGGCCGCATTACGTCTTGTGCCGTCTTCGCAGAAATCGTCCTGCTCTTTGTCCTTGCACAGCCCTATCTTTGCGTTGAAAACGCCCAGTCCGTCAAGTTTGACGCTATAGCCATTGGCCAGTTCGTAGGCCAACTGCTGTGTCAGTGCTGCAAGGGCCCCTTTCAGGATGCTTTCGGAGAAGGCACCGTTGAGGTCGTGACAGCGTTTCACAAACTCTTCTGTCTCAAGTTTCCTCCACGTCTTCATGCGATAGTAGGCTTGAGTTGCACCTTTCCCGTTGAGGTCAACTATCTCTTTCTTGATATACTTTGCCATAATTATAATAGGTATATGTATTGAAAATAATTTCTATTTGGATGCAAAGATATAAAAACTACTTGAAAAAACAATTCTTGCGACGTGAATTATTTATCCCACGTCGTGGTTTTCTTATCCCACGTCGTGGTTTTCTTATCCCACGTCGTGGAACAGGGAATAGCGTTGCGGGGAAATCCTTTCGGAAAGTACGATAGTTCAAAAACTATAGGTAAAAGTCAAATTTTAGGTAGTCCTTTTCTTGCTTTAAGTCAATAAATAGCGTATCTTTGCAGCCGAAAACTACGAATATTATACATTTTTTATATCAACTAAAAACAAAACTTATGAAAAAACGTTTACTTTTGGCCTTTATGGCAATGAGTGCAGTCGCTTCAGGTTACGCACTTGAGCAGGGTGAGTTCGTCTATACCCCTCAAGGACGTTTCCAGATTACGGGTGCTAATGTGAATGCCAACAACGCATTCCAGGATTTATCAGGTTGGACTGTAGTTTCAGCTTCTAATGAAAAGACATTGGCTGACAACTTCAATGTTAATGCCAATGGCTATGCAGAGGGCCTGAACTCGGTGGTAAGTCTCGATGCAACTGCAGGTGAAGGTATGTACTTCAAGTTTGAACCTTCTGATGCAAGTACAGCTTATGTCGTAAGCTACAAGATGAAAGGTGCAACAGCTGTTTCAACTCGTGTAAAGACTTATGCCGTTTCTACAAACCTTGCAAAGGTTGAGGGTAACTCTGATAATACTTTTGGTGGTACTAATGATGTGCTTGTAGTCAATACTGCTGAGGAATTGACCGATAATTGGCAGACTTTCAACTATGCTATCGTGGGTGACGGTACTACTCGTACCTATTTTATCTCATTCACTGGTATGGCTACCAACATCGAGATCGCTGACGTGCAGATTGCTCCTGCTGTGCAGTTTGCTGACCTGCGTCAGCGTGACGCTATGCTGGAGAAACTGAATGTTTACAAGAACTGCTATGCCTGGCCAGAGGGTTTGCTTGACGATTTCTCTATGAATGAGACTATCTCTAAGCTTGAGGCTATCGGCGACGAGTCAGGTCAGGCTGCGTTGGATGAGGTTCTGGGTACTGCTCAGGAAGTTCTTGATGAGTTTCTCAAGGCCAATATGGACGACTTCTTGCCAGATGGTGCTTACACTGCAACAACGAATGGTGCAGGTACTCCTAAAGTCGATATTAAATTCAGCAATTGGTTGGCAAAAGTTCAGAAAGCCTATACTTGGGGTGATTGGACTTGTCTGCCTGAAGGTCGTGGATTCTGGGAAAAAGCTGACCAGGGTTGCGCTGATTTAGGTCACTACCAAAGTGCTGCAAGTTGGAATAATGGTTCTCCTGATAGCCCAATGGGTGTTTATACACAGAAAAATCTTGATCCCGGTTCTTATGTTTTTGGTATCGAGAGTAGGGCATGTTTGCGTGAGCCTAAGAAAAATGACTGGAGTGATGAAGATGGTTTGAAGCCTGCTTATGGTGTAGCATATATTGTAAAAATTGTTGACGGCCAGGAGACTCCAGATACTATCGCATCTGCTGTTAAGGGACTATATCCTACTAAGATGAGTCAGTTCTTTGTTACTGCAGAGATTAAAGAGGCCGGCAAATATGAGATTGGCTTTAAGGCATATTGTAAGGACACTCACAAGGATTTGACACAGGGTTCTGTAACATACATTCGTAATGCTTCAATTTTTGGTAAGACCGAAAATCAGTATAGCCAGAAACAGTTGGGCTATGAGGCTGATGTACGCGAGCAGATTACTACTGGTCGCACACAGCTGACCACCGCTAAGGAGAATATTGCCAACGCAGACTATCTGTGGGGTAAGGCAGAACTACAGGCATGTGTAGACTCTGTTGAGACAAAGATTGCTGCTTATGAGCTGATGGATCAGGATGCTATCATCGCTACTTTTGAAGATGATTATGCAAAGTCAACCACTGAAGAGACTGGCTATTTAGTATGTACTATCTATCAGGCAGCTGTAAAGGATATCATTGCTGCTAACAAGAAGTTCATTGATGTGAATGACACGCTTGCTTCAATTCAGGTTGCTATTGACAGAGCTGAGGCTGCTTTGACTAACCGTCTCTATAATGCAGCTACAGGCATGGATGCTCTTCAGTCAGCTATTACCAAGGCAAAGGGCATTCAGGCACAGATGAAGGCCGGTCAGTACAGCGAAGAGAATGCTGCTGCTATCGTGGCTGCTAATGCCGAGTTGGCAGAGGCTGTTGAACTGTTCAAGACAACTGTTCCTGCAAGTGCAATTACAACTGTCGCTGACATTGATTTCTCTCAAATGGCTACAGAGACTACAGTCAGTGTAGAAGGAACCGATGTATCTCAATGGATTATTCCTGGTGCAGTTAATCAGATGGTATTGCCAAACTATACTGCAGATGCTTCTGGTACCACTTATGGACAAGGTTTGTTTAGCAACGGCGAACGTATTCTTGCCGACACACTCCGCGTGGGTAATGGCGAAGCCGTTGTGGATATCCCCGAAGATCAGCAGGTTGGTGGTACAGATATTCTGAAGATAGACTTTGATTACTACTTCGGTAATCTTGTAGGTAAGAAAGCTGGATTTGTTCTTAAGAATGGTACAGACGCTATTGCAGAGTTCTTCTTCTCTTCGTATAATAGAGAAGCAAGTGCTAATACTTTCGGTCTGGATTACTCTGCAACTTATATTCCGGGAATCGGTGATCGTAACAATTCCAACGCAGCAATTGCCGCACTTTCTAATAAGACCCATTTTGAGGTAGTCGTTGACTACGGTACACAGTTGATGTATTGTTCTACTGTGGCTGCAAAAGGATCACAGACTACCACTCCCGTAGCATTTGATGGTTCTAAGATGGCTAAGTTTATCGTAAAGAGTGATTATAATAATGCTGATCGTCGTTGCTGGTTTGACAACCTGAAGATCCAGCGCATCAAGGCTGATGCCGTTACAGGTATCACTGAGGTGAATGCCGCTGCTAAGGTGAAGGCTCCTACCAAGGTGCTGAAGAACGGTCGCATCATCATCAATGGCAAGTATGCTATCAATGGTATGCTGGTGAAGTAAATCACTTCTCGCAATACATTTTCCAACGGGAATGCTCTGACGGCATTCCCGTTTTTTGTTATTCCTTTAGGAATAGTTCCTCCTTGGCTCTGTTTTTTGCGTGTAAAACTTTGAAAAATGCTTAATTCGCAAATTTGAAAGTTAAATTGTTGTAAGTTTCAATTATTTTTTGTTATTTTGCAAACTGGTTATTGTGCCTTGATGGCACTTGAAACCTATGGCGATGTTAATACTAACAGACAAATCAACAAAATCACTATAACAAACAAACTTATTTATGAAAAAACTCTTTTTATACGCATCCCTTATGTGCTTAGGCCTAGGGTCCTGCTCAAAGGACTTCTTGGTACCTGAGGGAGAATTGCCATCATGGCTTGGCGAGAGTATCTACAAAGAGCTTCAGCAGCCCAAGGAACTGCAGGGTACGTTTAAGACGTATTGCAAACTGATTGATGATCTGGGTTATGCCGATGTGCTGAGTAGAACGGGTAGTAAGACTATCTTCCCTGCCAATGATGAGGCTTTCGCCAAATTCTTTGAGGGCGGAAACAACAAGTTTGGTGTCAGCAGCTATGAAGAACTGACACATGCTCAGAAAGCTGAGCTGCTTTTCTCTACTATGCTCGACAATGCCATTCTGGTGGGTACGCTCTCAAACAGTCAGAACAGTGCAGGCAATATGCTGCAGGGACAGCTGGTGAAGCATGGCACCAACATGCGTCTGACTTATGCTGTGGCGCCTTTCAAAGCAGAGCAAATGCCTGCAAACAACAAGTATTTCTCTCGTTTCCAGACGGCCGATCGCAATTCTATGCTCGCTGTGTTTGATAATACCGTGGCTCCTATGGTGCACCTCACGGGCGAGTATATGCTGAACAATAATATGACCATCGCCGGTAATGAGAGCGACTTCCAGATACTTACTGGTCATGCGTACAACGAGGGTGATGCCTACATCTTTAACCATAAGGTGATTAAGGGCGACGTGGTTTGCCAGAACGGTTATATCCATCAGCTCGACGAAGTGCTGGTGAACCCCGGTAACATGGCTGAGGTGCTGCGTGCCGGCGACGACACGAAGTATATCTCTCGCATACTGGACTATTACAGCTTCCCCGATGCCGACATGACGCTGACGGAGCAGTATAACAGCGAGTCAAGCACAGCCGCACAGGACACCGTGTTTGCTATTCGCTATCTGAGTAAGAACTCACAGCGTGCCAAGTTGGCCCAGCCCGTACGTGGTATGACGGTAGCCGACAACCAGCTGCTTAACTTCGACCCAGGTTGGAATAACTATAACCCCACACTGAAGGGTGGCACCAGTGATGATAATGCTGAGATAGCTGCCTTCCTGGCTCCCGACGACAAGGCTGTGGAGGAGTATTTCCTGAAGGAGGCTGCCTATATCCTGAAGAACCTGGGTGTTCCTTCGCTCGAGATTTCTGCAGCCAACCTCAATGCTCATCTTGATGCTGTTTACAATAACGATCCTTCAATCTTTGCCAGCGTGCTGAACAATGTGATGAAGCCTTATCTCACAAAGACCGTGCCCAGCACGTTCTCTACTGTTCAGAACGATGCCTTCGAGTTCCTCGATGTGACAAAGGACGACATCAACAAGAAGAGCGACGGCAAATATGACGTGACGATTGCCAATAATGGTGTCATCTACAAGATGGGTAAGCTCTTCGGACCAAAGTTGTATAACTCTGTGCTTGGTCCTGCTTCTGTATATAAGGATATGCGCACGATGGGCGAGATGCTCAATGACCACCAGACCACTGCAGGTGTGGCTTCTAAGTTGGGTGCCGATATGTACTACTATCTGCTTTCAATGAAAGCCCGCTATGGCCTGTTTGTTCCCACGGACAATGAGACACAGTTTATCGTTATCGACCCCACCTCAGTGAAGGACAACGACGGACTGAAGGGCTTGCGCTTCCGCTTTGACCCTCAGGCCGACGGTTCTTTCCACGTGCTGGTAAAGAAATATATCTATCAGAGTGGTCCCTACAACGAACTCAGTTCGTATGTAGAGACTGCCGGTGCACAGGATATCAATATCGAGAGCGGTATCTTCAACAGTCAGATTAAGGATATGCTGGACTACTGCACCGTTGTCCTTGCCGACTCTACAGAGACGGGTAAGGGTAAGGCACAGTATGGCCTCTATGGTAATAAGTATTATAAGACCAAGCATGGCGGTGCCATCATCGTCAGCGGCAAGAAGGTGGCTGGCGGACTGCAGCAGAAAGATGCTTCACAGTGGTCAACCATCACAGAGACCTTTGATGCCAACAGTGCAGATGCTAAGATTGAGAACGGTACAGTCTATCGTCTGGACTATCCGCTCCAGCCTACTATCACCAGTGTGATGCAGACCCTGTCGCGTTCTGAGTTCTACGACGAGAATGCCGACTATGACGTGGCTGCTCCTGAATACGACCACTTCCTGAACTTCTGTCTGCAGTTCAATAACGAAGACCTCTACACCTTTGCAGGTATCGTTAGCGACAGCGATAAGGATGCACAGAAAAAGACGAAGATGAAGGCTTACCGCGTCATCGATGACAACGATAACTGGGGTATGCTCAGCGCCTACAACTACACCGTTTATGCACCTACCTACGAGGCTATGGTGAAGGCTCAGAAGGATATGGGCCTGCCCAGGTGGAAGGATGTGCTGGCTATCGTCAACGACTGGGAGAGCGTGAAAGATCAGTATGGTTTCGCTTCTCAGGAAGCAGCTGCCGCCTATGTAAAGGCACAGCTGGATAAGATGTCACGCTTCGTGCGTTATCACACTCAGAATAGCTCGCTCTTTGCTGATCGCTATTTCAAGAACTATGATCCCAATACAGGTATTACCACACCAGAGCCTTCGTTCTCTACCTTCTGCTCAAACGCTCTTGGTATCGCTCAGACACTGACCGTGACGGGTGGTAATGACAAACTCAACGTGAAGGATGCCTCTGGCAAGGTGGTGACTGTGAATGCCTCTTCAAACCTGGCTAACCTCATAGCACGTGATATCACGACAGTAGAGAAGACTAATGCTACGTATGGTAAGTACAAGGCTATCGAGACCTCTTCTTTTGTCACCGTTCACGGCATTGGTACACCTCTGTGCTATAACAGCAACGGGAAGTATTAATAATTGAAAATTGATAATTGAAAATTGATAATTATGTCAAAGTCAAAATTCCTATTGACAATCCTGTTTACCTTCATCGCTCAGGTGATGATGGCACAGAGTAGAGTCATATCAGGTACTGTGGAAGATGCCATGGGTCCGATTATGATGGCCAACGTGGTGGAACGCGACGGTAACAACCGTATCATCAGTGCCACGCAGACTGATATGATGGGTAATTTCTCAATGGAGATTAAGAACCCGAAGAATAAGCTCGTCGTTTCCTATGTAGGTAGTAAGACGAAGATCCTCCCTATTGGTAACCAGAAGACCTTCAAGATTAAGTTGGAGGACGATAAGACCGTGCTCGGCGAGGTGAAGGTTGTTGGACGCCGCACCAACGCTGGAGGTCTGAATATCGATAAGCGCGAAATCTCTGTATCACAGCAGACCATGAATATGGCTGAGGTGGAAGGTATGGCCTTTACCTCTGCCGATGAGGCTCTGCAGGGTGAGATCGCCGGTCTGGATATCGTTACCAACTCTGGTAACCTTGGTGCCGGTACTTCTATGCGTCTACGTGGTGTCTCTACGCTGAGTGGTAGTGCAGAACCTCTGATTGTTGTCGATGACAAGATCTTTGAGTATGATGCTGCTGACTTCGACCCTGAGAATATGGATGAGGAGAAGTTCTCTTCTATGTTGGCTGTCAGCGTGGACGATATTGCCAGCATCACCGTGTTGAAGGATGCTGCCGCTACGGCAATCTGGGGTTCTCAGGGTGCTAACGGCGTTATCCAGATTACCACCAAGCGTGGTGCTCGCGGTAAACCAAAGGTGACGATGGGCTATAAGTTCACTGGCACTTGGATGCCTGCCGGCTACGAACTGCTGAATGGTGACAACTACACCATGATGCTGAAGGAGGAGTTCTATAACCCCACCCAGAGTTCGGCGGCCACTTCTACTATCAACGAAATCAACTACGTGCCTGCAGAGTCTTGGGCCGAGGCCAACAACTGGAACAAGAACACCGACTGGGTGAGCGCTATCAAGCAGTTTGGTGAGCAGCACGAAGCCAACTTCAATATCTCTGGTGGTGGTCAGAAAGCTACTTTCCGTATCTCTGCCAGCTATAACCATCAGACGGGTACTGTCATCAAGCAGAAGATGGACCGTCTGACCACCCGTCTGGTGTTGGACTATAACGTGTCTGACCGTATCCGCTTCTCTACCAACTTCGCGTTGACCTATACAGACAACCTGAAGAACTATACCTATGGTAGCAGTAAGAGTAGTGGCTCACACAACAACCTGCTGGCTATGGCTCTGGCTATGGCACCTAACGCCAGCATCTATCGTTATGACCGATATAATAACAATACTGGCGAGTATTTCCTGATGAACCCCACGGTGACGGGTATGACCCCTGATGATGGTAACTATACCTCTACTCAGTTGGCCGATGTCGTGGCTATTGGTAACCCCGTAGCTTATGCTAACAGCTCTTGGCAGAAAGAGCAGACCTATAGCATCGTGCCCGACTTCAACCTGAAGTACGAACTGCTTGGAACAGGTACCGGACAGCACCGACTGACATTCGATGGTCGCGTGTACTTTGATATCTATGCTTATTCTAAGCCAACCTATATGCCTGGCAGTCTCCATAATGGCAGTTATACTGATACTGGCTATAACTATATCACCAATACAGAGACTAACCAGTTTAAGATGGGTTCTCGTGTCACCCTGACCTATACTCCTGCCTTCAAGAACGAGGATTTCTTTCTGACGATGTTTGCTCGCTATGAGGCTGGTACTCAGAAGAATACTTATCAGTATGTCGCACAGAGCTCTATTCCTAACGGTATCGAGTCGGCAACGATTGATGCACGTCTGAACGATATGAACAACCAGCCCAGCGCTACGAGGTCAGCATGGCAGGACTTTGTCTATAATGCTCACTTCTCTTATAAGTCGCGCTACAGCGTAGGCTTCTCTTTGCGTGGTGATGGTAACTCTAAGTTCGGTCCTAAGAATCCTTGGTTCTATTCTCCCTCAGTCTCACTGCGTTATAACCTCAGTGAGGAATCGTTCTTCACTCCTCTGAAGAAATATGTGTCTATGTTAGGTATCCGCGGCTCATGGGGTATCACGGGTAGTTCAAATGTCTCTGTGGACAACTACTTCAACCAGTACACCTCTCGTGCAGGACGCTACGGTACCAGCTACTTCACCACGATGAGTGGCATGAAGCTCGACGACCTGCGTCCTCAGAAGAAGATTGGTACGAACATTGGTTTCAACATTGGTTTCTTGGATGATAAGTTCGAGGTGGACCTGAACTTCTATAAGGAGAACACCAAAGACCTGATTATGAGAGGTATCCCCATTCCTACATCTGCTTCTTGGAACACTTCCACAACGCTCTCTTATGGTAACGTAGGTGAGATGGAGAACAAAGGTTGGGAAATGTCTGTTTCTGCCAACAAGATTATCACGTACAAGAAGTTCTCGCTCTCTGCCAACTTCAATATGGCTCAGAACATCAACAAGTTGTTGGAGATGGACCAGCGTGTGCTGGATAACCTGAACTCTCAGCCCAGCTACAGTAAGCGTGGCTCTGCCTCAATCCTGAACCGTGTCGTGGTGGGCGATCCTCTTTGTTCAATCTATGGCTTCAACAGTAAGGGTGTGTTCCAGTATTCTTATGACTACCTGCAGAACTACAATACCAAGCAGCAGCAGTTGCAGACTCAGGCCGCAGCGCGTGGCGAGTCTTACGACTGGAACTACGAGGCTTGGATCAACCAGCAGTTGGCTGAAGGCAAGACCTTCCCTGTGGCTACCGATGAGAACGGTAAGGTTATCATGACCAATACCGGTGTGCCCAAGCGTCTTACCTATTATTATGGTGATACGGAATATGAGTTCAAGGGTGGTGACGCCATCTATGAGGATGTAAACCACGATGGTAATATCAATGAACTTGATATCAAGTATCTGGGTAACTCACTGCCTAAGATGCAGGGTGGTTTCAGTCTGACACTGCAGTATGGCAACTGGAAACTTGTGTCACGTTTCAACTACCGTTGGGGCAACAAGATTATCAATACCGCACGTATGGGACTGGAGAGCATGTATGGCACTCAGAACCAGTGTTCTTCTGTGACTTACCGTTGGCGTAAGGATGGTGACGTGACACCTATCCCACGTGCTCTCTATGGCACAGGTTACAACTATCAGGTAAGTTCACGTTTCGTAGAGAGCGGTTCGTTCCTGCGTCTGAACAACCTGCAGTTGTCTTACAGTGTGCCCAAGAGTGCTATCAAGAAATTTGGCTTGAATAATCTCTCGGCCTATGTGACTATGAACAACCTCTTCTGCTGGACAAAGTATAGCGGTATTGATCCTGAGATTGGTGCCGGTACTTATTCTCCTGCATCAGATGGTGCTACTACTCCAAGGTCTAAGTCTATCACTGCCAGCTTGAACTTTGGTTTCTAAAAAAGGTAAAAAAGTAAAAAAAATAAAAAAGTAAAGATATGAAACGAACAATATATTATAAGGTGAGGAAAATGGCTAAAGGCATTTTACCTTTTTACCTTTTTACCCTTTTACCTTTGATGACCTCTTGTGTTGACACAGTTATCCTGCCCGATAATAAGACTGTCGATGATGACTTCTGGCAGAAGAAGAGCGAGGTGGATGCCGTGATGTCAACGGCCTATGCACAGTTGCGCGACGAGGCTGCTATACGCAATATGATTGTTTGGGGCGACTTCCGCTCTGACGAGTTGAATATGACAACCGGACTGCCTACAGGTGCCGCCTACCGTACGGCTCTGCAGCAGATCTATTCTCTCAATATCGAGACCGAGAATGCGTTTACCTCTTGGTATCCCTTCTACTCGGCTATCAACTACTGTAACCTGGTGCTGGAAAAGGCAGAGAACGTGATTGCCGTTGACCCGGACTACACACGTGGCGACTATGAGGCCAACAAGGCCCAGGCGCTGGCGTTGAGGGCTTTCTGCTATTTCTATCTGACTAAGGTGTTCCACGATATTCCTGTGACACCAGGTGCTTATATGAACAGCAGTGCTGACCTCAATGCTCCTCAGGTTGCGCCCGACTCTGTGATCACGATGTGTATCCGCGATTTGGAGGAGGCATTAAAGAATGCTATTCCTGGTAATACCTATGGCGACTGGCGTGATAAGGGCTACCTGAACAAGGATGGTATCAATGCTGTGCTGGCAGATATCTACCTGTGGCGTGCTTCCGTGAACCGTGATGCTGCTGACTATCAGAAGTGTGTGGACTACTGTGATGCTGTCATCAAGGCCAAAAAGCAGGCTTACGAGGAAGGTGGAAAGCGTCATCGCTGGGGCGAGGATGATGTGGAGAAGGACTACTACCTGTCTGATTATGACGACATGTATAGTGACCTCTTCGGTCAGAATGGTCAGAATGCCGACGAGAGCATCTTTGAACTGCAGTTCAGCAATTCAAATGTTACCAACAAGGGATTGGACCAGATGTATTATCGTTACAACAATGCCAGCAGCAACAGCTATGGCTATCTGAAGGCTGCACCTCTCTACGGTACGGTGAAGTCCGACGGTTCTGGCATTTGGTTCAATAATGTGGACCAGCGCCTCTATGAGTTTCTTTACGATGCCACCAGTTCAAGTGTGGAGCAGTTTGGCGTACGTAAGTTTGTCGCTACCGTATCTGCCGGTGTGAACAACTCTGCCGACAGTCATCGCGAATCACGTGCCAACATGCGGCAGAACTGGATTCTGTATCGTCTCACAGACGTGATGCTGATGAAGGCAGAGGCCCTTGTGCAGCTCTATGAGTTTGAGAAGCAGGCTGCCCTGGCTGATAACAGAGCGGCAGATGAAACCTACAATCAGACTGCCTTCGATATCTGTAAGTTTGTGAACGACCGTGCCCTGTCGGATGCCAACAAGTCTTCATACGCCATGAAGTATACTACTTATAAGGATAAGATGGAGTCGTTGGTGCTGGCTGAGCGTGCACGTGAACTGTGCTTCGAGGGTAAGCGTTGGTTTGACCTGATGCGCTATAATTATCGCCACATGGCAACTAAGGCAGATCTGACGAAGAAGCTGTCTGATAAAGACTATACTGTGGTGGCAAACAGTTCGGAGTTCTTTGAACTGGCCCTGCGCAAGTATGCTGTTCCTTCTGCCATGAAGGCAAAGATGCGTGATGAGCGTTATCTCTATATGCCACTTAATCAGGATGAGGTGGAGTTGAACAAAAACCTCCAGCAGAATCCTGTTTATAAATCAGCTGCGAAATATTAAAGAGAGTTGAAGAATTGAAATATTGAAGATATGAATAATATAGTATATAAAATAGGTAAGGTGCTGGCACTTGGCTATATCGGTGTGATGGGACTCGTCTCTTGTACCGAGGAACCCGATGGGTCAAACCTCTTCTCTACAGATGATAAGACCATTGCAGAGTTGCTGCGCGACCGACGGGATCTGACTGCCTTCTATCGTATCCTCGAGAAGGGTGGCTTCGACAAGTATATGGCAACCTATGGTGAGTACACCTGTTTCGCACCATTGAATGAAGGTGTAAATGCTTATCTCGACAGTCTGTATGATGATGAATCATACCTTATCTCAAAGGCCAAGATTAAGCATAATGGTATCAAAGAGGACAGTAACTGGGCTAACCTGGATGTGATGTCAAAGGTGGATTTGATGTCAGACTCTCTTTGTGAGGATATTGCACGCTTCCACCTCTCTGGTGAGGAGCATCTGCAGGTTGACCTTGACGGTACTACTACGACATGGACCACGATGAAGACCGGTCGTAGTATCCGTGTAGGTGTCTTCTTGGACAACGAGTATAACAATACCCATTTCCCTGATTTCGTGGGACTCACCAGTCTGAATGACATCTCTGCTATCGTTGACGGCGATATAGAGGCTATCAATGGCGTACTTCATGTATGCTCGAATGTGATTCCCCGTTCAGACCGTACTACCGACGACCAGTTGCGTGTAGAGGGTGAGAAAGACCTGAGCATCTTCTATGCAGCTCTGGAGGCTACTGGCTATACGGATACTCTCCTGATTGAGAAAAAGTATAATGCCGACGGCACGGTGAAGACCTATGACCTGGGTACCAACCATAACGACCGTGACGGCAATCCGCTTTATTATCCTAAGGAGTGTATGATTAAGTGGACCGTCTTTGCAGAGACCGACGACGTGTTCCGTGCTGCAGGTATCAATAACTTTGACGACCTGAAAGCTAAGTGCGTGGAGTGGTATGGTAACTGTGGTGCGTGGTATGACTATATCAACGAGAAGAATATCACTATCAGTACGGGCGACGACTATACCAATCCTTTCAACGTGGTGAATATGTTTGTGGCTTACCACATCCTGCGTGCTGGTATGCCTATCGACCGTATTGTCTATGAGAAGAACAAGCAGACGGATGCATCCTGGAACTTCTGTTTCGGTTATGAACCTCAGGAGTATTTTGAGACAATGTTGCCCAATACCTTGGTGAAGGTGTGGGAGACGAATCCTAAGAGTACGAAGAACCTGTGGTTGAACCGTTATCTGACAAACAATACGCTGACAAAGAAACTGGGACTCTGTGCCCTGGGCGATGGTGATGAAGACCACCAGCTCATCTTCAAGGGCGTGCCCGTGGATCGTGATAATAGCGTGGAGACGCTGAATGGTTATATCCACCGTATCAAGGGTATCCTGAAGTACGACCAGAATGCCAAGGACGCCCTCCACGAGCGTCTGCGCCTGGATTCTTCTACCTTCCTCTATGAGCTGATCAACAATGGTCTGCGTGGTGCAACACCTGCTGAGGTCAGTTCTATGAATGGTGGCGGTGATGGTAACCGTGTGGCTTTCCATAACACCTATTTCGATAATATCGTATGCTACAACCCCGGCACACTGCTTCGCTTTAACGTGATGGGTGCTTGGCGTGCACACAACTCAGACCAGTTCCAGGGATGGGACGTGTATGACTTCGCCATCAAACTGCCTCACGTGCCGACAGGTGACTACGAGTTGCGTATCATCTATCCCCCAATGGCTCGTGGCGGATTGATGCAGTTCTACCTGGGTAACTCACCAAAACAGTCGGACATGGTGGCTGTGGGTATTCCTTTCGATGCTTGCGCTAATCCTTACGAGGATGCTACCATTGGTTACGAGGATCTGATTAACCGTGCCGACGATGAGACTTCAGACTGTGGCGTGGAGAGCGACCAGCGTATGCATGTGCGTGGCTATATGCGTGCTCCGGCATCTTTCTCTCGTGGTACATACAATTCTGTTACCGATCCCCTGAGTTATTCGCCAGACGATATCTATTCGGCAGCTAGTCAGATTATCGGTTCTACCAGCTGTCGCTCAGAGAGTGGCTACGGTACGATGATGTTGCGTCGCATTATCACTGCCCAGCACTTTGAGCAGGGTAAGGACTACTGGTTGCGCATCAAGAACCTGGTGAACGATACCAACCTGGGTTGGTCGTTCGACTTTGTAGAACTGGTACCTCTCGATATCGTGAACAGTCAGTCTATGTCTGAGGACTGGTACTAA
>CAMOGP010000037.1 GCA_946614175.1 uncultured Prevotella sp. | reverse complement strand
AGATCTATACCCGCATGATTGAGGCTATGACGGTGAATATGCCGAAGGTAGTGAAAAGTGAAGAGTGAAAAGTGAAGAATTTGCTACTGCCAGATGGCGGCAGAAACAATAAGAAACTATGGCAATAAAGAAAAGACCTGTATCTCCGCGCCAGAAGATGATTAACTTGATGTACGTCGTCTTGATGGCAATGCTTGCGCTGAATGTCTCGAATGAGGTGCTCAACGGGTTCTCTATCGTGGAGGAGAGCTTGAAGCGTACCACTGAGAATGCAGCAAAGGAGAACCTGGCTATATACGAGGATTTTGACCAGCAGATGAAAGCCAACCCTCAGAAGGTGAAGGAATGGTATGAGAAGGCACAGCTTGTAAAACTGTCGAGCGACTCTCTCTATAATTTGGCTGCTGATTTGAAATTGGCTATTGCGCAGGAGGCAGATGGTGCTGATGGTAATCCTGCTAATATCGTAAACAAGGAGGACCTTGAGGCCGCGAACCAGGTGATGCTGGCTCCAGGACGCGGACGTGGCGATGAGTTGAAGAAAGCGATTGAGCGTTATCGTGAAGGTATCCTCAAAATGGTGGATGATAAGGATCAGCAGCGCCGTATTGCCAGTGACCTGACTACGGAAGTTCCGTCCACAGGATTGGGTAAGAACTGGCAGGAGTATATGTTTGAGTCCATGCCAGCAGCAGCTGCTGTTACTCTGCTGTCTAAACTGCAGAGCGATGTGCGCAATGCAGAGAAGGAAGTGTTACATAAACTGGTTCAGAACATTGACGTGAAAGATATCCGTGTGAATGCGCTGAATGCTTTTGTGATTCCTAATTCCCAGACCATCGTTCGTGGTGATAAGTTCTCTGCTCATATCGTGATGGCTGCCGTGGATACCACGCAGGTACCGGAGATTTTTATAGGCAATCAGAAAGTGAACTTGAAGGATGGACTCTATGAGACCGTTTGTGGACGTACTGGTGACTTCACCCTGGCCGGCTATATCCAGACTACGAATGGTAATGGCGATGCTATACGTCGCGACTTCTCTCAGAAATATACGGTGGTCGATCCAAGTGCAACGGTATCGGCCGACCTGATGAATATGTTGTATGCCGGCTATTCTAATCCTATCAGCATCTCCGTGCCAGGTGTGCCTTTGAATAAGATATCTGCAACGATGACCAACGGTACATTGACACCTACGGGGCCCGGTAAGTATATCGCCCGTCCGTCGAAGATTGGTGAGAATGCAACAATCACGGTAATATCAACAAATACCGGACGCCCACAGCAAATGGGACAGTTCTCTTTCCGTGTGCGCCGTCTGCCTGATCCAACACCTTATATTAATATGAAGGACGAGAAAGGAAATCCCTTGCGTTTCAGAGGTGGCGGACTGGCAAAGGGAAACTTGCTGGGTGTTGAAGGTATTGGTGCTGCTATTGATGACGGTATCTTGGATATCGGTTTCCGTGTGCTCTCGTTCGAGACGGTTTTCTCAGGCAATATGGGTGAATCTGTTTTAATGTCGGGTGATGGCGACAGATTCTCAGCCCGTCAGAAGGATACTTTCCGTAAGTTGGCTCGTAATCGCCGTTTTTACATCACGAATGTGGTGGCGATTGGTCCTGACGGTATCCAGCGTACACTGAAGACCCCGATAGAAATCATTGTGAAATAAAAAGATAATTGATGATTATGAAGAGACTATTGTTCTTTTTGATGATAATGATGGCTGCAGGTACTGTAACTGCGCAGCCTAAAAAGAGTCGCACTCAGCAGAATGCTACCCAGCAGAAACAGCAGAATAATGCACAGGGTATGACCCGCCGTATGCAGATTCAGTATCCCACGGCATTTGATATGCCGGAGGATGTGGTATGGCGTCGTGACATCTATAGAGAGATTAATCTTGAGGACGAAATGAACTCAGGTCTCTATTATCCTGTGGAGCCTATAGGTAAGCAGATGAATCTGTTTACTTATATCTTCAAACTGGCGCTGAACGGTTATATCCCTGTCTATGAGTACAACTTGGATGGTAATGAGGTGTTAGAGGCTTCTGCCAAGGTTGATATCAAGACCATCTTGGATAACTATCATATCTTCTATGAGGAGAAAAATGGTAAGCTCCACGTGGAGAATAGTGATATTCCCTCTTCTGAGGTGAAAGCCTACTACCTGAAGGAGAGTGCCTATTACGATCAGGCTAATTCTTCTTTTCACATCAAACCACTTGCACTCTGTCCTGTCATGTTGCGTGAGGACGACTTCGGGGGTGATGCGATGAAATTGCCATTGTTTTGGGTGAAATATTCTGAGGTAGAGCCGTATTTGAGCCGTCAGTCGGTGATGATTAGTGACAAGAACAATGCTGCTACGATGAATCTCGACGATTATTTCACTTTGAACCGTTATAAGGGAAAAATATATAAGACAACAAATATGTTGGGTAAGACGCTGGCTCAGATCGCCGGTGAGGACTCTACTAAATATACAGCCGAGCAGAAACGTATTGAAGCTGAATTGGAGACTTTCCGCAATAATATTTTTGGCGATAAGGCAAAACGTGATTCTTTGGATAGTATCGCAGTCAATGATCCTAAAGCGCTCAAGGAAAAAGCCAAGCAACAAAAGCGTGAACGTTCGAGAACGGTGAAGAGCAAGAGCGCATCATCATCTTCTTCGAGTAGTAGTTCTTCTGCTCCCCGTGTATCTGTGAGGCGACAGCGTCATTAATGTCTATTTATATGATAAAGAGATTATTCCAGTTTTTACTTCCGATTGTAATGGCATGGCTCGTGGCTATGCCTTTGTCGGCTCAAGGAGTAGCGTTTGGTGTAAAAGGCGGTCTTGAGGTGGTCAGTATGGAGTTCGATGATGATCTGTTTGACAAATCCAATCGTGCGGGTTTCTTTGTAGGACCTACTTTCGTGATATCTACGGCTTTGCCTGGACTGGCTATTGATATCTCTGGTTTTTATAATGAACGCACATTGAAGGTAGAAGGTGAGTCTGTTCAACAGAAGTCTATCCTGATTCCTGCCCATGTCCGTTATGGTGCTGGAATCATGGGCTTTGGGGCTGTGTTCCTGACAGCAGGTCCTCAGTTGTCTTTTAATGTCGGTCCGTCACAGTTCTATTGGGAGGATGTGAATAAGAATGCGAAGCAGTTTCTCTTGCAAGACACTAAACTTGCGATGGATTTTGGTGTTGGTCTTTCCATCGGACGTCATCTCGAGGCTATTGTCTATTATAATGTTCCCATTGGAAAGACAGGAGATTTTACTTGGAATAAAGTGGGCAAGGCAGCCAGTGAGGCCACTGCTGCCTTGAATAATACGAAAACGACAGCTAATTCATGGATGCTGTCGGTTGCTTATATATTCTGATGAGTCAGTATGCGGATGTTATATTACCGGTGCCCCTTGATGGCTATTTCACTTATGCCGTCCCTCAGGAAGCACAAGGACGCGTGACTCAGGGAATACGTGTCATTGTGCCTTTTGGCCGTAGTAAAAACTATGTAGGCATCATAGCTCGTCTCCATGATGAGAAACCTCAAGGCTATGAGGTGAAACCCATCTCAGTTGTCGTCGACACACAACCGATTCTTTTGTCTGGTCAGTTGGACTTCTGGCAGTGGATATCCTCTTATTATATGTCACCAATAGGCGAGGTCTATAAGGCAGCCCTCCCTGCAGGTTTGAAAGCTGAGGAAGGGTATAAACCACGTACAGAGACTTTCATCCGACTCACTGCTAACTACCAGAATGAACCTACCCTCCACGCTGCGCTGAATATGCTGTCACGTGCTGCAAAGCAGCGTGATGCTTTTATCGCCTATCTCTCCTTGTCGCATTGGGATAGTATTGAAGGTAATGTGTGTCGTGAGTCGGTGGTTGAGATTACCCGAGAGGAACTGATGAATGCTTCAGACTCTACGCTTCCTACGATAAACCAGTTGGTGAAGCGTGGCATGTTGGAGACTTACGAGGTAGAGGTGGGACGACTGAATCAAGGAGGAGTTCCTCATCCTGAAAATATCAAACCTTTGAGTCCTGCCCAGCAGAATGCTTATAATCAGATTCTGCTGTCGTTTATGAAGAAACAGGTCACATTGCTACATGGCGTCACCTCCAGTGGTAAGACGGAGATATACATCCATCTTATTCAGCGTGAGTTAGATCAGCATCGCCAGGTGCTTTTTCTCATGCCAGAAATTGCCCTCACTGTGCAGATGATGCAACGCTTGCAGCGTGTGTTTGGTAACCGCTTGGGCATTTATCATTCTAAATATAGTGATGCCGAACGCGTGGAGATATGGCAGAAACAGCTTTCTCAGAATCCCTATGATGTTATCCTTGGTGCGCGCAGCGCCGTATTCCTTCCTTTCCAACGATTGGGGCTCGTTATCGTAGATGAGGAACATGAGACCTCTTACAAGCAGCAAGACCCTATGCCACGTTATCATGCACGTAGCGCGGCGATTATGCTTGGAGCGAAAACTCTGCTTGGTACGGCTACACCGTCCATGGAGTCATATTTCAATTCACAGACAGAAAAATATGGTTATGTATCGTTGACTGAGCGCTATCAGGGTATTCAATTGCCAGAGATACAGGTGGTAGATACGCGTGATTTGCAGCGAAGGAAGATGATGCGTGGCCCTTTCTCTCCACTCTTGCTGAATAGTGTGCGACAGGCTTTAGAGCGGGAAGAACAGGTCATACTTTTCCAAAACCGACGTGGTTGGGCTCCGATGATAGAATGTAAACAGTGTGGTTGGGTGCCTCGTTGTCAACATTGTGATGTCAGTCTGACGCTGCATCGTAATATGAACCAACTGACGTGCCATTACTGCGGCTTTACCTATCAGGTGCCTACAGAGTGTCCAGCCTGTGGCAGTAAGGAGTTGCAAGGGCGTGGCTATGGTACAGAGAAGATAGAAGATCAGATTCGTGAGATCTTCCCTGAGGCCCGTGTGGCTCGTATGGATCTTGATACCACCCGTACCCGTAATGCCTACGAACGTCTTATCACCGATTTCTCATCTGGTCGTACAAACTTGCTTATCGGCACTCAGATGATTAGTAAAGGGCTTGATTTCGATAAGGTGTCGGTGGTGGGTATCCTTAATGCTGATGGAATGCTTAATCAGCCCGATTTTCGTGCTTTTGAACATGCCTTTATGATGATGGCTCAGGTCAGTGGACGTGCTGGTCGTAAAGGACGACGGGGGCTTGTTATTCTGCAGACAAAAAATCCAGACTTGCCAGTTATCCAGCAGGTGGTGCGTAATGACTTTGAACAATTCTCGCACGAACTTCTGGAAGAACGCCAGTTGTTTCATTACCCTCCGTATTATCGTCTTATCTATGTCTATCTCAAGCATAGTAAGGATGATGTGGTGAATACGGCCGGTATCGAACTCGGTTCCCGCCTGCGCCAATGGTTTGGCGACCGTGTGCTTGGTCCTGATAAGCCTGCAGTAGCTCGTATAAAGACTCTGAGTATCCGTAAGCTGGTCATAAAACTTGAGAACGGTATTGATATGCCGCTTGTGCGTCAATATCTGATGATGGCACAACAGCAAATGCTGCAAGATAAGCGTTATGCATCCTTGCAGGTTTACTATGATGTAGATCCGTTGTAACTTTTTTCTTAAACAGAATTCTATTTTTCTTGTGTAAGATACCAGCGTACGGGCCACTGGAGTTGTTCGCCGGGCTGTAACAGTGTATAGGCACCCTGACTCTCTAACTCGATATAGGTTTTGCCACGGTTCACGTAAATCTGTATTTCGGCCTCACCAGGAGCTGTCTCGTTAACATTCAGATCCTGAAACTTTTTGGTCAGAGTCAGTCCGCCTGCGGTGTATTTTAGCCAACCAGTGCCGTTGGCATTTACCTTGCGGTTTTGTGGTGCCTCGTCGGTCTTGTACCACGCATCACCGTTTTTGCTTTCAAAAGTCATGAGACCTGCAGGCCAGATACTGTCAATAGGGGCTTCAAAACCAATTAGCCCGTTGTCATTGGGCACGCGGGTAATCTCCCATGGCGCTACGCGACGAGGCTCCTTACCTTCATTCTTAATAGAATAGGTGATGACGATAGCACCGTCTTTTTTATCCACCTGAAAATCTTTAGCCACGCTGAGGCCTAGGCGCTGAGACACCGGACTAGTGATAGACAGATGATTATCTTCCTCTGTATTGATGGTATATGCCTGCTTGTCAAACTCGGCTACCGGTGGCCAGTTCCACTCTTTCTGTGGTGAAGTCCAGAATGTACTACCGAAGGATTCGGGGAAACGAGATTGTGAGATGACTTCTTTGTCCTGGTATTTCAGTGAGAGAATCTTGCCGCCTTTCGTAATATTGACGGTCATGGTGACGTCACCATTCTTGAGAGTAAATACATTGTCTTTGCTTTCTTGAGCCGTAGCCGTGAATACTGCACATACGCATAAGATTGTTAATAGAACTTGTTTCATCTTTTATGGTCTTTATTAGTTATATGCTGCAAAGGTATGAAATAATTGACAATTTACAATTGATAATTGAAAAATATTTTTTATTTTTGCAGCCGAGAACCATAAACTGTTTAATAAATACATATTATGATGAAAAGAACATTCTTACTTTTGACGTTTGCACTCCTAACTGTGGCAACAGCACATGGCAAGACTATTCGTCAGTTTACGCTGAACCTGACGGACGATGGGAAGGCTCAGATGGTGTGTTTTCTTCCAGAGAAGCCCAATGGAAAAGCTATCGTAGGTATTCCTGGTGGTGGCTACTCCATGTTGTCGAATACCCATGAGGGCACATTGGCCCATGAATGGCTCAATGATCAGGGTATTGCCTATTTCGTTGTTAATTATCGATTGCCGAATGGCGACCGTACAGTACCTGTTGGTGATGTGGAAAAAGGATTCCGCATTGTGAGAGACTCAGCACAGGTGTGGAGCATCAATCCAGAGAAAGTAGGCATCATGGGATTCTCTGCCGGCGGCCATTTGTCATCGGTCATCTCAACACATTCCCCCAAGGAGGTACGTCCAAACTTTACTATCCTGTTCTATCCTGTTATCTCGATGGACGAAAACGTGAGTCATAAGTGGTCGTGCAAGAATTTCTTAGGAGAAGAGGGACAAAAAGACTCTGCTCTGGTGCGTGATTTCTCAACACAGAATGCTGTGAAGAAGGGTGAGACACCTCCCGCCATCATTATCATGTCGACCGACGATAATCTGGTGCCACCAGTAACCAATGGCCTGGAATACTATAAAGCCATGAAAGAAGCCGGTAACGAATGTGCCATGATGATTTATCCCAACGGTGGCCATGGCTACGGTTTCGGCAACTGGTTCAAATATCACGACGAGATGCTAGCCACTCTTGGTAAATGGCTGGATGCACGATAAATAAGAAAATCCCGAAAGGCAATCTGCTTTTCGGGATTTTCTTTTTTATCGTAAATGCTTAGAGTTTCCACTCATTCTGCCAGCGGACAACGGGCTTGCCGTTCTCAAACTCAATGGGCAGCCAGATGTAACGGGCATCAATGGGATGGCGAGGACGCCAGATGTCGGCCATGAAGATATGACGGCCATCATCGAGCGTGAGCACATAGGTACTCTGTCCTTCGAAAGTCTTATCGGCCTTCGGACCGCGACAGGGGTTCGGATGCTGTGTCCATGGGCCCCAGATGCTGGGAGCCGAGAACATGCGAGCCTCGTTAGGGGCCCATCCGGTACAGCCTGAGGTAATCATCCAGTAGGTGCCATTGTGCTTAAAGATGGCTGGCGCCTCGTTTTGTCCTCCTGGAGCTACGCGGGTATAGCGGCCGGTGTGGTGCAGATAGTCGTCGGTCAACTCGGCTATATGGAGTGTGAGGTTCTCCTCCGATGAGAAGATATGGTATGCCTTACCATCATCGTCGATGTAGAGGGTCATGTCGCGTGACATCTGACCGGTGGCGAAGTCGCGCTTCAGGATGAGTCCCTGGTTGACGGCCTTGCGCCAGGTGGGCGTCCACCATTCTTTGAAGTTGGCTTCGTTCAGAGTGTCGGCAGTAGCGATATCCTGGGCCTTGAACTCTACAGGCCAGGTGCCAGCATCGGCGCGCTGGGAATATAGAAACTTATATGGACCCTCGGGACGGTCGGCCACGGCCACACCATAGCGGGCAGCATCATAGCCACGCCCTTTCAGTTCGAGGTGGAACCACATGCAGAACTTCTTCGTCACAGAGTTATAGATGACCTTGGGACGCTCCAGAATGCAGCCGCGCTCAATGTCATGGCCACGTTCATCGCTCACACTGAGAGCCACACCGCAGTTGCGCCAGTTCACCAGGTCCTTCGAAGCATAGCACATCACACCTACCAGTGCGTCGCTGGTACGCTCGCTCTTATGCTCACCAAACCAATAGTAGGTATCGCCATATTTCATTACACCGCCACCATGGGCGTTGATATGACGTCCGCTATCATCCCGCCATAATTCACCGGGACGGATGGTTTTTTGCTGTTTGCGAATCTGTTGGTTGTTCCAATACTGCTCCAGACGTTTGGCCTCGGCCTTGGTGATATGGATGACAGAACCATGTTTTGGCGATACAAAGTTGGTCATTTTCATTTTACCCTCGCCAAAGCGGCCCAACGGTGTGAAGGTCTTGAAGTCGGCGGTCTCTACAAAGCCAAAGTTATTGGGACGGATGCTATAGATATCGTACATCACAACCCATTTGTTCTCACCGATTCGTTTCCATACGTTAGGTGCCTCACAACCCGTGCGCTCTGTATCAATCTGCTCAGCATGGTAGTCGTCGAAATGATTAATCTTGTCGGATATCATATATTTGATGCCACCAGGATTCTCCTGCGATACGTAGGTCATGAAGTAGCGACCGTCGGGCATTGGACAGATATCGGCATCGAGCACCTGAATCGTTGTGTCGGGGTATTCAAAGAGCAACTGAGGCTCGGTCTCGAGGGTCGTAAAGTCCTCGTTAGCATAACTGTAATAGAGTTTTGTGCGACCGCCAGCCTTCTGACGGATGGTGAAATAGACCATCGGTTTACCCACGGCAGCGTCCCAAATAGTCTGCGGTGCCCAGGCGCAGGCTATCTCGCCGAATCTCTCAGGGAATAGTTTGTCAATACGAGCTACGTGGTGAGTCCAATGTATCAAATCATTGCTGGCCATCAGAACCAGTCCACGATTGTTGCCCCAGCCGTATGCCTCGGGACGCTCCCATTGTGTGGTACGGATACCTTTCTGCTTGCCGAAGATATGCAAGTCGGTCATGGCGATATAGAATTTACCGTTTGGGGCGCGATAGATATGTGGATCGCGGATGCCATGTTGCTGGGCAATCGAGTCGCCAGAGATAATTGGTTCGGCATTATTTACTGCGGTAAACGTATAGCCATCGTAGCTGATAGCCATGAACAGACCATGGGTTGGGTCACTAAAGTAGGTGAAGAGATAGGCGCCCATATCCTTTTCTGTAAGCACCTTCTTTGGCTTAGCAGCCGATGTATGTCCTGTAAGGAATAATGATGCAAATACTAAAAAGAGAATTCGTTTCATATTCTATGTCTTATGGTTTTATTATGAGTTTGTCACCGCTTAGATCTACATTGAAGAGATGGGGAATGCGCACGGTGCGACCGCGGTCGTCCTTGGAATGGTGGTGTACTGACATCATCCACTGACCATCGAAACGCTGAAAGAGCATGGAATGCCCAAAGCCTGGAGGCGTGATGGGATTGGGCTCCTGAATCCAAGGACCATCGAGGGTACCGCTTTCGCTGTAGGCTACTCCCTGTGTATAGACATCATAGACCCATGAGGTCCAAACCATGCCGAGTCGGCCTGTGGCGGTACGGAAGAGAAAAGGTCCATCGGTCACTTTGTTCCATGTTATTTCGCCTTTGTCGTTCTTCTCACGGCTCCAGGGGGAATCGCTGGCACGGAAGAGCACCTTCGGCTCGCCTATGGTACCACTGAGGTCGGACTTCAGTTCTATCTTTTCCATCGTGCCGTTCCAGTTCTGCAGCCACTCACCGCAGAATATCATATAGGGCTTGCCGTCGCTATCCTTCCAGTAGGTGCCGTCGAGCGTAGGACGATTGGCTGGCAGATAGGTAGCATCACCAAAGGCACGGTAGGGTCCCATGGGATTATCTGCACGGAGTACCTGTGAGGCACGTCGTTCAATGACATTACCGCGCACCGTATCAATTTTTACTTCTTGGTTTGTAAATGTAGCAAAGTAGTAATACCAGCCATCGCCCGTCTGATGCAACTCGGCTGCCCATATCATTGGGCGCGGTCCCATCCATGAGTTGGCCTCAAATTCCGTCACACGGAATGGTCCTTCCCATAGCTTCAGATCGCTGGAGCGCCACATCATGCCACCCGTACCCGTCATATAGTACATCTTTGTTTTCTGGTCGGCCAAGATAGCCGGGTCGCTCAGACGTATCGAATCCAGTGGGATATTTTTTCGAATGCGAATGTTGCGCTGTGCAGATACCGCTAGAAGACAAATGGTTGCAAACAGGCTGATAAAGAGCGTTCTTCTCATAATAGCTTATTTAATAGAATTTTACGACATCGTCCAACTGCTTATGACGGGGCAGTATGGGTTGATTCTTGCGATAACCAAGGGCGATGACTGCCATGATAGTCTCGTTTTCCGGGATATTGAAAAGAGAGCGTAGTTTGTCGGCATCACGCATACCCATGATGAGCGTATCGAAACCCATGGCGCGGGCCTGGAGAATGAGGTAACAGTTAGATAGACCGTTGTCGTAGGCACCCCAGCCGTTACCCACTTCATTGGTGGGGTTACCTTGGAAAAAGCCGCTCTTGCCACGTTCGAAGGTGGATACGATGAGTACGGGTGCTCCCTGCACATTACGTTTGTTGCCACCGATGAGCTCCTGCACAGCAGCGAGTTTTTCGGGTGTCATCGCCACGTAGTATTTAGAAGGCTGCTGATTGGCCCACGAAGGAGCCTCTTGTACGGCCTCCATCAGCGTGCGCACCTCCTGTTCGGAGATTTTCTTTGTGGCATCATAACTACGAATACTACGACGGGTGGTTAATACTTCATCAAATGATGGCGATTTCTTCTCTTGTGCAACGAGTGGTTGCATCAGCAATGCAGCAAAGGCTGTCAATAATATTTCTTTTCTCATATTTCTTGTTTATTTGAAAATCTTTTGTGCGAATATCGTTAGGTAGATGCGCCAGTTACGCCAGATGTGGCCACCGTCGTTCTCATAATATTCGTAGGTGTATCCCTTGGAGTCGAGATATTTGCGTAAGTCAATGTTCTGCTGCATCAGGAAGTCGTCTTTGCCAATGCCAATCCAGAAGAGCTTAGGCTTGGAGTTGAAGAGACGAGTCATTTGAGCATCATAATCAGTATTGGTTTTAGACTTCTGGTTGTTCTGACCACCAAGGGCCATCATGATGGCAGCTGACTGTAGTCCGTAGTAGTCGAATGTTTCAGGATAGAGACGAGAGATGCCAAAGGTATGTCCGCCACCCATTGAGAGACCGGTGACGGCACGGCCAGAACGTTTGGCGATGGTCATATAACGGTTGTCGATAGCACGGACAATATCCATAAAACTCTCTTCCATTGATGCTTTGGCAGGACGATTTTGGAAGGCGTTGCCATCGGGCACGTACATTCCCTCGTGCCACCAGCCAGGAGCCGCATCACAGGTGGGGTTGCCATTAGGCATCACAACAATCATCGGCACACATTTTCCTTCGGCGATGAGGTTGTCCATAATCTGCGAGGCACGCCCCAGGTCGCCCCATGCTGTCTCGTCGCCACCCCATCCGTGAAGCAGGTACATTACGGGGAAACGCTTCTTTCCGTCGTAGGCAGCTGGCAGGTAGACTGTCATGCGTCGCTGCTGACCAAGTGTGGGACTGTCGTACCATACGCGAGACAGAGTGCCGTGAGGTACGTTGTTCACAGCATAGGTATGTCCCTTGTCATCGTTGTTCTTGGATACAATAAAGATATTACTCAGAGTGTTGATGTCGCGGTTTACGTAGCTGTTGGCCGGATCTACAATGCGTTGACCATCTATGGTGAAGCTATAGGAGTATAGCTCAGGTGATAGCGGAGCCGTTGTCACCGTCCAAACACCATTTTCCTGCTTCGACATGTCGAGTCGCTTGCTGGTGAGTCCATCGAAATCGCCAGTAACGCTCACCTTTGTGGCTGTAGGGTCAAAGAAATTGAAAGTCACTGAACCGTCTTGGTGAATGACGGGTGATTTTACATTAGGACGACGACCCAATTGTTGTTGTGCCATGCTGCTCATTATCATAAGGCAGCTGAAAATAAACAATGTTGTTCGTTTCATATATAGTTCTGTTTGGTTATTAAAATGTAGAAGGAGTTAGGGATAGAGGGGCATTCTATGGCTTGGTGAAGGTGTCGGTTAAGGCATCAATCCAACAGAGAAAGGCCACAAGAGAGGCATTCCAGTTGATGGCAATTTCGTTGGAGGCATATGATTCCTCATCATCGATATAGGACTCATCAGGGATTTTTGAAGGGTAAGTGGCGTTGTGCATATCCTTCTTATCCTGTTGTCCTGGATTCGGACCGCCAACCAGCATGCCTGGAAAGGGCGCTTCTATGCCGTCAGCCGAACTGATTCGGTGGTGGGGATGCATAGGACTTTTATCTCCGAAGCCAGTGATGTAGCAATAACCTGTTGCATTGCGCCCTAATAGGTAGTCAGCATTTTGAAGCGCGTATGCACGGTATTGGGTGGTGCCCTGCAACTTATCGGCATAGAGCAGAGCCATAGCCTGACAGCAGCAGCGTTCAGCCAAACACCCCCATCCGAAGTCCTGAGGATTGTTACCATAAGGAGAATGGAATGAGGAAGTTTCTACATTTTTTATTGCAGAATTACAATAGGTTGTTAGCTGATGGAGCATGTCGTAAAATAGCGGTGACTGTTTTGTCGAAAGCCATTCAAAGGCACCAAGTGCCGATACGTTTCCCCATGATGGAGTGTCAAACCGTTGAGGCTGGTTCTGCAGAGCGTCATCCAAATATTCTTTCTTGTGGGTCAGTCGGTAGAGGGCCGAGGCAGCCCAAAATAACTCGTCACGTGAATTGAAATCGGCATATGTTCCTGTGGTGATTTCAGGCTCATGTATTTGATTCTGGCGATAAAGTGCCGTGGGGTGTGCTTTTGCCCATTGATAAGCTTGTTCTGCCATTGTGGTGGCTTGCTCAGTGAAGCCATTATAATCCTGATGATAAGGAGCGAAGATTCGTGCAGCATCTGCCATAACGGCAGCAAAGTCAAGTGTGGCTGTTACGCTTTTGGCTACTGCGTATCGTGGTTGTTTACATGCTGAAGGCATGATAAATCCTTCGAAATTAGGAGTTGTCAGTTTGTGGTAAACACCCCCGTCGTCAGGATCCTGCATGGTCTGCAACCAGCGTAGGTTGAACATCATCTCGTCAAGCAGGTCGGGTGTTTTGTTATGACTTTCAGGAATCTCAGTATTTAAATTGGTGTAGTAATCTGACAGTTGTTCGTAAGAGGCAAGCATTAGTCCGATACTGAAAGCGGAGTTGACGACATATTTATTATAATCACCAGCGTCATACCAACCATAAGGAGAACTGATAACGGTGCCGGCAGGACGTTTAGTGGTTGCAGCTGAAGGGTGAATGAGTACCAATGTGTCGGGATGACCCAATGGCCGGTTGTAAATTCCTCCCAGTTCGATGGGTACGCCTGAGCGTATAAGGTAGAACAGACGTAGAGAAGCCTTAGCAATATTGTGAAAAGGACGCTCTGATACTTGAATGTTGCATGTCTCCTTGCCGATGCTAATCTGATACTTGCCGATGGTTGCCAGTTCTCCAAGATTGACTACATAACGGGTTTTCTCCGAAAAGGGGGATACAGCTTGGCGAATGCTTGATGGTCTCAGCGTCTTTCCCTTTGGTGTTCTTATTCTTATTTTTGTGGGGTCTGTTTCCTCAACGACAATGACTTTCTCTTGCTTCGGATAGTAACCCACTTGGTTGCGGCGTATTTGCCCCAATGCCTTTGTCGGTAGCATTATGAGAAGTATGAGGATAGTTTGTAAAACGATTTTTTTCATTGTTGTTAAGTCTAACTTTATAGTTTTTGTTTGCAAATTTACAATTATTCTATAACATCTTGTTATTTGTTTTTATGATTTATATGGCAAATAGTCTTTTTTAACAGTCGAGGCTCTTGAATATTCTTTATATATATCAATCAAATAGATGACGTGTTACTTTTTCTGATATTTTACCATGGTATTCCAATAAAAAGTGTTACCTTTGCACCCAATTTTTAATTTTTATATATTTATATCCCTTTTTATATGCGTAACGAATGGCGTGGTTTTAAAGGAACCAAATGGACAGAAGAAGTTAATCTTAGAGATTTTATTCAGAACAACTACACAGCTTACGAAGGCGATGAGTCATTTCTGGCCGAGCCTACAGATGCCACCAATATATTGTGGGGACGTCTGCAGGAACTGCAGAAAGAAGAGCGTGCCAAGGGTGGTGTGCTCGACATGGAGACCGAGATCGTCTCAAGCATGACGGCCTACGGCCCTGGCTATATCGACGAAAGCAAGAAGGACCTGGAAAAGGTAGTTGGTCTGCAGACCGATAAACCCCTGAAGCGCGCCTTCATGCCTTTTGGTGGCATCAAGATGGCTGAGCAGGCTTGTACTAACTATGGCTACAAGCCATCAGAGAAGCTGCACGAGATTTTCACCAAGTATTGCAAAACCCACAATGATGGTGTGTTTGATGCTTATACAGAGGAGATGAAGCACGTACGTCACAATCATATCCTGACCGGTCTTCCCGATACTTATGGCCGTGGCCGTATCGTGGGCGACTACCGTCGTGTGGCGCTCTATGGTATCGACTTCATCATCGCCGAGAAGGAGGCCGATAAGCGTAACTGCGGAGCCGGTGTGATGAGCGATGATGTCATCCGTCAGCGTGAGGAGATTTCTATGCAGATTAAAGCCCTGAAGGAGATGAAGGCTATGGCTCAGATTTACGGTTTCGATATCTCTCAGCCTGCCAACAACGCCCGTGAGGCTGTACAGTGGCTGTATTTCGGCTACCTGGCTGCTATCAAGACTCAGAATGGTGCTGCCATGTCTGTAGGACGTGTGTCAACTTTCCTCGACATCTATATCCAGCGTGATATGGAAGAGGGCACTCTGACCGAGACCGAGGCACAGGAGCTTATCGACCACCTGGTGATGAAGTTCCGCATGGTGAAGTTCGCACGTATCCCTTCTTACAACGAGCTCTTCTCGGGCGACCCCGTTTGGGCTACACTCGAAGTAGGTGGTATGGGCATGGACGGACGCCACATGGTGA
>CAMOGP010000036.1 GCA_946614175.1 uncultured Prevotella sp. | reverse complement strand
AATCTATGTTTCATTTATACCATCTTGGGTCTCCAACTTTTCCTCTTGCACGGAAACTGACATTATCCTTAATATGGAAGTCTCCGTTGCGCGGATCTACAAAGAACTCCTCAGAGGTATAATCCAGATGTGTGATGTTGGTAAACTTGCGTGTATTCTCCGGGAAGTCGCTGGTCATGTAACAACCAGAGAAGTCAAGCCAAGAAGAATAGTCACCATATCCTGAGTTAATCTTCGTTCCAGCATTGTCACCGGCAATAATCATATTGGTAGCCTGCATCACGCCCGGCTGCTTGGTTGCCAGGATAAACTTCGGCAGACCTGTCTGGAAATTGCAGAATGTGATATGGTCGAGCTTGATGAGTTCCAATGGTACGCGGATATCCATCAACTGATCGCCTACCTCCATAATTGTGGTATTGGTGATTTGCAGCTCGCGTGCCTTGGTGTTACCGGCAATGTTGAACGCGCCCCATCCGCCTGTCGACACATGGTCGAGAATGCAGTCGTCCACAAAGATGCCTCCTAACTCAATATTGGCATTGGCATAAAGGATACAGTTATTCAGATTACGCACGATGCACCCCGTGAAATACATGTCATTAAATGCATACGAACCTCTTACCATCATCCAGAATCCACCTTGAGCGTTGATGTCGATATACTGGAAGTGCAGATTCTCAACGTTGGTGTTAATGCCGAAGCTCGGGATGTGCAGCTCTGCCCGCTTTCCGTCAACCAGCGTGCCTGCCATGTACAGGTTCTTGACAGGAGCGGGAACATTCACATTACCTATCTCGTAGTATTCTCCACCCTTGAATATAAGAGTAACGGTTTCTGCACCGGCTTCAGCAAGCAGTGTGTTAAGATTGTCACCGTTCTTCACCTCAATAGCTACACCCTCAGATGATCCTAAGGTGTTGAAGATCCATGTTCCGCGAAGGAACTCACCGTTCATGATCTGAGCCATGTATTTTGTTCCTGGGGTAAGACCTTCAAACATAATCTCTCCGCTACTCTTCTGAGCCGCAGTTAATTCAACTGTTTTAATCTCAGTAGTATCTTTACCGTTAATGCTGCTTAACTTGATGCTCGTGGTGGTCTTGTCGGACTCCCAGTTGAGCACGGCATCTTTGATGCCAGGCGTTGCACCGATGAAGATCTGCTCAGCAGGAGTGCGGAATGAAAGCATATTCCATTTTGACTCTGCGCCAGTCTGCTCATTGACACCTTTCACACGGACAGAATAGAGGGTAGTACCGGCAAGGTCCTCGAAGGTCTTCAGGTATTCATTCTGCACAATAGCCTTACCTTCACTATAAGGTGTCAGGGTGTCGGCCTTCACCTCCTCAGTCAGTACGATATTGTCAAATTCATTCTCCTTGCCCATGCTGAATTCGAAGATGTACTTTGTAGCATCGGAGATGCCGTTGAACTTTAATTTGACAGATGTTGCCATAAGCTCCTCCACCTCGAAATGGGTGGTCTGATACAGACGGTCGTAGCTGGGATCTACATCCCACTTGTTCACGTCGTCAGAACAAGAAGCTAAGAATGCACTCAGCAATAGGACCATACCGAGTGTCCCCCTTGTAATCATATTCTTGATAATCATAATCGTTCTTTTTGTATTATTCGTTTGTTCCTCATTAATCCAGACTATGGTCGTATCCGTAAGAGTTCTGCAGATAGCCTTTTGACTTATAGATGTCGTCATAGTAGATGGTAAAGAGATGGCGGTAGTTGCAGACACCGTTGCCCATGGTCATCAGGTTTAGCTTGGCCTGTATCTTGTCTCCAAATCGCAGTTGGGCCAGCAGCGGCGCATAATTATAGGAAGAGCGGAGGCCTGTGGCGCAGACCAGGATGCGTACGGAGCGGTCGACGATATCGTCTTCGTTGACGCTGTTACCCTTGCGCAGCCACGTAATCTCCTTATAGACATTAGGATCTGGATTTGCGTTCAGACTGCGGTAGAAGTTACACGACTCCAAATCGATGAACTGGCTCTCGGCACCGTCCTTATATTTGTAGTAGACTTTCTCCGGGAAGTCGGTCGGCTTGTAGGTCTTGTCAAAAATCTTAACATCCAGCTGTCCATCATACATCTTCACCAAAGCTTCTTTCATCTCCTCTATCTTCTGGTCGAGAAGTCCCCAGCGCACCAGGTCGAGCTTGCGTATACCTTCACAGCCGAACTCCCATGCCCGCTCATTAACAATGGCATTGAAGAAATCAGGGTCGTAGTTCTTGATCTCTGGTGACCCTGCGCCGAAAGCACGCTCACGTACTTTCTCCAGAGCCTGACGGGCTGACATGCCGGCGACGGAGTTCTGTGAGTCGGCATTGTTCTCCTGCATATAACGGGCCTCGGCAAACATCAGCAGGATGTCGCTGTAACGCATCAGTATCCAGTTGATACCTGTCGACGGACGGCCGCTGGCTGTCTTGGCCAATGCCTTATAGGAGTCGCTGGTCCAGAAATAGCACCATTTGCCGAAGTGTACGTTCAACATGTCGCCGCGCATGATCTCATGGACCACATTGCTCTCCTTACCGAACTTCGGGAAATAGCATGCATAGTCGCGACGCTTGTCAGACGGAGTGAAAGAGTAGAAATAGTAACCGTTGGAGTTAACATAGCTGGAACCCCATCCGAAGCTTCCATAACCGATGTTGCCATCCTGCTCACGCCCCATCAGTGTGCCTACATCGCCATTGTAGCCCATACCGTTGGCCACCTCGAAGAGATTCTCACCATAAGAATTATAGTCCAGGTGGTTGACCGTCTTCCAGATATCGCCATAGTCAGGATCCAAATGATGAGGATTCTTGGGGTCGCTGATGATCTCAGCGCATTGCTGCTCGGCAATCTTATAGTAGTCTTTCCAGTTCTTCACACGGCCTACGTAGAAGCCGTTCATCTCGCCCATACCGGATGCAGTACCAGAGTAATGCTCAATATTGGAATCATCTGGGAACTGGTTACCGTCTCTTACAGACCAACCACCAGCAGTCAATGCGATACGTGCCAGCAGTCCTTTGGCAAAGCCTTTCGTGATACGCTCCACACTGTACTCCTTATCCTCTCCCATCCATGGCAGGTAGCCGATGGCCTCTTCCATGTCGCGGATCAAGGCGGGGTAGATCTCATCACGGCTAGTCTTGCCGGCATACACATTCGACAGGTCGCTCTCCGATGTTCCTTCCTTGTAAGGGATGTCGCCCCAGCGGCGCACAAGTTCGAAATAAGCTATCGTGCGCAAGGTAAGTGCCTCTCCCAGATAGCGCTGCATGGCCACGCTGCCGTTCTTAAACGCCTCGCTGTTGCGAATACCCTCTACTGCCGTGGCGGCACGCTCACCCATCTTGAAGATGTCGCTCCACTGGACAGTATGGTTGTACCAGTCGCCATAGTAGTTGGCCGCACCAGTGTCGCTCGTCATCTCTTTCGAGGGGTCGCTATTGTATCCGCTGGCCAATTCAATATCATCTACTCCCTGCCAGTTAACCGACATCTTCTGTCCGTAAACGTATGTATTGGTCAGGTCGCAATAGATTCCCATCAGGGCTGAGCGCGCCATTCCCTCATTTTCGAAAATCACCTGGCTGGTCTGCTGCGAGGGTGACTCGGTGTCAAGATAGTCGTTGCAAGAGCCTAGAGTCAGGGCGAATGCAGTCAGCAGGGCCGACAGGCCTGCTGTGGCCACTTTGTTATATATCTTGTTATATGTGTTCATAATGATCTCTTTCTTAATGATTATACAATATTCCTCAGAACGTCAGGTTCAGACCGACAACCCATGTCTTAGCCCTCGGGTATGCTGAGCGGTCGTAACCCATCACCAGATTGTTTGTGTGTGTGCTTACTTCCGGATCCTGGCCACTGTATCCCGTGATACAGAACAGGTTTGTGGCAGTGGCATAGACGCGCAGGTTCTTGGCTCCAATCACGCGAAGAACGCTCTTCGGCAGCGTATAGCCGAGTGTCAGCGTACCAAGTCGCAGGTACGAGCCGTCTTCAACAGCCCAGTCGGTGATGATAGAGTTGTTCATCAGCGGATGCCACATGGTTTTGTTCTGATTCAGCTCCTGCAGACGGGCTGGATTGGCATATTCGCCATAATAGACGTTCAGGCCGGTGACCGGATCGATAGTGGTAAAGCGGTTCTCCAGGCTCATCAGAGTTGTTATGTTCTTGTATCGCTGCGAGCCATGATAGGAGTTATAGTCGATCTTGTTCATGTTCAGAATGTCGTTGCCATACGACCAGTTGAACAGAGCAGTCAGATCGAAGCCCTTCCATCCCATGTTGATGCCGAAACCGCCAGTGTGCTTGGGCTGGGCATGGCCGATGATACGGCGGTCGTTGTCTGGGTCTATTTTCCCGTCGTCGTTAAGGTCCTTCAGTTTGATGTGACCGGGACCGAAATATCCACCCGAGTTAGTAAGGACACCACGCGTGTCGGTAACTCCTTCATTGAGTACCCACCGTTTGGTCGTATCGTCGAAGGTGAAATCACCGAACCCATACATGCCGTCGTAGATGTAGCCATACATCAATCCGACCTCATCGCCCACAATCACACGATAGTCATCATTGCCGATGAAGAAACCGCCACTACCATCGGTCAGTATCATCGTGTCGTTATCTTCACCATATAGTTTGTTAACCTTATTCTTATTGAACGAGATATTGAAGTTGGCATCCAGATAGAAGTCCTTCGTCTGTACGAGATTGGCATTGAGCGTGAGTTCAACACCACGGTTTGTGGTCTGGCCCAGATTCTGGTACTGTTGCACGTAGCCTGAGTTAGAAGGCAGTTGGACAGCCATGATCAGATCTTTCGTCACGTCGTTATAGAAGTCGAGGGTAACGTCGAGTTTCTTGTTCAGAACGGTAAAGTCCAGACCGATGTTCGTAGAGTGCTTGGTCTCCCATGTCAGTTTGTCGTTACGCAGGGTCGTTGTCGGCTGCAAGGCACTCTGTCCTTCCTCGCCGATGTAGTACAGACGGTTGGCCGATGTCATGGCACTGTAGGTCTGACGCCAGTAACTGCCAACGCGGGCATTACCCGAGACACCATGACTCACGCGCAGCTTCAGGTTGTCAAGCCAGTCCTTAGTGCCCTGCATGAAGGGCTCGTCGCTGATGCGCCATGCTCCGGCAAAGGCGGGGAAGACTCCCCATTTGTTGCCTGGCGAGAACACGTTTGTACCATCGGCACGAAGGGTAAACGTCAGATAGTATTTTCCATCGTAAATATAATTGGCACGGCCGAAGTACGACTGTGTGCGGCTTGGCTCTGAGATGGTGGTATAGGTCGGCTCACTTGTGCCGTCGTTCCACATGGCCAGAATGTTATCGGCCAGATAGTCCAGCGGGTAATAGTCAGACTCTATCCTCATATCGTTTGTCTCGGAATGGAAGAACTCCATACCTGCCATTGCGTCAACATGATGTTTGCCGAATTTCTTCTTATAGTTCAGCATCGTTCGGATAGTGCGGTTGTTTCCGTCCCAATACTGACGCTTGGCGACAGGGAATCCTGAACGCTGATTGGCTGTACCCGTATTGGCCATGAAGATGTCGTCGGTACGAGCAAACATGAAACCGTAGGTTCCTTCCACACGCCATGAGAGCCAATTCGTTATATCCCACGTAACACCCAGGTTGTAGGTATTGGTAAAGTTGCGCTGCTTCTTGTATTCGTTTGTCACGTTGTAGAAAGGATCCTGCAACTGCGAGATATTCTCGTAGCTGAGGTCGCTGCCCGTTCCAAGGTCCTCGATGCCGAGATCTGTCAGTGTGCCTATGGGAGCAAACAACGTGCAGTCACGGAGTTTCCAGCCTGAAGAGATACTGGTACCATTGACGACGCGATTGGTCATCTTGGCATTGAAGTCCATGTGCAGATAGTCGGTGAAATCTTTCTTTATCTTGAAATTCAGGTTGTCACGCTTGAAGTCGGAAGTCTGCATGATATAGGTCTCGTCGTCGCGTGTGTAACTGATGCTATAGACGAGGTCCTTGCCTCCACCATTCACATTCACGTTGTAACTCTGCTTGAAACCGGTGCGGTCGAAAAGCTTCTTCTGCCAGTCGGTGCCCTGACGGCTCTTATAGATATCAATATCCTCCCAGCGCCCGTAACGGTCGATGAAGCTTGCCTTGACAGAGGGATCCAACTCGCGCTGATAGTAAACATATTCGTATGGCGAAAGGACCTCCGTCTCATTATAGAATCTGTTCCATCCCCAACTTGTGTTAAACGAGACCTCTGTCTTGCCGGGGCGGCCGCTCTTTGTCGTAACCAGGATAACGCCATTAGCACCCTTGGCACCATAAATAGCTGTAGATGAGGCATCTTTCAACACGTCGACGCTCTCAATATCCGTCGGTGGAATATCGCTGATGCTGCTCACCTGGAAACCGTCAACGATATAAAGAGGCTCATTGCTCTGCGTAATAGAACCACCGCCACGCACACGTATCTGCACTTCGGCATCAGGAGATCCCTGTGTCGTCACGACATTCACGCCTGCCAGCCTACCAGTGATGGCTGAGGCGGCATTGGTGGTTGTGATGTTCTTTAAAGTCTTCTCGCCCACCGATGAGATAGAACCTGTCAAATCGCGGCGGCGAGCATTGCCATATCCTACGGCCACTACCTCAATCCCGCTGATCACGTTTTCGTCTTCCTTCAACTCGATGTCGACACTACTGCCAGGGGTCACACGTACCGTTTGGGTCTCCATACCCACATAGCTTACCTGTACCCTGCGGCTTTTGCCCGACATCTTGAGTGTGAAGGCACCGTTCATGTCTGTGACTACAGCATTCTTCAGGTTTCCTTCTTCTGCTACAGTGGCACCTATAACAGGTTCACCCATAGCATCTCTCACCACTCCCTTTACCTGTCCGTCTTGTGCGTATGCACCAAACGGGACAAGCAACAAAATCGTGATTAGCAGGAATCTCAAATTCCTTCTCACTTTTTTTCCATTTACCATGATGCTTAGTTTTAGTTAATTAATAGGTTTTTTATATTCAAATTTTTTTCCATTCACTTGCACATCAATAAAACTGATGTTTGCCGCCCCGCTCATGTAGTTCACCTCTGGCTCCGCCACGCCGAAGAAGGAGCAGTCCTTCAGTTTGATGTGAGCAGTGCGAGCCGCCTGGCGTAGTCCGTCGACGTGTAACACGTAACGGCTTTTCTTACTGCGTATGTTCTCCATCAGGATATGATGGAAATAAGGCAGGTAGGGACCTTCTTTCACGCGCCAGTAATTCATCTCGATGCCGAGAATGGCCAAGGCGCATTCGCCCACCTCGATGTTGCGCACAAAGATGTTTCTCACCTCGCCCCCGCGCTGCGGATTCGATTTGATGCGTATGATGCGCATCAGATGAGGGCTGTCCATCACACAATCCTCCACCCATACGTCGTGGCAGCCTCCCGTAATCTCACTTCCCATGGCTACTGCGGCATGCCCGTCGCGCATGCGGCAATGGCGGATGATGATGTTCTGGCTGGGCACATTCCAGCGCCGTCCGTCTCCCTCCTTGCCGCTTTTGATGGCAATACAGTCATCGCCCGTATCAAAAAAGCAGTCTTCAATCAGTACGTTCTTGCACGACTCAGGGTTGCACCCGTCGTTGTTTCGTCCGTGACTGACCATTCTCACGCGGCGTACAATGACGTCTTCCGACAGCAAGGGGTGGATGAGCCAGAAGGGAGAATTGACAATCTCTACATCTTCTATTAATATGCGCCGGCACTTGTACAGGTTGATGAACTGCGGGCGCATGCCCTCGTCGCCGGCAAAGATGCGGTCCTCAATGGGCAAAGCGTGCTCAAGCGCCTCGTTCAGAAGAGTCTTCTCGTGACCGATACGCCCGTCTCTCAATTTGATATTATCCAGCACTGCGGGGCTGAACCAGTTGTCCTCGCTTGCTTGTCCATCAAGGATTCCCTTCCCCGTAATGGCTATATTCTCGGCATTGTAGGCATAGATTAGTGGCGAAAGGTTCTGGCAGTCGATTCCCTCGATGCGCGTCAGCACGGTATTGAAAGCCTTGCGGTCGGTAATAAACTTGAGGATGGTGTGGTCGCCTAAGTGCAGATTCACATTCGAGCGCAATGTGATAGGTCCTGAGTAATACGTTCCGTCTGGAATGTCAACGGTGCCTCCGCCCATATTTGAGCACATGGAGATGGCCGTGTTGATAGCATCGGTATAGAGTGCGTCCCCCTTTTTATGGTAGTCCGTCACGCAAAGATGACGTATAGGGAATTCTGTCTGCCTGATGGCAGAGACCACCGACTGCATTCGTTTCCAGTCCTTGCGCGCTGCGCACATATCGCATGTGACTAGCATGAATAGGGTTAGTAGACAGAGTATTCTCATAAAAAGATAATCGATTGTTGGCTACAAAAGTATCGTAAAGAATGAGCGACATGGTGGATTTTCGTTTCTCAAAGGTCGAAAAACGTACTTTTTTGCACTTGTCGGGATATTTTTCCTCTTTTTCCTGAATTTTTTTATATTTTTGCACTATAAAAAACTATCACCATGAGAGAAAAGTTATGCATTTTACTTCTTATTCTCTTCAGCCCTGCCGTCCTTGGTCAGCAGAAGGAACTCAGCATCCAGCATTTTAACGAGGAAGACGGTTTCTCGGAAAGCCTCGTGTCGTATGCCGTTCAAGACAGCATTGGCTATATTTGGCTGAGCACCTGGGATGGACTCTACCGCTACGACGGTTACCGTTTCATCAACTATAAGGCACGTCCGGGAGATAACTGTCCGCTCGAGACCAACCGCATCAGCTATATCGAGCTGACAAAAGACCAGAAACTGATATGCTGGTCGAACAGCAAGTTCTATCTGTTCGACCCCAAGACGGAAAAGTTTCAGGTTTCCCCTGTAAAAGGTAATGTGAAAGTTTATGCTGTTCCCGACGACGTTCATTCACTTGTCAGCAGCATCCAAGAGTATTCCAACATTGAATTCCGAATCCTTTTGTTAGACAAGCAACAAGGAATATGGCTGTACTCTCACCGCGGACTGGAGCGCATCACACTGAAGCAGGCTCCTGTACGGCCCTCCCATAGCGGACAAGGAAGCGAGATGCTGGTCAGAGGACTCTATCATGACAGAGGCCGCCACTTCTGGGTTGCCGACAAGAATGGATATGTACGCGTGCGTGGAGAGGGAAGTCAACAATTCTCCTGGCTTACCAGAAATGGCAGTTTATCACCTGTGGCAAGGCCTTTCGGCAGCAACGTATATTGTTTTTTTGAAGACAGCCGCGGCAATATGTGGCTCGGAACAAAACCCGACGGATTGTTCAGACTCACTCCTCACGGCAAGGAATGGCATATCAGCCACTTCACGCACAACCCCCGACAGCCGTTCAGCATCAGCGACAATGCCATCTACGATATCAAGGAAGATGCGCGTGGACGCCTCATTGTGGCTACCTTCAACGGTGGCATCAACTTTGTTGAAACCATGACCGACGGAGAGGTACGCTTTATCAACCGCAACAACCTACTGAAGGATTATCCCGCAACGGCATTGCGCAGCCGATGCATAGAAATCCTGCCCACTGGCATCATGCTTATCGGCACTACCAACGGTTTGCTCACGACCCTAGAAACCGACGACTACGGGAAAATGGTGTTCCACGAAAATGTCAGACGGCCAGACGTTACCACCTCATTGGCAAACAATTATATCGTCGACATCATACGCATGCACAACGGCAGCATCTTTGTGGCTACTTCCGGCGGCGGCACCGAGCAAATTATCTCGAAAGACCTGCTGCGCGACGACATTGAGTTCCGCCATTTCTCAACCCGTACGGGACTATCTTCCGACATGGTTCTGACCACCGTCGAAGACCATCAGGGCCGACTGTGGATCGTATCCGAAGCATCGCTCAGTTGCCTCGACCCTGCCAGTGGCATCTCATCAAACTACCTGAAAAGCTTCTTCGACGGCCGTTTTGTTTTCACAGAAGTCAAACCTCTGTGCCTCCCCGACGGCCATCTGATCTTCGGAACGTCGCAAGGAACACTGCAGGTCTCTCCCGAGCAAATAGCCAAGAGCAGCTATGTACCTCCCATTGCCTTCAACTGCGACAGTGTGGTCATCCTTACGCCCGAACAGCGAGACTTTCACGTTCACTTTGCGGCCATAGACTACAACAAAAACGAGAACCTGATCTATGCCTATATGCTCGAAGGAATGGACAACGAGTGGCACTATACCCGCAACAACGAAATCAACTATGTAGGCCTCGCACCCGGAACTTATCGCTTGCATGTACGTTCTACCAACGGTGACGGAATCTGGACAAACAACGAAAAGGTGATTACCCTGCACCGCAAGGCCAGCTTCAACGAGACACCTTATGCGTGGATGCTTTACGGACTACTCCTGACATTGCTCATCATCGGGGCCATCTATACCATCCGATATATCAGGAGACTCCAAAATGAAATCAGGGATGTACGACTGTCAAGCAACGAGAAGATTGCCCTGCTAGGCGAACGCATCAAGGAACTGCTGCCCGGTAAGGAAACCGTAGAGGAGATACATGAGAAGAAACAGCAGCTCAGCGAGGAAGACCGTATCTTCGCACAGCGACTGAAAGCCCTTATCACCAAAAACATCGGCAACTCGGAACTGTCGGTAAAGGATATTGCCCAAGAAATGGGAATGAGCCGAACTGTACTCTATGCCCGCATGAAAAGTATCTTCAATAGCTCGCCCAACAACCTGGTGCTGAACATGCGCATCGACTATGCCAAGACTTTGCTCTCAAAGCCGGGAACACATATCGCTGATGTGGCCTACAACTGCGGTTTCTCCGACCCGAAATATTTCAGCCGCTGCTTCAAGAAGCTAACAGGAAAAAGGCCTACCGAGTATATGTCCTAGCGAGCCGTCATGGTAGCATGAAAGCCACCAGCATCTTCCAACAAGGGAAAAAGGGATGTGCCACGTGGCACATCCCTTATCCTGTCAACAATCCTCGCTTGTTTTTCCTTGTTCTTAGAGACAAATCATCTATACTAATAACTAACCTAAAAAACTGTATAAGAGAGAGAAATTTCCTGATGGGGCGATGTGGGGATGTCGTAGACATACTTCCCCTTGACGGCTCCCTCAGCTGCCTGCTGGTCCACCGCCACATACTCTCCGCCGGCAAGGCGGGTGACAGGCATCGTAAAGGTGGCAAACAGCTCATTGGGATTGCGCCCTGAAGCCGTGGCAGGCCGCTGGCCGTTCATGCTCAGGGGAACTGCCGACACGATGCGAAGGTTGCCTCCTATCGTAGACCGGATTCGCACACTGGCCAGACGGTGGTTACGCCATTGCATCTTCTCTATCACGAAACCGCCGATGGTGCGCAAGCCGCTCACCTCGCCCTCAGGCCACATGGCAGGAAGGGCAGGCAACAGACTGACGAAGCCGTCGTGGCTCTGAACCAGCATCTCGGCAATACCTGCCGTGCAGCCGAAATTACCGTCAATCTGGAATGGCGGATGGGCGTCGAACATGTTGGCATAGGTGCCGCCAGCCTGGCCCTTCTCTATCGTATCGGGAACCAGGCTCAGCTGATTCTTGATGAGCTGGTAGGCATGATTGCCGTCCTGGCATCGCGCCCATAAGCATACCTTCCACCCCATGCTCCAGCCTGTAGAGGGGTCTCCACGATGCGCCAAAGAGGTCTTCACAGCTTCGAAAGCCTCTGGAGTGCGCAGAGGCGAGATGACCGTGCCGGGATAAAAGCCCCAAAGGTGTGACACGTGCCGGTGATGGTCCTGCGGATGATCCCAGTCTTCTGCCCACTCTTGCAGCTGGCCGTACTGTCCGATGCGGAGGGGCATCAATTTGCTGCCCAGCTGATGAAGGGTGTCGGCAAAGAGTGCATCAACGCCCAATAGGCGCGCAGCCTCGGCAGTACATGCAAACAGGCTGAAGACCAGCTGATTGTCCATCGTATTACCGGCAAAAAGGCTCTGACGATGACGTGCGCGGGGAGCGTTCTCCGGCGACACCGAGGGACACACCACCTGATAGCCGTTGCGCGGGTCGGTGACCAGATAGTCAACAAAGAATTCTGCGGCACCACGCAGGCAGGGATAGACAGAGCGCAGGTACTCCCTGTCACCATTGTAGAGATAGCGATTCCACAGATGCTGGCATAGCCAGGCACCTGACATCGGCCAGTCGCCACTCCATGCGTAATCAACGGCTCCCGACATACGCCACAGGTCAGTATTATGGTGGGCTACCCATCCGCGGCAGCCGTACATCGTGCGTGCCGTAATGGCCCCCGTTTGGCTCAGCTCGTTCACCATGCGAATCAGCGGCTCGTGCATCTCAGACAGATTGCACACCTCAGCAAGCCAATAGTTCATCTCCGTATTGATATTTACCGTATAGCGGCACAGCCACGCTGGATTCAGCTTATTGCTCCAGATGCCTTGCAGGTTGGCAGGCTGCCCGTCCGGTTGCGAGCAGCTGATGAGCAGATAACGTCCAAACTGGAAATAGAGTGCCGCCAGATAGTTGTCATTCGACACACTGAAGCGGCGAATACGCTCGTCGGTGGGCAGATGGCCATAACGGTCTTCACCAAGAAAAAGGCTCACCCTGTTGAACTGACGGTGATAAAAGGCAATATGGTCGGCAAGAGCCTCCTCGTAAGGGCGGCCGGCATGTGACATATATTGGGCGATACGCGCCGATGGCGATGCGCTGATATCGTGGTAGTTGACAAAATTCGTCGCCATGGCCACATAGATCAACACCTCGTCAGCCTTGTCAACCTTCAATGCGTTACCGCTGCGCACCACGCGCCCACCCTTATTCACTATTTGTGCGTTGACGATGAACTTCACCTTTCCCGGCACGCGCTCAGCCGCCTGACCAGTAACGCCCTCCAGTTGAATGGTGTTCGCCGACAAGGTCCTCACGACAACGGCAGCATCGGGATGCGTCAGAGAGGCAGAGAAACTGAGTTTCCCCCTTTTCGAGGCCGTATAGCGGATGATGAGCAACTGGTCGGTAAACGACGTGAAGGCTTCCTGCCGGAAATCAGTGTCACCCACTCGGTAAGTGACTGTCGAGAGCGCATTCCCTATATCAAGTGAGCGGCGGTAACGGGTATAGACCTGGTGGTCAGCGAAATGGATACGCAGGCTCCCTGCCGGCTGATAGGCCGCTCCCTTGCCGACCTCTTTGGTAGCGATAATAGCCTGCTCGGCCAATTGCTGTGCCGAGTCGTTATGCTCTGAGAAAATCAGATTGCGAATATCATTCAATCTGCTCAAGGCCAGCGCATTGTCGTTGCGATAAGGAGAGCCTTTCGAGATGGTTTCCTCATTCAACTGAAACTCCTCATCGACAGGGCTGCCGTAAACCATGGCCCCTATACGTCCGTTGCCAAGAGGTAACGCACTGTTCCAATGAGCTGCGGGACGCTCATACCACAACTGAAGATGTTCCTGCGCATGCAGGGTGACGATGGCTGTGAGGGTAAAGACTACCGTAATGATATACTTTTTCATAACTGTTTTGTAGATTAGTCATCAACAGAGTGTGATGATTGCTTGAGTTTTCTCACGACAAAAATAGTACAGCTATCAGTAACAATGGGGGATAATCTTCCTGAAAATGTGGACAATCATCCTGTTTGCCCATTATCGGATTTAAATCCACCTGGAATAACCACTTATTTACTTATTTTGCAGCAAAGAATTACAAACTTAATCCTAAAAAAATGCTAAGACGCTTCTATCTCATTATCCTTCTGCTGGTCACCAGCCATGCAGGGTTCTGCTGTGCATCAAACCCGACAGATTTCATCGTCAACAGTGCAACAACAGATGTAAACAAGACGAATGGCCATTTGTTCGATGCCATTGTGGCCAAAGATGGCTCGGGAGACTTCAACACCGTGCAGTCGGCGATCAATGCAGCAGTAACCAGTCCCTCGCGACCATACCTTATTTTTATAAAGAATGGCGAATACGACGAGATGGTACTCATACCCGAAGAAAAAAGCAACATCCACCTGATAGGACAAGACGCCAAAAAAACCATTATCAAACACACGTTGCACAGTGGCAGCAAAAACGATGTGTTTTTCGAGTACTCAGTAAACAACCCCGACGCCGACAGCTATGGGCGGCATGCCGTAGTGGAAGTAGCGGCGAAAGACTTCTATGCTGAGAACATTACATTCATGAATACGTATGGTGTGCAACACCAGTCGGGTCCTCAGGCATTGGCCATCCGCTCGCTCACCGACCGTCAGTCGTTCCACAACTGCCGTTTCCGCTCCTTCCAGGACACATGGTTCACCAGCCCCGTTGACGGCGACCGTCAATATGTCTACGACTGCTACATCGAGGGAGCGGTGGACTATCTCTATGGAGGAGGAGATATCCTGCTCGAGAAGTGCACCTTTTATAATGTTCGCAGCGGCTCCGTCATTACCGCTCCGTGCCATCAGCAAGCCACACGCTTCGGATATGTAATGCGCGACTGTATCGTCGACGGCAATGAGAAAGCTGCCGACGGCAGGCAGAAACTGGGCCGCCCGTGGCACAACAGTCCCGTCACAGTGTATATCAACACCGTCATGCGCATTCCCATAGCACCCGACGGATGGAGCAACATGGGAGCCATCCCAGCCTTATTTGCCGAGTACAACAGCACAGACATCCATGGGAACGCCTTGAACACAAGCCAAAGAAAAACGCAATACCAGTATGTTGAGCGCCAGACAGGCGACACCATCAAAGGCTCTTGTCCCTCCGCCATCGACCAACAGACAGCCAGTAAGTATACCTACGAGAACATCATACAAGCTCGTGACGGATGGAATCCACGCCTGCTGATGAAAAAGACAGCTGCTCCCCAAGACCTCCGCTACAGAAAAGCAAGTCACACTCTGAGCTGGAAAACAGTCGATGAGGCTATCGGCTACATCATCATCGATGATAACGAGCGAGTGGTCGGCACGACGAAAGCCTGTAAGATAAAAGTGGCCAATCCCGGGAAACGCCTCACCGTGCGCCCCGTCAGCGGGAGTGGAAGTCTGGGTGAACCTAGTTCGTTACAGATAGATAAAACAAAAGACGAGCCTCATTTGTAGACTCATGGTCGCCCTTCCAGGCATCAATTGGAAATGAGCATGCATGGAGACGTATCATGATGACCGGAAAAATAGCCGTCCGTCCGTTGAGAGTGTGCCCCCACCAACTCCCCCGAGGGGGAGAGTACCTACTGGCTTGAGTACAATAACCAAAGGTAATCACACCTCTCTACTATCAGTTCTCAGTTCTCAACTTGTAAGGTAATCACACCTCTCAACTATCAACTCTCAGCTCTCAACTCTCCTAAAGATACGACAAATAGAGGTAGTTTGTCTGTGCCGGGTATTCCGCTGCCAATGTGTCA
>CAMOGP010000035.1 GCA_946614175.1 uncultured Prevotella sp. | reverse complement strand
TTACCGATGGCGACCGCGTAGAGTTCGAGCAGCGTCTGGGCTACCATGTTGACTATTACCCCGTATCATCTCTGATGGAGTACTTCAAGCAAGTCACCGACAAGGAGGCCGACGAGCTTGTTGAGGAGTATAAGAAACTCTACACCATCAAGATTGACGAGAGTGGCGAACAGGTGTACTGGGAAAAGGTGAAGAATGCTGCCAAGGCCGAGATTGCCTTGCGTCGCGTACTGAAGGATGAGGGTGCTACTGCCTTCACCACCAACTTCGACGACCTGGGTGATGCTAACATCGACGATCCCAACTTCTGCGGATTCGACCAGATTCCAGGTTTGGCCTCACAGCGCCTCATGGCAGAAGGCTATGGCTTCGGAGCTGAGGGAGACTGGAAGACAGCCTGTCTCTATCGCACCCTTTACATCATCCAGCAGGGCATGCCTACCGGTTGCTCATTCCTGGAGGACTACACGCTCAACTTCGCCGGCGACAAGAGTTCTTGCCTGCAGAGCCACATGCTCGAGGTTTGTCCCTTGATTGCCACCGATAAGCCCAAACTCGAGGTTCACTTCCTCGGCATCGGTATCCGCAAGCAGCAGACTGCCCGTCTGGTGTTCACCTCAAAGACCGGTGCAGGTATCAAGGCCACCGTTGTGGACCTTGGCAACCGCTTCCGTCTGATTTCTCAGGAGGTAGAGTGCATCGAGCCCAAGCCCATGCCTAAGCTCCCCGTAGCTTCTGCCCTGTGGATTCCTCAGCCCAGCTTCGAGGTTGGCGCTGCTGCCTGGATCCTGGCTGGTGGTACTCACCACAGTGCTTTCTCTTACGATATCAACGAGGAGTACTGGGAAGACTTCGCCGAGATGCTTGGCATTGAGTATGTGAAAATCAATAAGCAGACAAATATTGCCGACTTCAAGCAGACCCTCCGCAACAACGAGGTTTACTACATGCTGAACAAGGCACTCCGTTAATCTGATTACCCTATCAATAGAGCCTTCACCTGCGCTGCAACTCCCTCGTTGCCAGGCTGCCATGGTGAAGGCTCTTTTTTTGTGGTCTATTGTGATGTTAAAATTTGCATAAACATGTAGAAAAGTCGCAGATTATATGTAATTTTGTAGCCTCATTGATTGATGAGTTTTTTTAGAGACTAAACAAAAAAGACTATATACAAATGAAAAAGACTATGAAGAAATGGATGCGTACTGCCATGATGGTGGCAGTAATGGCAGGCTCGTCGGTACAAGCCAGTGCGAGTCAGGCGTTTACGCCCCTATGGTTGCGAGATGTGATGGTGAGCCCCGACGGACAGCAGGTACTGTTCTGCTATAAGGGCGACATCTACAAAGTATCTACAAAAGGTGGCACAGCCGTGCAACTCACCACACACGACAGTTATGAATGCTCGCCCGTTTGGAGTGCCGATGGCAAGCAGATAGCCTTTGCCAGCGACCGTCACGGCAATCTCGACATCTTCACCATGTCTGCCGATGGCGGTTCGGCCACCCGTCTTACCTACAACAGTGTGGCCGAGGTGCCCCAGGCTTTCTCGCCCGACGGCAAGTGGGTGCTCTTTGGAGCAGCCATTCAGGACCCTGCAGCGAGTGTGATGTTCCCCGACAACACCCTGCCCGAATTATATAAGGTACCCGCGAAGGGCGGTCGCACCCTCCAGGTGCTGGGCACCCCTGCCGAGATGCTCAGTTTCGCTGCCGATGGCAAGAGCTTCTATTACCAGGACCGTAAGGGCTACGAGGACGAGTGGCGCAAGCACCACACCTCTTCTATTACACGCGATGTGTGGTTCTACGATGCCAAGAGCGGTCAGCACACCAATATCACGGCCCATGCCGGTGAAGACCGCAACCCCGTGGCCAGTGCCGATGGCAAGACGCTCTATTTTCTCAGCGAGCGCAATGGTGGCAGCATGAATGTGTATGCCCTGAATACAGGTGCAAATAACGGTCAGCAGCCCGTTGCCGTCACTACTTTCAAGACCCATCCCGTGCGGTTTCTCAGTGCAGCCCGCAATGGATTGCTGTGCTATACCTATAATGGTGAGATCTATACGCAGAAGAACGGCTCACAGCCTCAGAAGCTCAGCATCACGCTGACACGCGACGACGAACCCGTTATCTCCGACCTCACCTTTACTAGTGGTGCGCGCCAGGCTGTGGTGAGCCGTGATGGTAAGCAGGTGGCCTTTATAGCCCGTGGCGAGGTATTTGTAACTAGCACCGAATATGCCACCACACGCCGCATCTCGCAGACAGCAGGAGCCGAGGCCGATGTGGACTTTGCCCCCGATGGACGCACCATCGCCTATGCATCCGAGCGCAATGGTAACTGGCAACTCTATACGGCCAGCATCGTGCGCAAGGAAGACCTCAACTTTGCCAATGCCACGCTGATTAAAGAAGAGAGCGTGTTCCCCGAACTGCCAGCCCTGCAACTCAATGGTAAGCTCGACTTCTCGCAAGTAGAGCGCCAGTATCCTAAGTATAGCCCCGACGGCACAAAACTGGCATTCATCGAGAACCGTATCAAACTAAAGGTGGTGGACCTGAAAACCAAGAAGGTGACGCAGGTCACCGATGGCAGCAAGTGGTACCGCCAAGATGGAGGATTCGACTTCGAATGGAGCCCCGACGGCAAGTGGTTTGTGCTGAGCTATATTGCCAACAAGCGCGACCCCTATACCGACCAAGGCATCGTAAGTGCCGAAGGAGGAGAGATCCATCCTATCACACAGAGTGGCTATATGAGTGGTCGACCCCGTTGGGTGATGGATGGCAAGGCCATCATGTTCGAGAGCGAGCGTTATGGCATGCGCAGTCATGCCTCGTGGGGCAGTCAGGAAGATGTGTTCCTGGCTTTCCTTACCCAGGATGCCTACGATCGCTATCGTTTGTCGCCAGAAGACTATGCGCTGCAGAAGGAACTGGAGAAGTCCAAAACTGATCAGAAAGACAACACCAACAAAAAAGACAGGAAAAAATCCAATGATAAAAAAGACGGCAAGAAAGCCGAAGCCGACTCTGTTAAGACGTTGAAGATAGAGTTTGAAGGCATCGAAGACCGCATTGTGCGACTGACTCCCAACAGTAGCCAATTGGGCGATGCCATCGTGAGCAAAGATGGCGAGAGCCTATACTATTTCTCGGCTTTTGAAGGTGCACCAGACCTTTGGAAGATGGACCTGAGAAAGCACGAGACAAAACTGCTGAGCAAAGGTGGCAGCGGAGAGCTGCAGATGGATAAGGACGGCAACTTATATTCGTTGGGCAGCAACATGAAAAAAATCGAGAAGGGCGACAAGATTATTCCCATCACATATGATGCGAGAATGAAACTCGACCTCGCTGCCGAACGCGAATATCTGCTGCGCCATGTAGCCAAACAAATCAACAAGAAGATTTTTCGCACCGACTATAATGGTTGCGACTGGGACTTGATGGTGCAGAACTATGCCCGCTTCTTGCCTCACATTGCCAACAACTACGATTTTGCCGAATTGCTCAGCGAGTTGCTGGGAGAACTGAATGTGAGTCATACGGGTGGACGTTTCCGTCCTATAGCCAAGGGCGATGCTACGGCACAGCTGGGACTGCTCTACGACCTGACCCAGGCTACAGAAGGTCTCAAGATTACAGCTGTGCTGGAAGGAGGCCCATTCAGCAGAGCTAACAGTAAAGTGAAAGTTGGCGACGTACTGACTGCCATCAACGGACAACCAGTGACGAAAGATACCGATCTGGCGCAGTTGCTGAACCTATGCAGAGGCAAGAAGACGTTGGTGAGCCTGAAGGGCAATGCCGGCACCTGGGACGAGGTAGTACTGCCTATCAGCCAGTCTGAACAGTCTGCCCTACTCTACAAACGATGGATAAAAAGTCGTGCTGCCGAAGTGGAGCGCCTGTCAGATGGTCGTTTGGGCTACGTTCACATCGAAGGTATGGACGATGCCAGTTTCCGCGATGTCTATTCTGACATCCTGGGTAAGTACAATTTGAAAGAAGGTATCGTCATTGACACCCGCCACAATGGTGGTGGTCGCCTGCACGAGGATATCGAGATTCTCTTTTCAGGCCATAAATACTTCACGCAGGTTATCAGAGGGCGTGAAGTGTGCGACATGCCCAGCCGTCGCTACAACCATCCCAGCATCATGTTGCAGGCAGAGGGCAACTACAGTAATGCTCACGGCACCCCCTGGGTGTACAGTCATCAGAAGATAGGCAAGTTGGTAGGTGCGCCCGTACCCGGTACCATGAGTTCCGTGAACTGGGAGACACTGCAAGACCCAACGCTAATATTCGGCGTACCCGTCATAGGCTATCAATTATCTGACGGCACCTATTTGGAGAATACCCAGTTAGAGCCCGATGTGCCCGTACTAAATCGTCCGGAAACCGTAGTCAAAGGCGTTGACATGCAGTTGGAAGCCGCTGTCCGCGAGCTGCTGAAGGAACTGTCTTCCCAAGAAAAACGTTGAAGAAAAAGACACTCAGGGAATACATCCGTGACAAAGATTTTAGAAAACAAAAAAATGACGACAAAAGAGATACGCACGCTACAGGAGAAAGGACACACAGAGGAAGCCTACAATGCGGCTCGCCAGCTTTATGCATTGGATAAAAGCCCAGAGGCAACACAGACAATGTTGCAGACTGCTACCGACATGCAAAAGATGTGCACAGAGCAGGGACGACATGAAGAGGCACGGAAAATTGGACTGGCTCTGGAGCGTCTGAAAAGCAGGATGGTATCAGCAGATAGTCATAAGCCAAGCCACATAGATTTGGGCAAATGGGGCGAGAATATGGCTATAGCCTACCTCAGGGAGAAAGACTATATTATCTTGGAGCACGACTGGCACTCGAACCATCGCGACATAGACATCATCGCACAGGATAAGAACTGTACAGTTTTTGTAGAAGTAAAGGCTCGGCAAAACCGTATGTTTGCCGAGCCTGAATCTGCTGTTAACTATCAGAAACTGAAGAATCTGCGCCTTGCCATCAACCATTACATCAAATACCGACAGATAGATAACCCATGGCGTTTTGACGTCATCACCATCGTGGGCGAGTTAGACTGCAAGGCCCCAGAAATTCATCATATTCAGGATTTTCAACTGTTCTAATCCACGTTGATGATTAGAATTCCACGAGGATACGGAACACCTTACCAGGATTCTCACTCCACCAACGCATAGTCTCGAGTGCCTCCTCGGGCTTGATAACCTTTGTGATAAGGTCGTCAACAGGACAGGTGCCACGCTCCAGGTATCGGATAACAGCGCGGAAGTCGGACGGCTGCGCATTTCGAGAGCCACGGATATCCAGCTCCTTCTGCACAAAGAACTTCGTCTGGAACGCCACCTCCGACTTGGCATAGCCGATACATGCCACACGACCCGTAAAAGCCACCTCGTTGACAGCCATCTGATAGGTAGGCACACTACCCACAGCCTCGATCACCACGTCAGGCCCAAACCCATTTGTCATCTCAGACAGACGCTGATGAGCATCCTCCGTTCTGGTGTTGAGCGTATAGGCAGCACCCATTTTCTTGGCCAGAGCCAGTTTCTCATCATCAATATCTGCAGCAATAACGGTAGCACCACGCATCACAGAACGCACAATTGCACCCATACCCACCATACCACAGCCAATCACCATCACCACGTCGATATCGGTGACCTGTGCACGACTGACAGCATGGAATCCGACACTCATAGGCTCTACCAATGCCGTGACCTTAGGCGTGAGCGTGCCAGCAGGGATAATCTTCTCCCAAGGCAGGACGATAAACTCCTTCATGGCGCCATTTCGCTGCACGCCCAACGTCTCGTTGTGCTGACAGGCGTTAACGCGTTGGTTGCGACAAGAAGCACACTTGCCACAGTTGGTATAAGGGTTACATGTTACCACCATGCCCGGTTTCAGTTCTTCTGGTACATTAGCACCAACAGCCTCGATGACGGCACCCACCTCATGACCAGGAATAACGGGATTCAACGCCATAGAGTTGCGCCCCATAAAGGTGTTGATGTCCGAGCCACAGAAGCCTACGTACGAAAGGCGAAGCATCACCTCGCCATTGCCTGGCATTGCCGGTTTTGGCAGATCTACTACATTTAATTCTTGCGAATGCGTAATTTGAATTGCTTTCATTGTTTTCTATATTTCAACTATCAACTTTCAATATTCAACTTTCAACTCATTCCGACATATTCTTGATATAAGGCAGTTCCGGCAGGTTGCCGAAGCCATAGAACAACTTCGCATTACCACCCAGGAACATCGTCTTTTCGCTATCCGTCAGTTCCGAAGATTTCTCCACGAAATCATACGACATGCGATACGTGATAGCCGTAATGGTGCGAGGATAGTCGGACCCCCACATCAGGCGGTCCATACCTACCAGGTCGGCCGCCTCACGAATACGACGGATAGCTGTGGGGAAGGGATAGAACTCAGAGTTGTAGAGCCACGTGATGCCCCCCGACTCCACCATCACATGACGCCCCTGACGAGCCAGGAGCACCTGACTGCGAAACGAGGCCGTGTTAGGCATGCCAAAATGACCGATGGCCACCTTGAGTTCAGGACATTCTTGAATCACCTCAGCCATCTGACCTATCTGCACCTCATCATCAGCCAGACACATGGACAGCACCATCTCCTTGCTCTCCATGAGTTTGAAGACAGGCATCAACGTGAGCAACGACTCGTGGATACGATGACCAGGGAAAGCGATACCCTTCAGGCCAGCATCAATGACAGCCTGTGCCTCGTCCGTATTCCAGGCCATGCCCATACAGAAAAAGCGGTCTGGATATCGCTGTTGCACCTCCGTCAGATAAGCATTCTGACAACCATCAATCACCTCTTGTACCACCACCGCGGCTCCCACCTGCGCATAGTTCATGTTCGACAGGAACACCTCGGCCGTGTTCTGTCCGTCAATCATAAACGGCGGCAACATCTGCACCTCCTCATCCATGAAGATGCTTCGGCCATTCTTCAACGACAGAATGCGCTTTCCGTCAACGATAGTATCCTGTTTCAGCCACAGATGACTGTGGGCATCGATTATGAGTTTGCCCATGTGACGCGCTGCTGGTTACCGATAATCTCCTTCACCTCACGAACCAAGTCCCAGTCGGGCTCTTCGTTGGCCCACTCGATATTGCGGCGCACATTCTCAGGATTAGCCGAAGAGAACAGCGTAGAAGCGATGCGAGGATTGCTGACAGAGAACTGTACAGCCAGTTTCTCAATAGGATAATGCTTATCATTACAATACTGAGCAGCCTTCTGACAAACCTCAACCAAAGCCTTGGGAGCAGGATGCCACGCAGGAACGCCACGCTGAGAGAGCAGTCCCATGGAGAGGGGCGACGCATTCACGATACCAATACCATGCTGTTCAAAGAAGTCCAGATAATCCACGATGGCATCATCATTGAGCGTATGGTGACAGAAGTTCAGGATACTCTCTACCGTCCCAGCCTCACTATGTTCGATAACCCACTTCAGGTTCTCCAACTGCAGGTCAGTAATACCCACATGACCTACCACGCCCTTCTTCTTGAGTTCTACCAAAGCAGGCAATGTCTCGTCAACAACCTTCTGCAAGCCGCCGGGCAAAGCAGCCTGGAACTCGATGTCATGCACATTAATCAAGTCAATGAAGTCAATACCTAGACGCTCCATACTCTCATAGACGCTATCCGTCACGCGCTTAGCAGAGTAGTCCCAGGTATTCACGCCATCCTTGCCATATCGCCCCACCTTGGTGCTCAGGAAATATTTCTCACGGGGTATATTACGCAGGGCCTTCCCCAAGACGGTCTCAGCCTTATAATGTCCGTAATAAGGACTCACGTCGATGAAATTGATTCCCCCTTCAATGGCAGTTTCTACGGCTTTAAAACTCTCGCTTTCGTTTGTCTCACGAAACACGCTACCTAAAGAAGAAGCGCCGAAACTTAGGTGGGATATCTTCATCCCCGTATGTCCTAATTCTGTGTACCTCATATTTGCTTTTAATTACTGGTTATACTATATAATTACTTAATCTTCCGACATATCGGCAACCATCTTACGATATTGCGTATAAATACGTTCGCGTGAGAGGTAGCCCTTCAGGTGTCCGTCCATGTCAAGCACGGGCAACCAGTTGGCATGCGTCTGCTCGAAGGTCTTCATCACCACACTCATGGATGCCTGGTCGCTCAGCGTGGCCGACGGCTTCTGCATCAGTTGGCTGGCCGTGAAATGATGGTATAGCTCCGTACGGAACACCACATTCCTGTTCTTGGCAATATCTATCTCGCCCAACAAAGACCCTGCGGCATCGAGTACAGGAATCACGCTGTTGCGCGAACGACTGATTTTCCTTACGATGTCGGCCAATTCGGTATCCGGCCCCACAGCCAGCACGTCACGCTCTATATAACTGTCCATCTGCATCAGCGTCAGCACAGCATGGTCTGTATGGTGCGTAATCAGTTTGCCCTGCTTGGCCAGTCTGGAACTGTAGATGCTGTGTGGCTCAAACAGGATAATCGTCAGGTAAGAACTGATAGACACAATCATCAGCGGAAGGAACAAATTGTAGCCTCCTGTCAGTTCTGCGATGAGGAAGATGCCCGTGAGCGGCGCATGCATCACGCCCGACATCACGCCAGCCATACCCATCAGGGCAAAATTCTTCTCAGGCACATAGACGCCTATCTGATTGATGTTCCATAGGCGGGAATACAGGAATCCGCTGAAACAGCCAATAAACAGAGAAGGCGCGAATGTACCGCCACATCCGCCGCCACCATTTGTGGCCGATGTGGCAAACACCTTTGTCAGTAATACCAACGCTATATATGGTATCAGCATGTTTATCTGTCCGGAGAACAGCGAGTTGTCCATGATACGACGCCAGTCTTCATCCGATGTGCCATTCAGAAGGAGGTTGATAGGCCCATATCCCTCTCCATAGAGCGAAGGAAACAGATAGATCAGTAGGCTCAGCATTACGCCGCCAATAGCCAGTTTAACGTAGGGCTTATCCTTGAAACGCGCGAAGATATCTTCGCAGAAGCCCATAGTCCTGATGAAATACAGGCTCACCAGACCACAGAACACGCCAAGTCCGATGCAAGCCGGCACACGCTCCACGGACCAGGGATTGTCCAGATGGAATGAGAATAGCGCTGCGTCACCACTAAATATATAGGTGAAGCAGGTGGCTGTGACACAACTCACCAGGATAGGCATCAGCGACGCCATCGTCAGGTCAATCATCAGCACCTCAATCGTAAACACCAGTCCCGCTATCGGTGCCTTGAAGATGCCGGCGATAGCACCAGCTGCACCGCAACCGATGAGCAGCATCAGCGTCTTACTGTCCATCTTGAACAGTTTTCCCAGGTTACTGCCGATAGCCGAACCCGTCAGTACGATAGGCGCCTCGGCGCCCACGCTACCGCCAAAGCCAATGGTGATAGCCGACGAGATGACGCTGGACCACGTGTTGTGCGGCTTCAGTCGGGAACGATTCTGACTGATGGCATAGAGAATACGCGTGATACCATGCGAGATATTATCCTTCACCACATAGCGCACAAAGAGCGATGTGATATAGATACCTACAACAGGATAGACAAGGTACAGCCAGTTTGATGAAGAGGCATCAAACGAACTGGTAAGCAACAGTACTATCTGATTAATGAGCCAGTGCAGCACCGCGGCTGCCACAGCAGAGAAAAAGCCCACGAAGAAAGCTAATATCAGCACAAACATCCGTTCGCTGATATGCTCTTCGCGCCACTTATGCAGACGCATCAGCCAATTAGGCAAGGAAGAATTTATGGTTGTATCCGCCATCCTTCTCCTAGGATTTCAGAAGATTCTCCAAAAAGTCGTCCAAATCCTTTCCCAGTCCCACCATGAGGTCAGGATCCACAATTACCGTATCACCATCAACGACATACAGTTCTGCTACGGCCTCATGGTCGTCGTTCTCCAAAACAAAAGCATAGGGTTTGAGGATTGACAGGTTGTCGGCCAACTGAGAATGAGTTGACAGGCAATGCCGTATAACCGGTGTTATCGACTCATAAAACTCATCATCCTTATTGTCAATCCACTCTTCCACCACGCAGCGTGTCAGTTCACGGTCATCGTCATCAAGGATGGTAAGCTCTCCTGTATCCTGACTCACTCGGAAATGAATATCCGAAAGCATTGTAGCCTCCTGGTCTGCAGGAAACTTTTCCGCCAATTTACGCAAGGCGCGCTCAAGTTGCTGCTGTGTCTGCTCTGTAAAATTCATATGCTAATTCTCAAATTATACTGCAAAAGTATCAAAAAAGATTGGTATTTGCAAGCGAATGTGATTTTTTTTAAAAAATAAATAGATATTCTTAATTTGGATTTCGCAAATTATTCGTATCTTTGCACGCAAATGGAGAACTCAATACGCCATGAAGGCACAGTAGATTCAGTTGATGGAGAGCACATCCGCGTGCGAATAGTACAGCATTCTGCATGCAGTACTTGCAAGGTGGCTTCCCATTGCAGCGCCTCGGAATTGAAGGAGAAGATTGTAGATGTGTATCATTACAAGCATCACCATATCGAAGTCGGGGACGCTGTTATTGTAAGCACATCGACACATTCTGCAGGCAAAGCGCTACTCCTTGGATTCGGCCTGCCGCTATTACTTCTCCTGATAGTAATAGGCGTCATGTTTGCTGCAGGTGTCAACGAAGGCATCACAGCGCTGACAGCCATCATAACACTTATACCTTATTATATAGGACTATGGATATTTCGTCAACGTATCGCCAACAGCATTGCGTTCTTCATCGAGGAAGTCTGAGACAGATGTCCCCCACTCCCACCAAAAAGACAAACTAACAAAACAAAATAAAACAAATTACTATTATGGATTTTATCTTGATTGCAGTCATTGTACTTGGAAGCATCGGACTCATTGCAGCCATCGTGCTGTTTGTCTGTTCCAAGAAATTTGCTGTCTTCGAAGATCCCCGCATTGCGCAGGTCAACGAGGTGTTACCTGGTGCCAACTGCGGCGGATGTGGTTTCGCCGGATGTGGCGGAATGGCCGACGCCTTGGTAAAAGGTGCCGACAACGGGAGCATCGACGGACTGAACTGTCCTGTTGGTGGTGCCGACGTGATGGGTAAGGTGGCCGACCTTCTTGGTATGGCCATTGCGAATGGCGAGCCAAAGGTAGCCGTTGTCAGATGTAACGGTACCTGCGAGAATCGCCCCAAAATAGCCGAATATGCCGGTCTGCGCACCTGTGCGGCCATGAATGCCTGTGGTGCCGGCGAGACGGCCTGTGGCTTTGGTTGCCTGGGATGTGGCGACTGTGTCGCTGCTTGTCAGTTTGACGCCATCCACCTGAATCCCGAGACGGGTCTGCCCGAAGTTGACGAGGATAAATGTACCGCCTGTGGTGCTTGTACAAAGGCCTGTCCACGCGGCATCATCGAACTCCGCAAGAAAGGCATCAAGGGTCGTCGCGTGTTTGTGTCGTGTGTCAACAAAGACAAGGGTGCCGTGGCCATGAAGGCTTGCAAGGCCGCTTGTATCGGTTGCGGCAAATGCGAGAAGGAGTGCCCGTTTGGCGCCATCACGATGGCCAACAACCTAGCCTATATCGACTACAACAAATGCCGTCTTTGCAGGAAGTGCGTTGCCGTTTGTCCTAAGCAGGCCATCCACGCTGTCAACTTCCCCGCTCCTAAACCCGTAGAAACAGTTAAAGAAGAAAAGGAGGCTCAAGCATGAAGATTAAGACATTTAGCATAGGTGGTATTCACCCTGAGGAAAACAAGTTAACCCACGAGGTAGCTACACAGGTAGCCCCGCTGCCCAAACAGGCCATTTTTCCACTCTCACAGCATATCGGTGCACCTGCTACGCCTGTGGTCCAGAAGGGCGACAAGGTAAAGGTGGGCACCCTGCTGGCCGATGCTGGCGGTTTCGTATCAGCCCCCATCCACTCTTCCGTGAGTGGTACGGTTGCCAAGATTGACACCGCTATCGACGCTACCGGCTATCGCAAGCCCGTGATTATCGTCGATGTGGAAGGCGACGAATGGGAAGAGAGTATTGACCGTAGTGAGACGCTGGAACTGGTGAAGGATCATCCCGAACTGACGCCCGAGGAGATTGTGACACGCATCAAGACGGCTGGTGTCGTCGGTATGGGCGGTGCCTGTTTCCCCACGTTCATCAAACTGACCCCTCCCCCTACGGCCAAGGCTGAATGCGTGATTATCAACGCCGTAGAGTGCGAGCCCTATATCACAGCCGACTACCGTCTGATGATGGAACATGCCGACGAGATTCTCGTGGGTCTGGAACTGCTGATGAAGGGTGCGAAGGTGACAAAGGGCTATATCGGCATCGAGACCAATAAGCCCGCGGCCATCGACCTCCTCACCAAAAAGTGTACCGAAGCGTTCGGCGCTTCGGAATACCAGGTAGAGGTGGTTCCCCTGGCTCAGCGCTACCCTCAGGGCGGTGAGAAGCAACTGGTCGATGCTGTGATCAACCGTCAGGTTCCGGCTCCTCCTGCCATCCCTGTCAACGTTGGAGCAATAGTTCAGAATGTAGGTACTGCCTTTGCTGTTTATCAGGCAGTTATGAAACATAAGCCCCTCTTCGAGCGCTATACCACCGTTACCGGTAAGCGCCTCAAGAATCCAGGCAACTACCTGGTCCGTATGGGCACCCCCATGCAGACGCTGATAGACCTCTGTGGCGGCATGCCCGATGGCGACAACAAGCTGCTGGCCGGCGGTCCTATGATGGGCAAGGCCCTCACCTCTACGGAAGTGCCAATCTGCAAGGGTACCAACTCCGTGACGATTCTCTCTGGCGATGATGCCCGTCGCAAGGAGCCCCAGCCCTGTATCCGCTGTGCCAAGTGCGTTGGTGCCTGTCCTATGGGTCTGGAGCCTTATCTGCTGGCCAAACTCTCAGCCTTCAAGAACTGGGAGCGTGCCGAGAGCGAGGACATCACCAGCTGTATCGAGTGTGGCTCGTGTCAGTTCACCTGTCCTGCCCACCGTCCGCTGCTCGACAATATCCGCCAGGGTAAGCAGACCGTGATGGGCATCATCCGCAGTCGTGCTGCAAAGAAATAAATCTCAAATCTCAAACTTCAAATCTCAAATATGAGTAAGTTAATTGTATCACTTTCGCCACATGCCCACGGAACGGACTCCGTAGAGCGAAATATGTACGGGGTTATCATTGCCCTGATTCCTGCGCTGCTCGTCTCGTTCTTCTATTTCGGCATCGGCTCAGCCATCGTGTGCCTCACAAGCGTATTGGCCTGTGTGCTCTTCGAGTGGGCTATCAACAAGTTTATCCTCGGTCGTAAGGAGAACACCATCCTCGACGGCTCGGCTGCCCTCACGGGTCTTCTTCTGGGCATGAACCTGCCCTCCAACCTCCCCATCTGGATCATCGTCATCGGTGCCCTCTTCGCTATCGGCGTGGGTAAGATGACCTTTGGCGGATTGGGCAGCAATATCTTCAACCCCGCATTGGTGGGGCGCTGCGTGCTGCTGGTGGCCTTCCCTGCCCAGATGACCAGTTGGCCCAAGCCCGGTCATCTGCTGGACTATACCGATGCCGCAACAGGTGCCACACCACTGGCTGTGATGAAGCAGGCTATCCAGAATGGTGATGCCAACGTGCTCAACCAACTGCCTGATGCGTTCAGTCTGCTGCTGGGCGACTATTCCATTGGCGGTGGTGCGGGTACCATTGGCGAGATCTGCGGTCTGGCTCTGATTGCGGGGCTACTGTTTATGCTCTGGCGTAAGATTATCACCTGGCATATCCCCGTGAGCATCATCGGCACCGTGTTTGTGTTTAGCGCCGTGATGCACCTCATCAACCCCATCTATGCCGACCCCACCACGGTGATTCTGAGCGGCGGTCTGCTGTTGGGTGCCATCTTCATGGCTACCGACTATGTGACCTCGCCTATGACACCCAAAGGTCAGATTATCTACGGTGTATGCATCGGTCTGCTCACGATTATTATCCGCAACTGGGGTGCTTATCCAGAGGGTATGTCGTTCGCCATCCTGATTATGAATGCGTTTACACCGCTCATCAATAATTATGTTAAACCCAAGCGCTTCGGAGAAGTGCCTGCAAAACAGTAAGGAGGACGCACGATTATGAAGAAATTAGAATCATCATTACTGAATATGGTGCTGGTACTCACCGGTGTGGCCGTCATCATGGGCGCCATCCTAGCATGGGTCAACAGCATCACCAGCGGTCCTATTGCCGACCAGAAGGAGAAAGCGCTGGCCGACGGTATCAAGGCCGTGATGGTTTGCGACGACTTGACCGTCACCAGCACAGACACGGTAAAGCAGACCGACAGCAAAGGAAAGGAACTGTCTTTTGTGATATACCACATACAGGATACCAACAACCAGAACCTCGGTGCTGCCGTAGAGAGCACTACCGACGGCTTCGGCGGTAAGTTGCGCGTCCTCGTAGGATTCAATCCCGACGGCATGATTCTGGGTTATACTCTCTTGGAGCATGCTGAGACGCCGGGACTCGGTGCCAAGGCCGACAAATGGTTTCAGGCCGACGGCAAGGGCAGCATCATAGGTCTGACACCTGCCGAGCCCCTCGTGGTATCCAAGGATGGCGGACAAGTGGATGCCATTACCGCCTCTACCATTACCAGTCGTGCCTTTCTGAAGGCTGTCAACAATGCCTATAATGCCTACATGAAGCCACAGGCCGACGGACAGACGGGAGCTACGGAGCAAATTGAGAATTGATAATTGATAATTGACAATTGACAATTGAGAATTATGAACTATATAAATATCATCAAAAACGGCATCATCAAGGACAACCCCACGTTTGTCCTGATGCTTGGTATGTGTCCTACGCTGGCCACCACCACATCGGCCTCCAACGGACTGGCAATGGGACTGGCCACGATGGCGGTGCTCATCTGCACCAATGTAGCAATTTCATGCATCAAGAGTATCACGCCCGACAAGGTGCGCATCCCCGTGTTTATCGTGGTTATCGCTGCCTTCGTCACCCTGCTCCAGATGCTCATCAAGGCCTATCTGCCAGATATCGACAAGTCGCTGGGACTCTTCATCCCGCTGATTGTGGTCAACTGTATCATCCTGGGACGTGCAGAGGCTTTTGCCGCCAAGAACTCTCCCCTTGCCTCTCTCTTCGACGGCATCGGCATCGGACTTGGCTTTACCCTCGGTCTCACCCTGCTGGGTATCGTCCGCGAGATTCTGGGTTCTGGCGCCATCTTCGGCTTCGCCTTCATCCCCGAGAACTACAACATCCTACTCTTCGTACTGGCTCCCGGAGCCTTTATCACGCTGGGTTATCTCATTGCGATTGTGAACAAATTCAGGAGTTAAGAAGTTAAGACATTAGATTATGGAATATATATTGATTTT
>CAMOGP010000034.1 GCA_946614175.1 uncultured Prevotella sp. | reverse complement strand
CCTCATGATTATGAATCATGCGCTCTAACCAGCTGAGCTATCCCGCCATCTGCTTGTAAGCGGGTGCAAAGGTACTGCTAAAAATTAAGAATTAAGAATTAAGAATTAAGAATTTTCTTGCGCTTAACATTTTTTATGAAACTACGCATAATTTTTCTATATACATGACAGGACTTTCTTACTTTTTTTGTACTTTTGTACCCGAATAACTAATCTTGTGAAAATAAAAACTTACCAGTAACGATATGCTGAAACAACGATTAAACTTGGAATATCCCCTTGCCGCAGGAAAACCCGACCTGCTATGGCAGTTACTGAGCACAGATCATGGATTGGAACGTTGGTTGGCCGACAGCGTTGTAGAAGACAACGGCGTGATGCGACTGACGTGGGGCAGTCCTTATGGTGAACACCACACGCTAAGTGCCAACATAGTAGAACGACAGAAAAACAGTCATATACGTCTGCAATGGGTGGACGAAGAAGAACCGGAAGCTTACTGGGAAATGCGCATAGGCAAGAGTGAACTGACAGAGGAATTATGTCTTTGCGTGGTGGACTTTGCCCCTGCAGAAGATATTGAAGACCTGCACGATTTATGGGATGACAATCTGGACCGCTTGCATCAATCGAGTGGATTTTAGGATTTGAGGTTTCTTGTGTTTCTCCGACAGCAAGCAGATAGCGCACAGGAGAAGAATAAAGATTATATTGTTAAAAAATAACAAGGTACACGAGAAATCTCAAACCTCAAACCTCAAACCTCAAAAAAAATGAGTACCTTTGCAGCCTGAATTATGTTTAGGATAAAGAAATTAGATATATTTATCGCGAAACAGTTTGGACTGCTTTTCGTAGGAACCTTCTTCATTTGCCTCTTTGTGCTGATGATGCAGTTTCTATGGCGTTATGTTGACGAACTTATAGGAAAGGGACTGTCCATGGAAATTCTGGCACAGTTCTTTTGGTATATGGCCCTTGGACTGATGCCCCAGGCCTTCCCACTGGCTATTCTGCTATCATCACTGATTGCCTACGGTAACCTGGGCGAGAGTAGTGAATTGACGGCTATCAAAGCGGCAGGCATCTCCCTGATGCAATCGATGCGTTCACTTATCTTCATCGTACTCTGCATCGCAGGCATCTCATTCTATTTCCAAAATGTGGTGGTGCCCAGTGCCAATATACAGTTGAAGCAGTTGCTGGTATCCATGAAACAAAAGAGTCCGGAACTGGAGATTCCTGAAGGCACTTTCTACGACGGCATCCCCAACTCCAACCTTTACGTGGAAAAGAAAGATTTGAAGACGGGACATCTGTATGGCATCATGATTTACCGTCAGACAGGTTCGTATGAAGATCAGACCATTATCCTTGCCGACTCCGGCATGTTACAATCAACCGCGGAGAAGAAGCACCTGCTGCTGACCCTATGGAATGGCGAATGGTTTGAGAACATGCGGTCACAGGATATGGGTGGCACTGCCGAGGTACCCTACCGCCGTGAGTCGTTCGGTCTGAAACAGATACTGCTGGATTTTGACGGCGACTTTAATCTGGCCGACGCCAGTAATTTCGCAAACGATGCAAGCGCGAAGAGTATCTCGCGCATCCTGCACGACCTGGACTCCATCAGGTTATCCAACGACTCTATAGGACGCTCTTTCTTCGAGGAGGCCAAGACCTATACTTTCAGAATGGAAGAACTGACGCAGAAAGACTCGGTTAAGCTCCGGTCACTGACCGCTGAAGACCTGCCCAACACGGATAGTGTCTATGCGAAGATGAATCAGGATCAACAGCGCGAAGTGGCACGTCAGGCTGCACGTCAGGCGCAGAATGCGCTGAACGACGTGGAGATGAAGGGCGACTATGCCAAATACCAGAACCGACTGGAACGTGTGCACCTACTGGAGGCCATCGGAAAATTCACCCTGGCACTTTCATGTATCATCTTCTTCTTTATCGGTGCCCCACTGGGAGCCATCATCCGTAAAGGCGGATTGGGAGTACCTGTCATTGTGTCGGTCATTGTTTTCCTGATATTCTATCTGTTGGATATGACTGGTATGCGCATGGCCCGTGACGACAACTGGACCGTATGGTTCGGACGTAGCATCTCTACCGCAGTACTGGCACCGCTGGCCATATTCTTTACGTATAAAGCCAATCACGACTCCACCGTCTTTAACATGGATGCCTACCGCATCTTCTTCATGCGTATATTGGGTCTGCGCATGAAACGAAACATCACTCGCAAGGAGGTGATCATCGAGGAACCGAAATACCGCATGGATGCTAGCATGCTGAACACGATAAACGAGGATATAGCTATCTATTCGGAAAGTCATAAGCTCTTGCGCTGGCCATCGCCCGTCAAGGTATTTTTCCGTGCCGGCGACGACCATGAGATAGAACATATCAACGAGGCGCTGGAAACGGCCATCGAGGACCTGGGATACACGCGCGACAAGCACGTGCTCTATGCGCTTAATGAGTATCCTATCATAGCGACGCATGCACATACACGTCCGTTTGAGAGGAAATGGCTGAATATTATCAGTGGTCTGTTCCTGCCACTGGGCATCTTCTTCTATTTCCGCATGATACGCTTCCGCATCCGCCTGTATCGCGACCTGCGCGAAATCAGTAACACAAGCAACAAACTGATTCCCCATATCCTGGAACTGGCAGACAAACAGAAAGACAAACTGCTGGACGAGACTTATAAAGATTATACAAAACTGAATATACAACAAAATGATGGAGACAATCAAGCTGAACAAGATAAGTGAGGCCATCGACGATTTCCGTGATGGTAAGTTTGTAATCGTGGTAGATGATGAGGACCGCGAGAACGAGGGTGACCTGATCTGCGCCGCAGAGAAGATTACGCCAGAGATGGTAAACTTCATGCTGAAATATGCACGTGGCGTGCTGTGCGCACCTATCACGATTAGTCGCAGTGAGGAACTGGACCTACCCCATCAGGTCAGTGAAAACACCTCTGTGCTGGGCACGCCCTTCACAGTGACGGTGGACAAACTGGAAGGATGTACTACCGGTGTGTCGGCCCACGACCGCGCCGCCACCATCCAGGCATTGGCCGACCCCACATCAACACCTCAGACTTTCGGACGTCCTGGTCATATCAATCCACTTTATGCTCAGGACAATGGCGTGCTGCGCCGAAGTGGACACACAGAGGCTGCCGTTGACTTATGTCGCTTGGCAGGACTCTACCCTGCAGGCGCTCTGATGGAAATCATGAATGATGACGGCACCATGGCGCGCATGCCGGAACTGCAGGCTTTTGCCAAGGAGCACAACCTGAAGATTATTACCATCAAGGACCTGATTGCCTACCGCCTGCAACAGGAGTCGCTCATCGAGGTAGGCGAAGAGGTGGATATGCCTACAGAATATGGTCATTTCCGTATCATCCCCTTCCGCCAGAAGAGCAACGGACAGGAGCACTTCGCACTGATAAAGGGTGAATGGAAAGAGGACGAGCCTATCCTGGTACGCGTGCACTCCTCGTGCATGACGGGCGATATCCTGGGTAGTCGTCGCTGCGACTGTGGCGAACAGCTCCATAAGGCCATGCAGAAGATAGAGAAAGAGGGCAAGGGCGTCATCGTATATATGCAGCAGGAAGGTCGCGGCATAGGACTGATGAACAAGTTGGCCGCCTATAAACTGCAGGAGGAGGGGTACGACACAGTAGATGCGAACCTCTGCCTGGGATTCAAGGCCGACGAGCGCGACTATGGTTGCGGCGCCCAGATGTTGCGCCACTTGGGCGTCCACAAGATGCGCCTGATGACCAACAACCCCGTGAAACGCGTAGGACTGGAGGCCTACGGACTGGAAATCACAGAGAACGTGCCCATCGAGGTAACACCTAACGAGTACAATCTCCGCTATCTGAGAACAAAACAAGAGCGCATGGGACACACGCTACATCTGTAGTTCCTCCACGCTGCCAAAGACCTAAGACCAAACACCAATAACACCTAACTCTAATGAAAAGATTTATACCGATAGCACTATGGCTGGGCGCACTATCACTGATAGCTTGCGTCCTGCTATGTTTTGAGTCCGACCTGCTATGGAAGGTACAACAACAGAACTTATTCCTCTATTCATCATCATTCTTCAGACAGATGATGGTGACATCAGGAGGTATGCTCTCGTATCTCGGTACGTTCTTCACACAGTTTTTCTACCATCCATGGATGGGCACAGGAATGCTCTGCGGCTGGTGGTGGCTGTTATTATGGCTGGTGAAGCGTACATTCCAGATACCCGACAGATGGATAGTGCTGACACTCATACCTGTAGGTTGCCTGCTGATAGCCATCTCGAATCTGGACTACTGGATCTACATGATGAAACTGAAGGGGTATTTCTTCTCGGCAACCATCGGCACCACAGCTGGCGTGGCGTTATTATGGCTGTTCCGCCTACTGCCTCATACCATCTGGCTACGCATGGGAGTTATCATGCTTACCGCGGTAATAGGTTATCCGCTGGCGGGTGCCTATGCCTTGGCAACAGTCCTACTGATGGGGGTATGGACATGGCGACTGACAGACTCCAGGAAAGAGGCCATCTGTGCGTCGGCCGTTGCTCTGCTGTCGATTATCGTCGTTCCCCTGGTCTATTATCGCTATGTGTACTATCAGACTCATATCCATGACATCTACCTGACAGCACTACCCACCTTCTCAACGACGGAGACACTACACATCTACTACATCCCGTATTATCTTTTAGCGCTGTACTTCCTCCTCATGGTATTGATCCGCTTCAACTCCACTAAGCTCACCAAAGCCATCATCCTCCAAACAGTGTTATTTGCCGCTCTAACGGCCTGCATCTGGCATTTCTGGTACAAGGACGACAACTACCACCACGAGCTACGCATGCAGCGCTGCATAGCACAAGCCGACTGGCAAGGGGTGATTGAAGAGGGAAAGAAACAGGAGGGGGAACCTACACGAGCTATCGTGATGATGCACAACCTGGCACTGAGCCGACTGGGACTACAGTGTGATATGATGTACCATTTTCCCAAAGGCTCGAAAAGGTCAAACACACCGTTACCTATATTCATGTGTAACACTGCCGGCCGACTGATATATTATCATTACGGCATGATAAACGAGTGTCACCGTTTATGCATGGAAGAGGGCGTGGAGTATGGATGGAGCGTAGAACTGTTGCAATATATGGCGAGAAGTGCTTTGCTAAGCAACGAGACACGAGCCACCCTGAAATATCTGAACCTGCTCAGGCAGACACTCTATTACAGTGACTGGGCCGACCACATAGAAGGACTTATCAATCATACTGATCTGATGGCCAACGACATTGAGACTGGCCCCATCACTCACATGTTGCATTATCCCGACGTGCAAAGTCCCGGCGACGGGTTCGTAGAGAAGAACCTGATGGAGATCCTCTCAAAGACAGATGCCAACGAGCCCTATTTCCAGGAACAGGCTGTACTTGCAGCCATGTGGACCAGGAATACAGCAGATTTCTGGGCACGTTTCGAACATTATGTCAATATGCACCCCAACAGTCCTGTACCGCGTATCTTCCAGGAGGCGGCCTATCTCTTTGGCAATATGGAGCATCTGTCATTCACCGAAGATCTGCCTGTACGCCAGGATGTGAAGGAAAACCTCCGCGGCTTCATACAGGTGATGCAGCAATGCAATTGGAAACCTAACGCACAAGTACGAAACTACTTGTATCAGAGATACGGTACTACCTATTTTTTTGAATTCTTCTTCCTAAAAGACATTACCTATTATTAATATGAAGAAACTAGCTGCTATCATTGTCACCTCACTCACATTCATAGCCTGCGGCAACCAGATACCCGCCAATTATATCGAGTCCGAGGAGACACCAGCCATCTATCCAGACTACATCGGCGTCACCATACCCATCAATATTGCGCCGCTGACCTTCGAACCTGACGGGAAAAGCGATGGCGTCGTGGCCCGACTGACCGCTGGCGACGAGGAGATTATCTGCGGAGGGACAAAAGTACAACCAGACATCGACGAATGGCGCCGACTTACTACATGCGCCAAAGGACAGGCCATCAATGTGGAGGTGTATATTCAGAAGGGAGAACAGTGGACTAAGTTCAAGCCTTTCGACATCTACGTATCTCCAGACTCTATCGACCCTTATATCAGTTACCGACTGATAGCGCCTTCGTATATCACCTACGAGGAACTGACCATCAACCAACGGTGTCTGGAGAACTATGACGAAGAGGTGATTTACGACAATATGCTCTGTCAGAATCCTGCAGAAGGACAGTGTATCAACTGTCACAACTTCCAACAGTACAACCCTGAACGGATGCAGTTTCATGCCCGTCAGTATCAGGGAGGCACTATCATCGCCTACGACGGGAAAATACGCAAGATAAACATGATGTCCGACTCCATCCTGTCGGCCGGTGTCTATCCTGCCTGGCACCCATGGCTGCCGCTGATTGTATATTCTACAAACAAGACGATGCAGACTTTCCACATCACCAATCCGGATAAGATAGAAGTATTTGACACGCAAAGCGATCTCATAGCCTATGACGTGGAACGTAATGAGGTGACGAATATCGAAAAGGGAGCAACGGAGTTCGAGGTCTTTCCTACCTGGGCTCCAGACGGCAAAGCACTATACTATTGCAGTGCGCATTTCGAGTATCAAGATACGGTGCCTGCCGGCATAGAACTTATTCAGCGCTTCAAAGAGGTAAAATATAATATCTACAGAAAAAAATTCGACCCAGAAACCAAGTCTTTCGGGCAGCGCGAACTGGTAGTCCGTACCGACACACTGGGCATGAGCACCACCCTACCCCGCGTATCGCCAGATGGCCGCTATCTGATGTTCACAATGGGCAAATATGGGGTATTCCATATCTGGCACAAAGATGCAGATCTTTATATGCTGAACCTTGTCACCGGACAGATTCGTAGCATGAAAGAAATCAACTCACCCGACACAGAGAGCTATCACTCCTGGTCAAGCAACGGTCGCTGGGTAGTCTTTAGCAGTCGTCGGGATGATGGTAATTTCACGCGCCCGTTTATCGCCCATATCGACAAAAACGGGCATGGAGGAAAGCCCTTTGAACTGCCCTGCGCCGACCCAGACTTTCATCGTCAATTCATGAAAAGCTACAATATCCCTGAACTGATGAAAGGGGCCGTCAAAACAAGTCCACAGTCATTTGCCGACGCACTCAAGGAAGAGGGAGAACAGGTGAAGTATGTACATCATCTTAACAAATAGCAGGAGATAGTGTATAAAAAACAAAAATTAGAAATATTTTCTTTGCAAAGAGAAACTTTTTGATTAATTTTGCACGCCGAAAGAAACATTTTGAAAACATATGGCACAATTATCTAACCGTTTGCAGCGACTTGCACCTTCAGCTACATTGGCTATGTCGCAAAAAAGCTCTGAGATGAAGGCTCAGGGTATTGACGTGATTAACATGAGCGTCGGAGAACCCGACTTCAACACGCCCGACCACATTAAGGAGGCTGCCAAACGAGCCGTAGACGAAAACTTTTCGCGCTACTCGCCCGTACCAGGCTATCCAGAACTGCGTAAGGCTATTGTGGAGAAGTTGAAACGTGAGAACGGACTGGACTATCAGATGAGCGAGATTCTGGTTAGTAATGGTGCTAAACAGAGTGTCTGCAACACCGTGATGGCACTGGTGAACCCTGGCGAAGAGGTTATTATCCCTGCTCCCTACTGGGTGAGCTATCCACAGATGGCTCTGCTGGCAGGTGGCACTCCTGTTTATGTAGAGGCAACCTTCGAGCAGAACTTCAAAATGACGCCAGAACAGTTGGAAGCTGCCATCACACCAAAAACCAGACTGCTTATACTTTGCTCACCAAGCAACCCGACAGGCTCTGTATATAATAAAGAGGAATTGCGTGCGCTCGCGAACATTATACTAAAGCATGAGGACCTGTACGTTCTGGCTGACGAGATTTACGAACATATCAACTACGTGGGTCATCACGAGTCTATCGCTCAGTTCCCTGGCATGAAGGAGCGTACCATCATCGTCAACGGTGTCAGCAAGGCATATGCCATGACCGGCTGGCGTATCGGTTATATCGCTGGTCCGGAGTGGATTGTAAAAGGCTGTAACAAGCTGCAAGGACAATATACCAGTGGTCCATGCTCTGTCAGTCAGAAGGCAGCAGAGTTTGCCTACACGCAGAGCCAGCAGTGTGTAGAAGAGATGCGCCAGGCCTTTGAGCGTCGCCGCAACCTCATCGTAGAACTTGCCAAGCAGATTCCAGGACTGGAAGTAAACGTTCCCGAGGGAGCCTTCTATCTGTTCCCCAAATGCGCAAGTTTCTATGGAAAGACAACACCAGAAGGCAAGAAAATTGAAAACAGCACCGACCTGGCCATGTATCTGCTCGAGGTAGGACATGTGGCTACCGTTGGAGGAGACGCATTCGGAGACCCTGATTGTTTCCGCATGAGTTATGCCACCAGCGACGACAATATTCGCGAAGCTATGCGCCGTATAGGAGAGGCACTAAAATCCTTAAAATAAGCGTTAAATGTAGTTAATTAAAGCGGAAGTACGCATTTATTTGCTACCTTTGCGAGGTGATTGCGCCCAGAGGCTAACAGCCAATGGGCATTCGTCGGCTAAATAATACTTAATCAAACAATTACATTTTAATAAAATTCTTATAACTTAAAAACAAAACAATTATGGCAACAACACAGAAAGCCGCTGCTCCTGCAGCAAAAAAGACTAGTAGCGTCGGTATCAAGGATGCTATCTGGGTAATCGTACTTTGTGCAGCTATTGCATTCTGCAACTTCTTCTTCAACTTCGGTCAGGCCGCTAACTTCGAAGGTGGTGACGCCGCTGGTGCTCCTCTGAACATCTGGGGTACTATCTATAAGGGTGGTGTTATCGTGCCTGTGATCCACACACTGTTGCTTACTGTGCTCTTCATGGCTATCGAGCGCGTATTCGCTCTGAGCAAGTGTATCGGTAAGGAGAAACTCGCTACATTCCTGGCTAAGATTAAGGCCGACCTGAAGGCTCTGAACTTCGACGCTGCTCTGCAGCACTGCGCACAGCAGGGTGGTTCTGTTGCTAACGTGGTTCGCGCTACTATCACTGCATACAAAGAGGCTGACGCCGCTCAGGGTGTAAAGAAGGAAGTGAAGATTGCTCGCATCCAGGCTGCTCACGAAGAGGCTATCGCAGTAGAGATGCCTACTCTCACAATGAACCTCCCTCTGATTGCAACCATCGTTACTCTGGGTACTCTGACTGGTCTGCTCGGTACTGTGGTTGGTATGATCAAGTCATTCCAGGCTCTGGCACAAGGTGGTGGCGGTGACTCTGTTGAGCTGTCAACCGGTATTTCTGAGGCTCTGATCAACACCGCATTCGGTATCGGTACATCATGGCTCGCCGTTGTATCTTATAACTTCTTCACCAACCGCATCGATAAGATTTCGTTTGCACTGGACGAGATTGGTTATTCACTTGCTCAGACCTACAACGCTACACACGCAGACGAGGCTTAATTTTGTCTAACCCTTTAATCAATTTACTACTATGGGTAAGATAAAAATTAAGAAAAACGATGTCTGGATCGACATGACGCCTATGTCGGACGTGATGGTGCTGCTGCTGACATTCTTTATGTTGTCAGTAAACTTCACGAAGAACGAGGTGGTGAAGGTCGTAACGCCAGGTTCTACAACCATGGCCAAGGTATCTTCATCAGCCATTCTTGATATCACGATCGACCCCGAAGGCCGCGTGTTGATGAGCACTGACAAGACGGTGACGATGCAGAAGGCACTCGATCAGATGCTCAAGGACCGTGAGACCAATCTCACGCCAGACCAGAAGCAAGAGATTATCAACTTCAATCAGATTGGTATTCCCGTGAAGAGCATGCCCGAATTCCTGAGCAAGAGCCACGAGGATCAGATCAAGCTGATGAAGGTGACAGGTATTCCAACCGATAGTCTGCAGAATCGAGAAGACAAGATGAGTGAATTCCAACTTTGGGTAAAAGCTATGAAGAATGGCTACAAAGAGTGGTACAACGATCTGTCTGACGCAGAGAAGACCGAGGTTTCAAGCGCTAAGCTCGAAATCAATATCAAGGCCGACAAGGATACTCCTTACAGTGCTGTCAAATTGGTCATCGCTGAATTGCAGGATATCAATGAGAGCCGCTACAAGTTGGTTACACAAGCTAAGAAATTGGAGGAATAAGATATGGCTAAGAAAAAAGAAAGCAAGCAGAAGAAAATGACCACCCGCGTGGACTTCACGCCTATGGTGGATATGATGATGCTTCTTATTACCTTCTTCATGCTGGTGGGTTCACTGCAGAAGCCTCAGGCCATGCACCTTACCATGCCTGCAAAGGATGATAACATGACCGCTGAGGATAAGGATAAGTCAAAGACAGAGAACACGATCACACTGTATCTGGCTGCAGACAATAAGCTCTATTACTACATCGTGGACAAGAAGGAAGATTTCGGTAAAGCCGAATACCTGAAAGAGACCACATGGGGTAAGGAAGGTATCCGTGAAGTACTGCGCAACCACCGTCATGCTCCTACCAAGGTGCTGATGGATGCCAAGAAGCAGCTTGACACTTGGTTCAACACACTACCAAAGTCTCAGCAAGAGACTAGTGACTCTATCTACAACCGTGCTTTGATTATGATCAAGAAAGGTCACGTGGATATTGTTGAAAATGGTCAGCTGAACAAGGCCAGGTATGATAAGGTTGACAAGGACATGAGGAATTACGAAGAGACAAACATGGTACCCACGCTGGCCGTGAATATCAAGCCTCTGGACAATTCTAATTATGACAACCTGGTAACAATACTGGACGAAATGCAGATTTGTTGTATCGGTAAGTACGTAATCGATAAGGTTAACGAAAAAGATATGCCAATTCTGGAAGAGAATGGTATTAAACTCCAATAACCCATTAAAACGAAAGAACTATGTCAAAGATAGATCTGTTAGACCAAAAATGGATTGACCTCGTATTCGAAGGTAAAAACGAGGCATATGGTGCTTATACTATTCGTCAGGACACCAGCAGACGTAACCTTTATGCCATGTTGGCATTGGTTGGCGGTCTTGCCTTTATCGTTATCGCATTCCTCGGTGTTAACGTAGCACAGAATGCAATCGCAGCTGCTCAGGCAGAGCACGAAACCGAAGTTGCTCTTGAGGCAATTGAGGAAGAGCTGGAGGAAGAAAAGGACGATGAAGAGATCGTTTACGAACTTGAGGAACTTGAGCAGCTCGTTGCAGAAGAGACTGTGATGAACTCTGAGAAGTTTACCGCCTATGAAATGGAAGACGATGCTCCCGAGCAGGTCACCAAGACACAGGATGAGGTTGCCCAGAGTGATGTTGCAATCGGTGCTATCGACTACGATAAGGGTAGTAACGAGGCTGAGCACGTTCTGAAGATAAATGAGAAAGTTGTGGACGAGGTTCCACCAAAGGTAGAAGAAACAAAGGTCTTCGATGTTGTAGAACAGATGCCTCAGTTCAAAGGCGGTGATGCTGCCCTGATGGCTTATCTGAACAGCCACATCAAGTACCCCGTTATTGCTGAGGAGAACGGTATTCAGGGCCGCGTCGTTACCACTTTCGTGGTTGAGCGCGATGGTTCTATCACCGATGTCAAGATTATCAAATCTGTTGACCCCTCACTCGACAAGGAAGCCGTTCGCGTTGTCAAGTCAATGCCTAAGTGGAATCCTGGTAAGCAGAACGGTTCTGCCGTACGTGTGAAGTTCACACTCCCCGTAACTTTCCGTTTGCAGTAAGCACATTTTAACATGAAACGAACTCAATTCAACAATTTTATTATTGGATTGGCACTCTCAATAGGCTTGTTCCCCGCTTGTGGGGGGAACAAGCCTTCTGACGATGCATACAAGCAGCAAGCTCGCTACTTTGCTGCCGACGAAAGTCTGAGTCCCGTCATCGACGAAGAACTGGACATCTTCAATATGAAGAATAAGCGCGACTCCATCTATGCCATCTACACCAACGAACAAGATGCCATAGACAAGTTGCTCAACCGTGAGGTGTTGCTTGTGTTTACCACACGCACACTGACCCCCAAAGAAGAAGAAATCATCAAATCATATCAATATAAACCCCTGACATATGCCTTGGCTTATGATGCATTGGCACTCATAGTCAACAAAGCCAATCCGGACTCAATGATTACCGTTGACAATTTCCGTAAGATTATGTCAGGTGAAATCACATCGTGGAAAGATTTAAATCCCGATAGCAAACTAAAAAACATAAAGGTTGTATTCGACAATCCAAAATCGGCCACACTGAAGTTTGTGGTTGATTCTGTGATGCAAGGCAAGAAAGTAAAGACCGACGGTAACGTGCAGGCCGCCATGACAAGCGCAGAAGTTGTAGAATACGTAGAGAGTCATGAAAACGCAATAGGCGTAATTGGCAGTATCTGGCTTAACGACCAGCGAGATACCACCAACCTAATTTACAACCGCACCATCAAAGTGATGCGCGTAAGCCGTGCCAGCGAAGCCACACGGGCAAACAGTTATACCCCAGACCAGTATAACATTGCCTATGCCTACTACCCCATGATTCGTACCATCTACGCTATCAGTATAGACCCACGCACCAAAGGTGTTCCACGCGGCTTTGCAAACTTCTGCTGGCTGCCCAATCCCGGACAACTTATTTTCTGGAATGCCGGTCTTTTCCCTGCTCGTGCAGACTATTCAGTGCGCGATGTTGTTATAAACTAATTAAACCAACAAGGAAGAAGAAGCATCAAATAAACAACACAACAGATGTTTAACACTATAATGTGAAGATTATGAAAACGATGAAATATTTTATGATGGGTGCCTTGCTGTTTGGATGCAGCCTCGGCACAATGGCCCAGGACGGCACACCTGCCGATGTGGAGGCCGCAAGAAACTTAGTGAAGAACAAGCCAGCCGACTATGAGAAGCAGATGAAGAGCTTCATCAAGGCTAATAAGAAGAATGCCGACAATCTCGTTGCTATTGGTCGTGCCCTTTTTGAAGAAGGCGACACTGCTCAGGCTGCAGTATTTGCCAATCAGGCTTTGAGCATCAAGAAATACAGTTTCGCTCCTGCTTACGTTCTGCTTGGCGACATCGCTTCTATGATGGACAATGGTGGTGCTGCCGCATCAAACTACGAGCAGGCTATTTTTGCCAATCCCAAGGATCCAGAGCCCTACCGTAAGTATGCTATTGTTTACAGTCGTATCTCTCCAGAGGGTGCCACTCAGAAGTTGGAAGAGCTTCGCAAAGAGCGTCCTGACTACCCCGTAGATGCTCTAATTGGTAATATCAACTACAACGTACAGCGCTATAGCACCGCTATCGAGGCCTATAGCAAAGTACCCCTCGACAAGATGGAGCGTATCGATTATATCAACTATGCCCGTGCCTTGCAGCTCGGCAGAAAGTTCGAGGAGTCACAGCGCGTCGTAGAAGCTGGTCTGGCTAAGGAGCCCCTGAATGGTACACTGAACCGTTTTGCCCTGATGAACAACAACGATATGAAGAAGTTCCCCGAAGCCATCAAATACGCTGAGGTGCTGTTCACCAAGGTTGACAAGGACAGTGTAAAACTGAAGGATATTGACTATCAGAACTATGGCAATGCACTCGCAGGCAACAACCAGTTCGAAGAGGCTATCACAAAATTCAACGAGGCATTGGCATTGCCCGCAGAAGATAAAACACTTCATGCTGACCTTTACAAGAGCATCTCTGACGCTTACAAAGGTATGAAGGACTATCCCAAGGCAATAGACAGTTACAAGCAGTTCCTGGAGGCTAACGCCAATGCTGACGCCACCGACTGGGCCGGACTGGGTATCCTCCAAAACGCCTACGCACGTACACTTGAAGGCGAGGCAAAGATAGAAGCACTGAAAACAGCCGATCAGACCTACGCTTCACTTGTCGAGAAGTTTGCTGATGCCGAGGAGTATGCACTGTGGCAGCGTGGACGTATCAACGCCCAGATTGACGGAGACCTCTCTAAGGGTCTTGCAAAGCCTTATTTCGACCGTCTGGCAGAGCTTATCAACGCTCACGAGACAATCGATGACACAGACAAGGCTCGTCTCTTTGACGCCTACTCTTTCCTGATGCGCTACTATGTGAAGCAGAAGACTCACAAGACGGCTTACGACTATGCAAAGAAATTGCAGGAGTTACAGCCCGAGGATGCAGAAATCCGCAAGGTGGTAGAAGCCCTGGCTAAGGCTGCCAACTAAGAAGACAAGTATCAGCATCATAAAGAAAATCCTCATACTCGACAAGGGTATGAGGATTTTCTTTATTCAAAGTATAATGTAAAGAGAAACATTTTTGTGCGGCAGTCGTTGATACTCGAAGCAAAAGGACGCTTATTCACATCATCCAGGTCATTGACATGAGTATTGTCCAGCGCATTTGTCAAGCCGTAGCAGAACTTTATCTCGGGTATCAGCTTGAAGAATCGCAGATAGAAATCACACCCCATACCTACATTGATCATGCTGTCGAAACGCTTCAGCCGCACATATTCCTGATCCTTTCCTGCAAGGTTGACAACAGGACTCACGCCTGCCACCACATAAGGACGATAGTTATTGAATCGCGGAGCAGAAAATTTGATATCAATCGGCATGGCCAGATATGAGCTCTTTAAATCCTGCGTACTATGAACAGGCAATCCAGCATCGCTCAGATGGTCAAAATCAAGAAATGTAAGACGCCGAGACCCAAAATGCATCGTAGGGGAAATGCGAAGGTTAAAATTATCACTGAGACGCATATCCCCCACAACACCGACACTAAAGCCCGGATTCCAATTATCCACATCGCAGGCTATGGTGCGTGTCAACCCATCCTCCAGAACCTGCTGCCCCACATTGGTAAACTCTGCATCCATCAGATTCATACCAAGACTAATACCAAAATGAAGCGGTCGCAAGTCTATATAAGGCTTGTTCTGCACCTTGCGCATCTGTGCCGACGACACCAATGCCACAAGGGCCATTACAACTGTTAATGTAAATCTTCTCATCTACTATCAATAATAACGTCAAATTACGCTGGATATTATATCAGAATCTATTTCGAAAATGTATAAATTAAAAAAATAAATACCAAAAAGTTGGTAGGACAGAAAAAAGTTATTACCTTTGCATCACAATAAATTATTAACAATTTAAATTTATATCATTATGGCATATGTAATTGGTGACGATTGTATCTCTTGCGGTACATGTCAGGGTGAGTGCCCCGTAGAGGCTATCTCAGAGGGTGCAGATAAGTATGTAATCGATGCTGATGCTTGCACAGAGTGTGGTACTTGCGCTAGCGTTTGTCCTTCAGAGGCAATCAGCCTGGGCTAATATCCTATTAGTTTCATAAACCCATAAGCGGGTGAGTCAAGACTTTGACTCACCCGCTTTTCTTTCAGCAATATTGTTGAGTACAGTGTGTCCCGAAGATATCTCATCGTTATCTTACAAGTTACTCATGGTTACAATCATCGGGTATGACAATGATCATTACTATACAGCAGCAGGCGACAACAATGTTGATGCTAAAATATTTGCCAAAGGCCAATTATGCTGTTCTCCTTTATACATTTTTAACTCAACAAAAACTCCGTACAAATGAAAAAGATATTATGACAGACTGATAAAGCATAAGTACCTCAAAAGGCGTCCTTTTAAGAAGATTTTCTTCCGTATCGGAGCATAAATAGAATAATTTTTGTACCTTTGCACCGAATATTCAACTTAAATACGTATTTATTATAGAACTACTAATCGCAGAAACACCAGTACTCAGCGGCAGCGATGCCCGCCGC
>CAMOGP010000033.1 GCA_946614175.1 uncultured Prevotella sp. | reverse complement strand
TCCTGCTCCGACTATGATGACTACAACACGGTGCCTGGCGTGTTTGGTGGTGACCAGACTGGAGCCAACAACACGTTGTGGGAGAATATCTCCAACGATCAGCAGTTGACACGATTTGCTGATCTTGCCGGTAAATGCAGTTTCTCGGAGGTTCTTAACAGTCCCCGTTTCTATACCGTATGGGCACCCGTTAATGATGCCATCAGCGATGCGGAATATAACCGCCTGATGGCCAGCGACAGCGCTACCGTGCTGAAGGAGTTTATGCAGCAGCATATCACGGAGTATAACTATCCCGTTTCGGCTGCGCTCGACAGCACCACTATTGTGTCGCTCAACATGAAGCACCATCCCTTCACCCAGACATCATTCGACGGCTACAGTTATAATGCTGTCAATATTGCCTCGAATAATGGCGTGATTCACAAGCTCAACGGCATGTCTGAGTTCCATAATAACCTCTATGAGAATATTGACAACTTGCAGGGATGTGACTCTATCAAGAAGTATATCCAGAAATATGATGAGTACTACCTCGATGTCAATGCTTCCGTTATTGGTCCGTTGCGCGATGGTAAGCAGACCTATTTGGACTCTGTGATGAAGAAGCGTAACAACGTGATTCGTACCATTATGCAGGCCGACTTGGAGGAAGAGGATAGCACTTTCTGCATGCTGATTCCAAATGACAAGGCATGGAATGCTGCTTATGCTGCCATCAATCCTTGCTACAACTATATTGCCAAGTTGGACTACATGGATCTTTCGAAGAAGAGCACCGTGGCTTCTTCTATCAAAGCTACGGATGCCAAAGCCGACAAGCCTTCAGAGGCCACAAGTGCCCTGCAGGACTCGTTGACATGTCGCAATATTGTGAATAACCTGGTGTTCTCGGCCAGCTATCCTCAGAATGGTCCGCTATTTGGTCAGGGCACGCTGACAAGCAAGGACACGGTGATTACCACGAGCGGACGTTATTTGCGTCATGCCGATAGGGTGCTGAACCGCACCCTTGCCATCAATGAGATGAGTAATGGTATCACACGTACGATCGACTCGCTGACTTACGACTCATGGAATACTTACAACCCTGTGATTCGTACATCTTATCCCGATGCTACGATGAAGGTGAACAAGTTGACCACGCACAATATCCCCTTGGATAGTCTGGCTGGTCGCGACAGTCTCTTCTCGAAGGTGCCTGCGATGTTCCATCAGTGGCTCTTCCCCAAAACTTCTCGTTTCTTCTCATACGTGGCTGTGGATAGTGCCAATGTCGAGGGTACTACAGGTAAGCCAGAGTTCAACTTCGCCCTCAATGGCGTTCGCTCTGCTACCTATCATATCTATGTTGTTACCGTTCCTGCACAGGTGGAGGAGCCTGCGGCTGATGTGAAGCCATACTATCTGCGCTTCTATCTCAGTTGGACCGATGCTGCCAACAAACAGCAGCTCACCGTATTGCCTCAGGGAGCAGCCAAGGATCTGGAGATGACCACAGACAATGGTACGGATACCAAGAAACTGACTTACATTGGTGACCCTGGGCGTGTGAATGTCTTTGACCTGGGTGAGTTCACTTTCCCCGTATGCTACTATGGACTGGATGCTTATCCCAGCCTGATGATGATGCATACCAAGAGTTATACCTCTTCTGCTAACCGTAAGAAGTACGACCAGCAGATGCGTGTGGCTGGTGTCTATCTGGTACCAAAGAACTATAATGATACTTGGGCAAATTCTTCTAACGAATAATGACAACGATGAAAAGTATGATATATAACTACATACAGCGTCAGAGTCTCAGACTCTCACTCTGTGCCATTGCTTTGACAGCATGTTCGGTGGCTTTTGCTCAGGATGATGCTGATCTCGAGGAAGAATCCACGGGTTTCAAAGCACCTAAACGCGTACAGGTTGCAGATACCAACCCCACCTGCGATGTGCAAGGTGTTGTGATTGATGACGCCACCAAACTGCCGTTGGCAGGTGTACGTATTCAGGCGCTTAACGATAAGCGTTATGTAGCCATGACCGACGATGAGGGTAGGTTTGTTATCAAGGTGCCTACATTCACCACAGCCCTCTTCGTGCAGACGCCTACCTACCTCTCGCAGCAGGTAAGCATTAAGCCTGGTGATGAGCATCAGCGTGTGAGCATCCATATGTTGAGTGATGCTTTCGCCACGATGTACACGGATGGTACAACCATTACAGCTCGGAACAGTTTCATCTCTAACGGCAACGGCCTGTCTATTGACGAAGAGATGACCGCCAAACTGGGTGGCGATATCCGCATGAACATGCATTCAGGTAACCTGGAGCAGGGTGCTACCATGTTTATCCGCGGTATCAGTTCGCTCAACGGTAATGCTCAGCCCCTCGTGATTCTTGATGGCGTAGAACTAGACATGCAGCAGAGCCGTGAGTCGCTGCATATGGGTGACTATTTTAATATGCTGTCAACCATCTCGCCCGAGGATATCGACAAGGTGACGGTGCTCAAGAATGCTACCGCTCTCTATGGTGCCCGTGGTGCCAATGGTGTCATCATCATCGATTCCAAGCGTGGTCACTCTATGGCTACCCGTATTGACGCCAAGTTGGGAGTAGGGTGGACCTTTACCCCCAGTTATCCCAAGATGATGAATGCTGCCCAGTATCGCAGCTATGCTGTGGAGCAGCTTGGTACTATTGCTGAGGTGCAGAACCGTATCGGTTCGTCAACCAACCCCTTGCAGTTTAATTTCCTCAATGATGCCAAGGATGGTTACTATTACAACACCTATCATAATGATACCGACTGGAGCAAGTATGTGTATCGCACGGCGCTGACCCATAACTATAGCATCAATGTGCAGGGTGGTGACGATATCGGTATGTACAACTTGTCTGTGGCTTATATTCAGACAATGAAGAATATCAAGTCAACCAGTTTTGATCGTATCAATGTGCGATTCAATACAGATATCCGTCTGTTGTGGAACCTCTCTACGAAGTTCGATATGTCGTTCTCTAATTCAAACACGAACCTCTATGACGATGGTATCTCTGCCGACCTGAACTCAGGTGTGATTACCTCGCCTGCTTTCCTGGCGCTGATTAAGAGTCCGCTGCTCAATCCTTATCAGTATAACAAAAATATCAATGCCTTCACCTCGCTGCTGGCTGATGCCGACGATCTGTACAGCACGTTGAAGGACGGCAACTACTCGCAGGCCAACCCCTTGGCGCTGATGAGATATGGTAGCGGTGAGCGTAAGAATCGTAATGAGAACACCTTCTTCAATGTGGCTATCGCTCCTACCTATGAGATTAACCAGGACTGGTCGATTACATCTCATTTCAGTTATTATCTGAACCGCAACTCTCAGGCTTACTACCGTCCAAACATCGGTATGCCTTCGTTTGCTATTAAGAACCTGGGTACCGTCTATTCCAAGACTGCCTCAATCTTCTCTAAGGAGATTAATGTGCTGAGCAACACCCATGTGGACTGGAAGAAAAAGTTTGGTGCTCACGACATCGCAGCAACAGGTGGTTTCCGCTATACCTATTTCTCTTACGACAACAGTGACCTGTCAACGCAGTACTCTACTAAGGGTGAGGACGACAAGAACCCCAAGCTGGCCACTGGCAATGATGTCTATGATACCGTTGATGGTGTTGATGATGTGTGGAAGAATATGCAATGGTACGCTTCTGGCGACTATAACTACATGAACAAATACTTCGCTACTGTCTCTCTGCTGGCCGAGGCCAACAGCCGTTTCGGCTCAAATGCCAAGGGTGGCGTGAAGTTGGCTGGCGTGAAATGGGCTGTCTTCCCCAGCGTACAGTTGGGGTGGGTGCTCTCTAACGAGGAGTGGTTCCCCAAGACAGCTGGTATCAACTACTTGCGTCTGAATGCTGGTTTCGATATTAGTGGTAACGATGATATCAGCAACTATGCTGCACGTACCTCTTTTAATTCTGTACGTTTCAACTATCAGGAGATTGGTACACAGCTCACCAATGTGGGCAACGAGGAGATTAAGTGGGAGACCACCTCTAAGTTCAATATCGGTCTGCAGGCCAACTTCCTCCACAACCGTCTGGGCTTTAATGCCAACTACTTCATCCACAATACCAAGGACCTGCTGGCGCTGAAGAGTTTTGAGAATCCTATCGGTGGTATCAATAACTACTGGACCAATGATGGCGAACTGCGCAACACTGGTTTTGAGGTTGGTATCAACGGTAAGCCTATCTCACTGAAGGACTGGCATCTGGAGATTGGTGCTACCGTGGGCCACTACAAGAACGAGGTGAAGGCACTGGCCAATGGCAACTACACCTCTTCTATTTATGGCAAGGACAATATCCTGACCTCTGTAGGCAACCCCGTGGGTGTGTTCTATGGTTACAAGACCAAGGGCGTGTTCTCTACCACAGCCAATGCACAGGCCGCAGGCCTCTACTTGGTTGACGAGACTGGTGCTAAGCAGTATTTCCAGGCTGGTGACGTGATCTTTGATGATCTGAACGATGACCATCAGATTGATGAGAGCGACAAGACCATCATTGGCGACCCCAATCCGGATATCTATGGAAATATCTTCCTTAATCTCAACTGGAAGCGCTTCACACTGGGTATGACGTTCAACTACAGTCTGGGTAATGATGTGTACAACTATCAGCGTTCTATCCTGAATAGTGGTTCTACGCTCTACAATCAGCAGGTGGCCGAGATTGCCCACTGGCGTTATGAGGGACAGCAGACCGATCTGCCTCGTCTGAACTATGGCGACCCAATGGGTAACAACCGCTTCTCTGACCGTTGGATTGAGGATGGCTCTTATCTGCGTATGAAGAGTGTGATGCTGACCTATCAGGTGCCTATGCCCGAATCGTGGCAGTCATGGCTTCAGGGTATCTCTGTATGGGCCGAGGGACGCAACCTCTTCACTTTGACGAAGTACACGGGTAGCGATCCCGAGTTTGCCGCAGGCAACAACCAACTCTATCAGGGTATTGACTGCGGTACCATCGCCCAGGGACGCATCTTCTCAATGGGTGTGAAGATTAACTTATAATGGACAATTGATAATTGAAAATTGATAATTATGATTACCAAAGCAAAATATTTCATCGGCGGCATCTGCATGATTTGTGGCTTGGCCTCTTGCTCAGATATGCTTGAGTCAGACAGTTCACGCCAGCTGTTCGACCCTGCTCTTGACCAGAAGACAGACTCTGTGTTCTATGCCTATGGCATCATGCAGGCTATGCAGGAACTGGCCGACCAGTATTATTATCAGAACGAGATGCGTGGTGACCTGGTGAGTCCTACCTCTAAGGCTACCACTCACTTGCGCAGTCTGGCATCGTTTACGGCAGATGCCACAAATAAGTATGACAGTGTGTACCTTTATTATAAGGTAATCAACAACTGTAACTATTACTTGGCTCATCGTGACACCACACTTGCCACGGGTGCTCGTAATGTGGTGTGCAACGAGTATGCTGCTGTGGCATCCTTCCGTGCATGGACTTATCTGCAGCTGACTCGTCAGTATGGACAGGTGCCTTATGTCACAGAGCCTGTCACCACTATCGGTCAGATCAATGCCAATACGTCGATGAGTGACTATCGCACCATCTTGACGGAAGAAGCTAAGATGATGGAGAGCCTGAAGGCCCGCTATACCGACGAACAGTTGGCTGTGCCTACCTTCAACCAGAGTTCGCGTTCTGCTGGTATGCTCAACTGGGGCGGAGGCGAGAAATTCTTATCACCAAGGAAGTGCTTCGTGCCCTTTAACGTGGTGCTGGGAGATATCTACCTAGAGTTGGGTGAGTACGAGAAAGCAGCCACCTGCTACTATCAGTACTTGCGCTACGAGGGACAGTTGAATACTGCCAATATCTCTGTAAACTACATCAATTATATGTCTCCCTCCTATAGTCGTTACAGTCCAATATTCAAGAACTTCACTGAGTGGCCAGCTGACTTTAACAGCGGAAAGAATTCATCTATATTTAACAATACGCCTATTTGGCAGAACTCATTCTTACATATGGCCTCACCAGGTGATGTCATCTCTTATATCCCCATGGCTGTGAACTACACCATGGGTAAGACTACTGATATCCCTGCTTCTTACGGCTATAACTATTATGGTACGGAGACTTCAAGTATGGTGGATGTAAACGATCCTATGTCGGATCTCTTTAATTGTCCCAAGACTGAGGATATCCAGATTGTGCCCTCTCAGGCCTACTGCGACTCAGCCCGTCGTGCCCAGTATTATTACTATACAGAACAGGTGAAGGTGTCACCCTTCAACTGGATCGTGAAGAATGCGGCTCTGGGCGATGCCCGTGCCAACGGCATCTGTCAGGGTATTGGTGCCGACTCCACCTTTGTCTATACCTACAAGCCTTCTACGGCCTATATCTATCTGTATCGTAACTCCACAGTGTGGCTTCACTTGGCCGAGGCTATCAACCGCATGGGATATCCTGATGCCGCCTTCGCCGTGCTGAAGAACGGTCTGCATACAGAACTGCCCAACTACCGCTATCTGGAGGTTTATCTGAAGGATGTAGAGGGCAACGACTCTGTGGATGGCGATGGCAACAAGGTGCTCGATATGACTCAGTCGCATCTGGACGATAAGTATTACCTCACGCCTGAGTCGTACGAACTGCTGACCACGAAGTTGCCTTTCCTGGCTCAGGAAAACTCTGAGATTTTCAGAAACGGCGCACAGAAATCGTTCGTAGGAATCCACCTGCATGGTGCCGGTGCCGTAGACGACCTCTATTCTACCTATCGCTACAGTATTGTCCTAGCCGAAAAGTTGGCTGATATCAATAGTAAGTTCAACCTGGGTTTGACCACCTATACGAAGGACGACTATATCAATGCGATGGAGGATATCCTTTGTGACGAGTATGCCATGGAGTTTGCCTTCGAGGGCACTCGCTTCTCAGACTTGCGTCGTCTGGCTCTCCACAAGAACCAGTCGGGCCTCTATGGTGGTAACTTTGGTGACAAGTGGCTCAGCACCAAACTGCAGAACAATGCCCCTGGTATCACCACGCAGAATTGTTACCTGCCGTATAAATAAGACTCATTTTGATAAAGAATATTTGGTTTTTACAAGATGTAACAGAGGTTACAATAAAGGCTCTCGAAGTGATTCGGGGGCCTTTTTTTTGTGGTTCTACTTTTTTTTCGTACCTTTGCGACATAAAACTTAAAACATAGGCTAACATGCGAAAGATTGTTTCTTTTGGATTGTTGCTGTTGGCGCTGACGCTTCAGGCACAGACGGCACGGAAAATCACAGTGAATATCACCCCCGACGGCAAGGCCAATATGGTGGGCTATCTGCCAGAGACACCTTCAGGACGCGCTATCGTAGACTGTCCTGGTGGCGGCTATAGTCACCTGGCTACCCAGCACGAGGGGCACGACTGGGCTGAGTATTTCAACCGTCAGGGCATCGCCTTCTTCGTGCTCACCTATCGCATGCCCAATGGCGACCGCTCTATCCCTATGGGCGACGCCCAGCAGGCTATCCGCACCGTGAGGGACTCTGCCCAGGTATGGGGCATCAATCCTGAGGATGTGGGTATCATGGGCTTCTCGGCTGGCGGTCATCTGGCCTCTACCGTGTCTACGCATAGCGAGTACGACTGTCGTCCAAATTTCTCCATCCTCTTCTATCCTGTCATCTCGATGAACGAGCGCGAGAGTCATAAGGGCTCGTGTGTGAACTTCCTGGGCAAGGACGGGCAGAAGGACGAGCGACTGGTACGCCTGTTCTCCAACCAGAATGCGGTGGTGCGCCATCTGACGCCTCCTGCCATCATCCTCACGGCCAACGACGACGGTGTGGTGCCGCCTGTGACCAATGGCGTGGCCTATTATTCGGCTATGCGCCGTATGGGCAACGACTGTACGCTGCATGTCTATCCCAGTGGGGGCCACGGCTTCGGCTTCCGTTCTACCTGGCCTTTCCACGACCAGATGCTAAGCGACCTTACCGCCTGGCTCAACTGCCACAAGGCGCCTCGTCGTGATGCTGTGCGCGTGGCTTGTATCGGCAACAGTATCACCGATGGCCACGGCATCGATATGAGTGATGTGAAGGCTTGGCCCGGACAGTTGCAGAAGCTGTTGGGCAGCGACTATGTGGTGAAGAACTACGGACGCAGTGCCCGCACGCTCCTGAAGAAGGGCGACCAGCCTATCTGGAACGAACAGGCATGGCGCGATGCCGTGGCGTTCAAGGCCGATGTGGTGATTATCAAACTGGGTACCAACGACTCGAAACCAGAGAACTGGCAGCATGGCAATGAGTTCGAGAGTGATCTTCGCTCAATGATTGACCAGCTTAATCCTAAAGTGCCCGTGCTCAATAAGAAGGGCAAGCCCACGAAGAAGATGCAGCGCTCTGCCAAGCCGCGCATCATCCTCTGCACGCCAATCCCTGCCTACAAGCCTTCATGGAATATCTCGGATTCTGTCATCGTCGGTCGGATTATCCCGATTATCAACAAGGTGGCTAAGGAGGAGAATCTGGAGGTGATAGACTTGCACTCTCTCTTCAAAAATACCGATGGTAAGGCCATGCAGAGCGATGGTATCCACCCCACAGAGGCTGGCGACAGTCAGATAGCACGTGCGGTGATGGAAAAGGTAAAAAGGTAAAAAAGTAAAAAAGTAAAAAAATAGAAAATGAAGAAACAGATGAAATTATCATTGGTAAGAAAGGCGGTAATGGGTGTTTTACCTTTTTACCTTTTTACTTTCTTACCTTTAGCTGCATTGGCCCGCGAGGTGAATATAGCCTCGCCCAACGGACAACTGGTAGTCACCGTCAGCGATCAGGGTGGTAAGGCTACTTATGCTGTAACCTTCAACGGACGCGAGATGCTCTTGCCATCGGCACTTGGATTCAAGGCCGACATGGGTGATTTCACACAGGGGCTGACCATCAAAAATACGGCGACGGCTCACGTGGATCGCACCTACACAATGCGCCAGGTGAAACAGTCGCAGATGCACTATGTGGCCGAGGCCCTAACCATTGATTTTGAAAATGCCAGGGGACAGCAAATGTCGGCTGAGTTCTCGGTGAGCAATAACGATGTGGCTTTCCGCTACCATATCCCCCGACAGAAGGGCGACAACCCCAAGAGTGCTGTCATCATGAGCGAGGCTACGGCTTTTACGCTGCCTCAAGGTACCACCACCTTCCTCACACCGCAGAGTAAGGCGATGGTAGGATGGGAACGCACCAAACCCAGTTACGAGGAGGGCTACACCCCCGATGCCCCCATGGCTACCCGTTCGCAGTATGGCGAGGGTTATACGTTCCCCTGTCTGTTCCATTCTCCAGAGGGCTGGGTGCTCATTTCTGAAACGGGCGTCTCCAGTCAGTATTGCGGCTCACACCTCTCAGATTATCACCCCCTCTCTTCGGAAGGGATAGGGGGAGGTTGTTACACCATTGCCTATCCCATGGCTGGTGAGAACAATGGCAATGGCACCGCCACGGCCGCCATCGCCCTGCCTGGTACGACTCCCTGGCGCACCGTCACCGTGGGCGAGAGTCTCAAACCTATCGTAGAGACCACTATCCCCTACGATGTGGTGGAGCCTCTCTATCAGGTTCATCCCTCGCTGGCAGATGCTAAGGCTTACGGACGCTACACCTGGTCGTGGCTTATCTGGCAGGACAACTCCATCAATTATGACGATCAGGTGAAGTTCATCGACCTGGCATCGGCCATGGGCTATGAGTTCTGCTTAGTGGATAACTGGTGGGACCAGAACATTGGTCGTGACCGTATGGCCAAACTGTCGCAGTATGCGCGGCAGAAAGGTGTGGGGCTGATGCTGTGGTACAACAGCAATGGTGCCGAGAACGATGCACCGCAGACACCACGCAACTGCCTTGACAATAGTATTGCACGCGACCGCGAGATGGCGTGGCTTCAGTCTATCGGTGTGAAAGGTATCAAAGTCGATTTCTTCGGTGGCGACAAGCAGGAGACAATGAAACTCTATGAGGACATCCTCTTCGATGCCAATCGGTACGGCATTCAGTGTATCTTTCATGGTTGCACTCTGCCGCGTGGCTGGGAGCGCATGTATCCCAACTATGTGGCTTCCGAGGCAGTGCTGGCCAGCGAGAACGTCTATTTCAACGAGGGTGCTGCTCGCAGTCAGGCCTTCGACCTCACCCTGCATCCCTTCTGCCGTAATGCTGTGGGCACCATGGACTGGGGTGGTGTCATTATGAATAAGTATATGTCTAAGGATAATAAGACGCGGCACACGCGCAAGACCACGGATGCCTTCGAGGCAGCATCTGCCTTCACCAACCAGACGGCCATTCAGTGCATTGCTATGCAGCCCAATAACTTGCAGGAGTTGCCGCAGGCCGAACTTGATTTCCTAAAGGCAATCCCTACCACTTGGGACGAGACGCGTTTCATCGATGGCTATCCTGGTAAATATGTTGTACTGGCCCGCCGTCATGGAGACCAATGGTATGTGGCAGGTCTGAATGCCCAGAAGGAGCCGCTTACGCTGACCCTCAGTCTTGGTGATTTCGATGTTACAAGGTTGTTCTGTGATCAGGTCGATAAAAAGGGTAACGTCACCGGCATTGCCGTCAGTCCTCTGAAACTGAAGAAGGGTAGGGCGAAGATCATCATGCAGCCCAACGGTGGTTTTGTGGCCTACTAATTATATCACTCGTGGTCGTCTCCGAAAAGCCTCTTTGTATCGAGGCAGAAGTAGGCGCCTGATGATGAGAAGATGAAGAAGACCGAGCAGGGCGAAGCCAGTGCTGACCACGTATTGGGGTAACATCATCTGGATGCCGTTCATGTCGCCATCACCCATGACGAAATGGAGCACCGACAGGTAGAGTGGATCACAGAGGAGCAGGGCGATAGTTGTGTGCAGACTGGAGGACAGAAGGAATGGTGAGAAGTTGCCCAACTTATTGCCAAACCACTTGATGAGCACGGTGCTATGGATGGTCAGTATCCAGGCTGCAAAGATGGTGGCAAGAGCGCCCGACATACAGAAATGGGCGAACTGGATATCACTCAGACGGTCGCGATAGATGTCTACCTGCACACCCAGCGGCATCAGGTTGATATGCTTGAGGGCTCCATGCCAAAGGGCATAGAAGAGGTGAGCGCCTTCGTGGACACAATAATAAATCAGGATAGCTAGAAGGATGCTGAAGTATTGTTTTGTTCTTCTCATTTAGGTTAAAAGAAATTATGTTTGACGCATTATTCGTCGGCAAAGGTACAATTTGTCCCAGAAATTTGCAAATTTCTGGGACAAATTATAAGAAAAAATATTGAATGGGGTATCAATTCAGTTTGAAAGTGATAGGCAGAGTATAGGTGGTCTCAACACGTTTGCCATTCTGACGGCCTGGTTCCCAGCGGGGCATGTTGCGCACCACGTAAACGGCTTCCTCCTTCAGGGCCTCAACGGTATCATAAAAAGCTTTGGCCTTTTCCGCAGCTTCTTCATCACCTTCTTTTGCATTCTCGGCAAAATCAACACTCACTGTACGGGATGGGGTGCTCACGTCCGTCATCTTGGCGATGGGAGAAGAAACCTTAACCTCTGCAGCCTTTGGTGAGCGCACAAAGCCGGTCTTATCGATAACAAACTTCACAGTGACCTCTGCCTCTACCTGCATCTCGCGAGCTACGACGGGATAACGCAGGTGGGTGCTCAGATACTTCATGATCTCACCTTGTCCGCCAGGGAACGATGGCGCCTGTTCTACAAGGCTGAACGTGTTGTCATCACCACTGGTCATGTCATTGTCCTTATAGCGTGGGTCGTTACTGTCGACATTGCCTTTAACACCTGTCACCTGTATGGGGGTGATCACCGTGTTGGGTTCCATCGTTATTTCCAGTTTGTTGCTGGTAATGTCAATGGTCTTTGTCTTCAGTCCCACGAACGAGACACGGATTTTGTTCTCGGGGTTCTTTACCTTCAGCGTAAAGTTGCCGTTGGCATCGCTGATGGTAACACCCACGATGCGGCCGTAGCCATCAATCTCCACGACATTAGCTCCTGTCAGCGCACCTTTTTCGTCTTTCACGGTGCCGGTGACCTTATCGCCAGCCTTTATGGCCTCTACTGCCTTCACGGCTTTCACTTCCTTCACTGGAGCAGGGTCCTCAACGATTTCAGTCTCCTCTGCATCAGAGGTGATGGCCTCGACGATGGGCTGTTCAATGACCTTGACACTATTGTCCACCGCTTCCCGCAAAACCTCCTTGGGTTTAGAGAAAGCCATCAGTGAGACACCGATCAGTGGAAGGGTGACGGCAATCCAAGTCATGCGCCACCAGTTAGATTGTTGTTTCTTCATCATAATAATTCGTTTTTTAATGTTAATATTAAACGAACTGGCGAGTGCGTAGGCCTCCGCTCCCACTGTCCGAAGGATTAATAAGCGCTGATAGTCACGGCTCTGAATCCTGTAATGATTGATCACTTCATCGTCGGCTTCATATTCATGCACTATCTTTATCTCTTTCATCACCAGCCAACATACGGGGTTGATGATGACACATATCATCGTAAAGAGAAGGTCAAGGTGGTGGAACAACAAGATATGGGACAGTTCGTGGCGCATGCTGGCCCTGCGACCGAACCCTTCCTCGCTGGCAGAAATAACGATATGGTTCATCCAGCTGAAGGGACCATACTCGCCATCATGCTCTACAAGCCACACCCATTTGCCTATTCTGTGGCGACGCTTGCCGTGGAGGAACCACAGCATCTTGACATAGGCCTTGCCCCACCCTGCGAGCTGCGTTGCGACATACAGCAGGTAGGCAACCAAGAGTATCAAGGCACCTTTCTCCGTAAGACTGAGGCTCTCTGTGCCGGCATCCAGCGCAGTATCGAGACTGATGCTGGTCAGAGGCGTCTCATCGACCCATGCCGAGGTTCTGTACGCCTGGACTACAGGCTCCATCTGCGGCGACGGGGCGACATGAATCAATGGAAGTACGGCAGAGAGCAACGTGGTACCCAACAGGTACAGCCGGTTGAAGCGATGGAACGTGGTACCACTGAAACACATCTTGTACAGCAGCAAAAACAGCAACAAACATGCCGACCACTCCAGAATATATACTACAAATGCGCCCATAACTTCTTACTTCTTACATCATACATCTTACATCTCACATCACTCCTCCTCTACCATTCTGATCAGTTCCTTCAACTCGTCGATGCTTACCTCATGATGTTTCACCAGACGAGAGATAAAATCCATGTAAGACCCGTTAAAGAAGCGCGTGACGCTTTCTTTATTGACATAGGATATATATTGTTCGCGCGAGACAGCAGCCTGATAGGTATAGAATCGGGGGCTTAACTCTTGGTGCTTGATCATGCCATGCTGTTCCAGCCTACGGATATAGGTGGCGATAGTGTTAAAATGTGACGTGGTTTCGGGTAAGTGCAGGATGATATCGCGGGTGGACAGCGAGCCGTTCTTCCACAGCACCTCCATGATTTGCAGTTCTTTGTCTGTCAATTTCTTCATATGCGTATTGTTTTAGGACGCTGCAAATATAACTACATTTTGTAATAACCTCCAAATATTTAAATACTTGTTAAGATTTTATTTGTAGTTATTAACGTATCTCCGGGCGAAAAAAATCCGTGATTTCTCACGGATATATCAAGGGGGGGGGAACAAACGGCTATCTGCGCGTGGCAATGAGGGGCGGGATATCGCGCCGGATGGTGAGAATCCAGTCGTCACCCTCAGAACGATAGTCCACACGGTCGGTATGATTGCCCATGACACGCACCATACGTTCATCGATAGGGCGCCCCTGATGGCGGAGCGTCACCTTCATGCGCTGGGCGGTGACAAAAGCGCTGGCATCATACGGACGGTCCTTCAGCTCGTCTACCACGATACCCACCAGTTGCTCGACAATACGCAACGGCTCACTGTCATCTTGTGCATTGATGATACGTCGAACAAATTCTCTGGCGTCTTCGTCCCAATCTTGTCTGTATGTTTTTTCGCTATTCATATCATGGTTTTATAGAAAAGGGACTTCAAAGATAGAAAAAAACTCATTATATTTTACCGCTGAAAGGTCAAAAAGTGTTTTAAATTAATTAACTTAATGGAAAAATTTTCTGTAAAATATTTGGAAAAACAAAACCAATTTCATATCTTTGCAGCATGTATAACTAAATCAGATTTTAAGCCTATGAAACTACCAACCAACAGAAAAGTAAATATCTATGAAGAAGCCAACCGCTGTCTGCTGTGCCAGGATGCGCCTTGCACCCAAGCCTGCAAGACGGGCGACCCCGCACGTGCCATCCGCGCCATACGTTTTGACAACCACAAGCCGGCCCTGCTCTGGGTAAAGGACTGCAGCGACGAAGACCTGGAACGTGCTGAGGAGGCTTGTATCCACTACAACTGGCCTATCCGCATCAAGGAGATAATCAGGGCCATCAATCCTGACGACGTGGACAACAGCCACTATCCGTCGCTCGCCATCAACTTCTGCGGCATCAAGTGTGAGAACCCGTTTTTCCTGGCCTCATCGGCCGTATGCACCAACTACGAGATGGTGGCCAGTGCCTTCAGGGCCGGATGGGCAGGCGTGTTCTACAAGACCATCTGCATGCAGGAGATCAAAGAGGTGTCGCCACGGTTTGACGCGATGCACACCAACGCCAGCCACGGCGATTTCTACGGCTTCCGCAACATGGAGCAGTTGAGCGAGAACCCCGTGGAGATGGACTTCGACATCCTGCGCCGACTGAAGCACGACTTCCCCACAAAGGTGGTGGTGGCCAGCATCATGGGACAGACGGAGCAGCAGTGGCAGACCCTGGCCAGGATGGCCGAGGAGGCCGGATGCGATGCCGTGGAACTGAACTTCTCGTGTCCGCAGATGAAGCACAAGGGCATGGGCAGCGACGTAGGTCAGAGCGCCGAACTGGTGAACATGTATACGGCCTGCGTGAAGCGCAGCGTGAAGATACCCGTGATTCCGAAGATGACGCCCAATATCACCCATATCGAGGAACCGGCAATGGCATGCATCGAGGCAGGTGCCGATGCCATATCGGCTATCAACACCATCAAGTCGGTGACGATGGACGTGGATGCCGAGGTGGCAGGTCAGCGCACCATATCGGGCTACTCAGGACGTGCCGTGCGCCCCATCGCCCTGCGCCATATCCTGGAACTGGCCCAGATGCCCAGGAAGACACAGTTGAGCGGCATTGGCGGCATCGAGACATGGAGAGACGCCCTGGAGTTTATCCAGTTGGGCTGCCACAACGTGCAGGTATGTACGGCCGTGATGCAGTATGGCTATCGCATCATCGACGACCTGACGCTGGGCATGCAGCGCTATCTGGCCAAGCGGGGGCTGGCATCACTCGACGCCCTGGTAGGCGAGTCGCTACCGCTGTTTATGAAGCCCGACACCCTGAACCGCGACACCATCATCTATCCCAAGTTCAACAAGGACCTGTGCGTAGGCTGCGGGCGTTGCGAGATATCATGCAACGACGGCGGACACCAGGCTATCACGTTTGACCACGAGACGCGCCAGCCACGACTCAACGGTGCAAAATGCGTGGGTTGCCACCTCTGCCGACTAGTATGTCCGGCGGGAGCCATCGGACTGACGAAACGTGTGCCGAAGAAATAAGGCAAAATCAGCGTCTTCACCGCATAAAAACGGAGAAAGATAACACGTAAATGAAATAAAATTGCTAACTTTGCAAGAAATTTACAAAGTTAGCAGTTTTATGTATTTTACAGGCATAACCATCGCCGTGATGACATTCCTCACCATTGGTATTTGGCATCCCATCGTTATTAAGACCGAATATTACTGGGGCACACGTCCCTGGATTCTCTACCTGATAGTAGGCATCTGTTGCTGTGCAGGCGCCCTGTTCACGGAGAATGTCTATCTGTCATCGTTTCTCGGCGTCTTTGGCGCCTCATCCCTCTGGGCTATCGGTGAGCTCTTTGAGCAAAAGAAGCGTGTAGAGAGGGGATGGTTTCC
>CAMOGP010000032.1 GCA_946614175.1 uncultured Prevotella sp. | reverse complement strand
GCCACCACTCCCGCAGGGTCACCTGCGGGTTCCCCCTCTCCCCTCCCCTCGCTCTTCGAGCGCGGCTACAACGACCTCATTCTGCTTGATGATGGGCAACTCAGCAACTGGAAGCATTATCTTGATGACAATCCACGCCGCTTAGCCATCAAACGGCTTCACCCTGATTTTTTCACTACCCTAAACTATATTGACATCGCAGAGTGGCATTGTCAGATAGTAGGTAATCGTTTCTTGCTTGACATCCCGCAGAAAGTCGCAGTGATTGTGCATCATGCATATAGCGACAAAGAATATGCAGAATACAAAAAAGAATGGCTGGCATGTGGAGAAGCTGGCGGCATATTGGTTAGTGCTGCCATTTCGCCACGTGAGAAGGAAGTGATGCGCGAAGCCATGAATCGGGGCTACCGTATCATTCTTGTAAGGGAGAATGGCTTTCCGCCCTTATATAAGCCCTCTGGAGAATCGTTTGACGCCTGTTCCAATGGGCGTCTTCTGCAACTCTCTCCTTGGGAGTATCATATGGAGCGACGTATTATCTCACGTGAACAATGTCTGATGCTAAACAGACTGGTGGAAGAGATTGTTTATCGACAATAAGCTCTTATTTTCTGATGAGTGTGGATCCTCTAACCGAAGAAGGTCCATTAAGCTGAACAGCATAAATGCCAGCAGGCAGGGAACCTAAAGAAAGTGACTGTGATGTTTGTCCTGTCTTAATCGTCGCAGTATGAGCGAGGCGACCACTCATCGTATAGAGGCTCAACTGAACAGAGGATGAAACAGGTTGTTCGAAAGACACATGCAATTGACCATCTGCATAATGAATGCGAGCGGATGTATGTCTTTTTGCTACCTCTGGAATACGGTCAACGCCCAGTATATACAACAGACCGCGATAAACATCAATCTCACCATAACCATATATATTATTAGGATAAGAGAGCGACTCATCGTAATGCCTACAGGTACGACTCAGCACATCCTTGACTTCCTCTGGTGTCAAATCGGGTTTTGCCTGAAGCCATAATGCTATCGCACCGGCGACGGCAGGGCATGATGCAGAGGTGCCGCTACTGGATATCCACGCGTAGGAGCGGCCATTAAACTCATATCTGTCCACGTCCCATGTCAGGTCAGAAGCTTCCGGATGGGCAGCCATATAGAACGAGCTGAAGGAAGAGATGATATTATTACCAGGGGCCATCACATCGGGTTTTATGCGACCGTCAAACGTGGGTCCTACAGAAGAGAATGGTGCCCATACGCCACCATTTCCCAACCAGTATTTCTTCCACTCGCCACGCATATTCTGAATACTGTCACGATAGGAGGTGGACCCCACACTGATCACACAAGGAGCACTAGAGGGCGAGTGGATACTACAGACGCTTTCACCGGCATTCAGAGAAGGATTCCGCATCGACGTATAAAGACGACCATTCACACGGTAATACTCCACATCAGCATCCCTACCCACGACCTCAACAGACAAAGAACGTACTGCACCGACATCGCCTGTGGTATGTACCGACACGTCATAGCACATCTCACCGGCGTCATAACAGGAAGGATATGCCTCTGTAGTCACGGCCAACCGGTACCCCTCTCTATTCAATACGGATGTCATCAACGAATCCGTCTGTGACAGCACATCAGACAGTTGTATCAGTAATGTATCGTTAGTGCCAGAATAGGCGACAAAGCGCATTTGAAAATCCTGGGCCGACTTGAAAGTCAGCATCATCTCAGGTCCACTGTTCGTCAGGAAGGCGCCAGCCGATTCCTCTCCAATGGGTTTACGGAACCACGACTTCAAGGCACCATTATTTCCCGCTGCAGCCACCAGGATTCGTCCCGGTCCCACCAGACTGTCAAGCATCTCATAGTATAACTGGTCATAACCACGGAAATCCTGCGACGACCCCTCACTGAACGATGCCACACAAGGTTTTCCAACGCTATTGGCATAATCAAACAGATACTTAAATCCCAATGCGTCAGTAGCAAATGTATATTTGTAGTAGTCAGCAGAATCAATAAAGACGACATCATCGGTCACAGCATTAGCAACCAGACACAGGTCAGCATCTGGCGCCATACCCCGGTAAGGCGAGTGAACGCCACTGCCAGCTGCGATGCCCGCGGTATAAGTACCATGCGTCATATCCTCGCCATCACGAGAACGCCCCAAGGCCAGCAGCGTCTCACGTCCCACGTAATCACGCCCCACATATAGTTCACTACCAACGGTATCTTGCGTCACCATATCCCAAAATCGCTGGATACGATACTGCGTAGTATCAGCAGAATAGAAATTTGGATGAGTCAAGTCGAAGCCCACATCCATCACTCCAACGACAACACCCTTACCAGTGAAAGCCTGGGGCAGGTTCTCTCCGGCATATACAGGCAAGGCATTCAGGTGAGTGGCCATTTGATCAGTGAACAAACAATTTCCCTGACGGGCCTCCATACGCAGGATACTGGTATCAAGCGACAGAGCCCCCAACTGCCCAACAGGTATATCCGCGATACAGACCTGTCCTATACGTGCCAGCACCTTGCAACCATGTTCCCGAAGCACCTCCTCACCGTTATCACCAACCTTCACGAAAGCGCAGACGGAAGAGGGACGATGGAAGATGGAAGATGGATGAGGGGAGAGGGAAGAAGGAAGATGTAAGATGGATGAGGGATGATAGGGGATAGGGGATGAACTGCGTGCCAACTGACGAAGCAGAGGTGACATTTTCCCATACTGAGGCCGCAGGGCAAGAACAGAGATGCTCAGCAGACACAACAGTACTATGATCAGTTTAAACCTCAAACCTCCAACATCAAACATCAGACATCAAACATCAAAAGTTTATCCCTACATTGTTCCATCAACCATTTTGGTGTTGACGTAGCACCGCAGATACCCACGGTTGTAATACCTTCCAGCCAGTGAGGCTCTATCTCCTCCGGGCCTTCCACCAAATGAGTATTAGAGTTCACGCGCAAGCACTCATTATAAAGCACCTTTCCATTACTACTCTTACGACCACAAACAAACAAGACAAGGTCATGCTTGGCAGCAAACTGCGAGATATTCGGCATTCGATTAGCCACCGAACGGCAGATGGTATCAAAGCTCTGGAATTTGGCTTCTGACGATATATGTGCCTGGATATAGTCAATGACACGATGGAATTCATCAAGTGATTTCGTCGTTTGGCTATACAGGTAGATATCACGTGAGAAATCCAGTTTTGCCACCTCATCGACATTTTCTATAACGATAGCCGACGACTGCGTCTGTCCTACCAGTCCCAACACCTCGGCATGTCCCTTCTTACCAAAGATAACAATCTGAGGCTGGAGGTTAGCGGATGGCGACTGTCTGTTATCATCATATTGTTCTTTGATGCGTTTCTGGAGTTTCAGCACCACAGGACAGGTTGCATCAATAATCTCAATATTATTCCGCCGTGCCAGTTCGTAGGTCTCTGGCGGTTCTCCATGAGCGCGTAGCAACACCTTCACATCATGCAGTTCACGCATCTCCTCATGGTTAATCGTAATAAGCCCCATCTGCCGCAGGCGCTCGCACTCCATACCGTTGTGCACGATATCGCCCAGACAATAGAGTTTCTCACCCCGAGCCAGTTCCTCCTCTGCCTTCTTGATGGCTGTGGTTACTCCGAAACAGAAGCCACTGCCGTTATCTATCTCTATTTGAATCATTAGTCAATTATTGTCTCGTTATGACGTTATTTCGTTATCACGTTATCACGATAGTAAATCTCCAGCAAATCCTGAGCCGCTACGAAACTCGTCTTTTGTCCCAACAGCACCGACTGCTCCGCCAACTGCAGCTGTTCACGAATCTGCGGGTTATGATAGAAATTCAGTCTCAGCTGTTCGTTGATGGTCTCATACATCCAGTATTTCGACTGTTCGTTTCGCCGATAGTCAAAATAGCCACTAGCTTTCACAAAATCAAAATACTCGTAAATCATATCCCATACCTCTTTCACTCCCGTGCCGTAGAAACCACTATAACATAGCACCTTTGGCAACCAGCCGCTCTCTGGCATGGGGAAGAAATGCAGTGCGTTACGGAAATTCGTCGCAGCCATCTGGCAACGGTCCACATTATCGCCATCACATTTATTGATGACGATGCCATCGGCTATCTCCATGATACCGCGTTTGATGCCCTGCAGCTCATCGCCTGTACCAGCAACCTGTATCAACAGGAAGAAGTCAACCATTGAGTGACAGGCCGTTTCACTCTGACCTACCCCCACCGTCTCCACGAATATCTTATCAAAGCCAGCTGCCTCACAAAGGATGATGGTCTCGCGCGTCTTGCGGGCGACACCACCCAATGAGCCAGCCGACGGACTGGGACGGATAAACGAATCAGGATGTATGGCCAATTTCTCCATACGCGTCTTATCCCCCAGAATACTACCCTTGGTGCGCTCACTACTTGGGTCGATAGCTAATACCGCCAAGCGGCCGCCTTTCTCCTTCAGCAGATGAACACCAAACTCATCAATAGAGGTGGACTTGCCAGCTCCAGGCACGCCACTGATACCGATACGTACACTTTTTCCGCTATAAGGCAGGCACTTATTGATGACCTCCTGAGCCTTAGCCTGGTGGTCAGGGTTCACACTCTCTATCAGCGTCACTGCCTGCGAGAGAATCGTCACATCACCCTTTACGATACCCTCAACCATTTCGCCGACGCTCAACTCACGCCTACGGAAACGGTTACGCTTCAGGTAAGGGTTGATGATAGAAGGCTGCTCTACCCCACTATTCACCTGCAAGCCAGCATATTCAGCACTATTCTCGGGATGCTCCATTTTTTCGTTGTTTCGTTGTTTCGATGTTTCGTTATCACGTTATTACGTTATTACGTTATAGCGATATCATGTCACTTCACATTAACTTTGATAACCACCTTGGAGTGGTCGGGATCATTGGTAATCATCAGCACTCGCGGACGCTGACGAGCTTTCAGCACCTGATCCCTGTCTATCACGACCTTCAACTTCGTGGACTCACCAGGTTGCAGTTCACTTTTATCGAGCGTCACCTTCATGCCCTTTGTAAACATCTGTAGCGATGATATCTTCAAAGGCACGCGGCCCTTATTTGCCAAGGTGATAACCCCCTTCTTCACATTCCTTTTGCCCACCATTCCCAAAGCAATAGAGTCGGTGGAATACTCCAGCCGGGGTGCATACTGTTTATTCTTTCCTTCGTAAAGCGTCGCATTAGGCAACAACACCACTGAGACAGGAAACTCCGTCTCGCTGCATACCTTATCGCTCAGTTGCTCTGCCAGATAGATTGTGGTCTGTGTCAGTCCGAAACTGTTCAGATGCTGCGAGTTCAGTGTCAACGTCAGCTTACCGGTCTTCCCCGGTTCCAACTTCTCCGGCATGGCAAAGGCCGTGAGATAGGGAGGCAGGTGAAGCATATTAGGCACCACCGTCTCCGTACCATTATTAATAATATTGATAACCGCCTCCGGATGGTCACCCTTATTCACATCATCAAATTCTGCATTGTCCACATCAGCCAGGATATCACCAAACCTATAGGGATACATCCTGCTATAGTCTTTCCAGTCCTCAAGGACCACACCCTCCATGGTCAGCCATACAGGTTCCTTGGAGCCACGCACATAGACAGCAGCCTGCTTACGGAAATGTCCCAGCATGCGGGCATCATAGGTCAACGAGATCTTAAAGGTCTCACCGCCACCCACACTTTTCCTTGGATAGTCCACCTTGGTACATCCACAATCCGGTTTCACACTTGTAACAGTCAGATGACGTCCGCTTCTATTTTTCAGTTCAAACGTCGCCGTGACAGGCACCTCAAACCCCGTCTTTCCGACATTAACCGTTGACTTATCTACCTGCACTCTCTGCGCAGATACAATCAGAGAGGCCATACAAAGGCCTATTATTACTAAAGTCTTCTTCATTCTACTTTTATAGTTTGCGATTTAGCGACACCACGGAACTCAGGACTATAAGCACAACTGGCAGTACAGGTGCCTGTCTCGTATGTTCCCGCGCGGTCGATATAATATTCCGTCTCTATGACATGCTTACCCTTAGCAAGCAAGTCGAAATAATAATTTGTAGCACAATCCTTCGGTGTTGTATAATAGCCCCAATGATAACCGCTCAACTGGTTCACCGGTTCCATGCAGGCAGCACGCTTGTCAACAACCTGCACAAAATCATAGTCACGGTCGGCCTCGATGGTGATGCGTACCTTGATGCGGTCGCCCACCTTGAGATTTGCTTCCGCACTTAATATTTCGCGCTTCACCTTGATGCCGCTGTTTTGCGCCTCGATATCGCTGACAGGCTGCATATACTGCATATAGACAGCACCCCATGAGGTTCCTGTAGAGGTTTTCTCGGCAGTGAAGGTCTGCTTGTTGTCACCACTCATTGTGGTCTTCACATAACCGATACCCGCTGTAGCCTGTGATGTCTGCAGTTCCTCACCGTCAACCTTCAGCACAGTCTTCGGTTGTGCTTTCAGCGACTCACTATTGCCATTCAGGAAAGCATAAATAGCATCGGCACTATTCACGGGCGTATCCCAAGCCTGCGTACGTTTCTCCTGCAACAGCCAGCGCTGCATCTCCTCGATGGTCTGCTTATCCTCTGGCGTCAGTCGCTTAATGGCTTCAATGGCGGCCACCTGTGTAGGAATACGATAGTCACGCCAAGAGTAAAGAGCGCGGTTCGTGTCGTAATAGCGTCCCATATCTTCACGGTACACCGTATATTCTTTCAGGCTCTTGATATAAGTCTTGTTGTTCAGAATAATTGCCGACATTGCTTTGTCGTAGATGCTCTGATAAGCCGTCTCCTTCTTCAGCAGGTTCTTCAGATAGGTATTGGCAGTCTGTACATCCGCAGAAAGTCTTCTGCCATCAAGCGTACAGAGATAAAGCCACTGCAGCGCCTTATGACTGGGGAAGGTCTGCTTGATGCCTTGCTTCTCATCCTCCTTCATCTGCTTCACCATCTTAACCATTTCCTTACCCATATATACAAAGGCCTTATCCAGCATCGTTTTTGTTTCACTCTGCTTACCTGTCATCTGGTTCAGGCGCACCAGCATCTCACTGATTTCTATGGTCATATACAGCGAGCCATCCATACCAGGCCACCAGCTCCACGAGCCATCAGCAAGTTGCAAATGACGCAAGTTATCTAAAGAGCTATTCTGCCGTTGCTGTATCAAGTTTTCGTCGAAGAAATCACTCAGACGCTCTTTCTGTTCCTGTTCTCGATTGGCATCAGCCAACCAAGGTGTCTCATCAAGCAACAGGTCTTTCAGTTCCTGATTCTTCTGCAGACTGCTCTGCAACGAAACCTCATCACGACTCCAAGTCTCAAAGATATGTTTTGTCTGCGGGTTCTGCTTCAGAATATGGCGACCTATAGCATTGGCATAAAAAGCTGATACCTGACAGACAGCACAGTTATCGTGAGGATGTCCCACGGTGGGCAAGGCCTGAATCATCAGCCACACAGGGTTATTGGTATACTCTAACGTCAGTTGACTATTCGTTTTATCTTTCAAGGCAGATAAGTCTATCGTCTTTATCCCTGGCTCTGTCTGTGTGAAAGGTACCGTTACGGTGACACGCTCCTTATTAGGCAAAACAGGCAGATAGTGCTGTTCACCGTCACTAAAGCCCTCGCCACTAACCATGACCTTAGCAACCAGCAGAGTGTAAGAGGTGCTACGACTGTCATAAGTGAAGGTTACCGCACTAGTGCCATTAGCCGTCACTTGAACATTTTGCTCCTGAGCAGACACCACCTGCATGGTCTCTGGATCAAGCAATTCCAGACGAGCCTTACCGTTGACAGACTTCTCTCTAGTATTCAGAATACGTGCAGAGATAGTGGCCATGTCACCCTCGCGCACAAAACGAGGCATATTAGGTATAATCATGACTTCTTTCCTAGCTACAGCATCGTCAGTCAATGTTCCTGTCTTCATATCCTGTGTATGAGCCAAGCCCATGAAGTGCCAGGTGGTCAGGCACTCTGGCAAAGTGAATTTCATCGACACCCGTCCTTCGCTATCAGCCAGCAGTTGCGGATAGAAGAATGCTGTCTCCTGCAGATTCTCTCGCATCTGCATCTGTTCAATTCCATTCTGCTTGTCAGACACGTTCATCCCAACAAGATTATCCGCTACCTTTTCCTTCTTTTCTAAGATATCCACCCCAGCAATACGACCTTGCAGACTTTCATCTACCGTTGCCATTGCCATGCCTGCGAACTCCTTCGGAGCAGCCGTCTGTGTGCCATATGAGATTTCTGATGCTCTGTTTGCTAAGCTTCCCATCAACCGGGTGTTCCTTGTCATATAGACACCCCTTCTGAAACTTGAAGCATCAGGATAGATAGAATGATCGAAACGATTGAATGTCAGTTGACGCACCTTGAGTAGTGACTCTGTCCAAGAAGCATTTGGAGTTTCAAATCTGCAATCATAGAAGAACCATGTTGTCTGAGGCAATGGCAACCGTCTATTGACACTCATAGACCATTCGTGGGAAGCCAACTGATCCAGGCTCTTATCATAAAGCGTAGCCAACAGCTGCGCCTTGACGGGTTTTCCGTCTGGGCCTAAGATGGTTAGCGTCCATTCTTCGTTTTGTCCAGGTTCCAATCGGTTGCGGAAAGTCTGCCATTGCAGTTTCAGATTCATATCCGGTTTTGGACGTTCAATAGAAATATCGTGAACATAGGATTTACCTTCCTTCACCCATGCAAAACTTATCAGGATACCATTATCATAGTCCTCTTTGTATGTAAACTTACGATTCAACAGTTCATTTGTCAGGTCAACAGAACCGCTTTCTACAAGTCTGTCGCCCGAAAGAATAGTATAAACCACATGTACATCGCTGGCTGACGATCCTACCTGTACGGTAACAGGCGTACCATCATTAGGGAAATAATTACTTGAAGCATAGAACCAATCGTCTGTCTCAGCAACAGGTCGTTTATCATCGAGCGAGAACACCACGAACTCACGTTTCAGGGAATCCTCACCACAGATAGCCTCCACGGTATGCTTACCCACCTTCAGTTGTCCCTTTGCAAGAGGGCATTTCGTCTTGGTCTTGACAGTATTCCATCTGCCACCATCCACACGATAGCGCACACTCGCATCCGTATCAACACCAGCAGAGTTCTGCATCATAAAGGTCATACTACCCCCATCCTCTCTCAGTATCTTTGTGGGTAAATCAATGAGAAACATCGATTTGCGGTTACCCAACGGCAACGACAGCTCGGCATAATGCGTCTCACCCGCCTGATCTGTCACATCCACATTAATCTCGAAATTATAGAGCATGGCATATTTCGTCATGGGCAATACCATAGGGGTAGGAATCGTGAAGTGTCCATTAGCATCAGTAACGACCTCGCCCTCAGCCATCATGTGAGTACCGTCATCCTCCCCAATAGTGATCTGATTCCAATAATACGAATAGTGCCACCAAAATTGATGTCTGGTACGCTCCACCGTGTATTTTACTTTGGCACCCTGTACTGGTGTTCCGGCATAAGTACGGGCTATACCTTTCACCTGTAGCGTATCACCATCTTTATAGTCAACCGTCACCTTTGGCATCTCCACCTCGAAAGTTGGGCGTTTATATTCTTCCACACGGAACCAGTTGCTTGCACGATCCACTCGTACGCAGTATTGTCCTGTCAAGCCCTTGCGTGGCAGTGTAAACTGTGTGGTACAAGTACCATAATCATCAGTAGTTACATACTCTTTTCCAATCTCCTTTCCATTAGCATCTTCTAAGGTAACCTGTACTTTCTCACCTTTACGCACACTATGTTGGAAGCCTTTCTCTGTCTTATAAAGGATGACCGACACATGAACAACCTGCCCAGGACGATAGATGGAACGGTCAGTAAAGATTCTGGCTTCCTCTCTCAGATCCTGCTGTCTATAATACGTGAAATAGCCATAATGATTCATCTCTGCGCAAGCCTTATCATCGTCCGTTGTAACAAAGAGCTCAGAGACACGCAAACTACCAGTCTCGCTAACAGCCTCACCCTTACTATCGGTGGTCAGGGTGACAATCTTTCCATTCGAATAAAAACGTAGTTTGGCACCACCCACGGGCTGTCCTGTGGTCGCATTTACAACCACATAGCGAGTCTTACTTTTGGAAAGATGCTGAGACAGCACACGCAGGTTGCTAACGTAATAGAAACTACGTTCCACCTTCTTCATACTTGGCAAGGTTTCAACCTCTACCATGTAGACACCCACGGGCAAAGCCGACAGTTTCAGGGTATCATTGAATTGTTCATAGGGAGCCTTGCCACCATAGGTTCGCACCTGTGTCAGTTCTGGTTTCTCCGTCAGTTTTCCTTTGATTTTCCGATAGTCATTTTCCTTGTTCGGATCAATATCTTTCAGATCCATTGCGGTGGCATTCACACGATAGACACGCATGGTAAGCTTAGAAATACCACAGATATCACCGATACCTACGGTTATTTCCCTATGAGGCAATACCGGTTCATGCACCCAAGTATAATAATTCAAGGACTTTAGCTCCTTCTGCTTATTACGCAATTCATTCATTCGGTCCCATGTACCCCAGTGTTTCAAGGCAACATCTATATATTCCCATTTCTCTTTTGCCGAGACCTGAGCATTCTCCTCCATGAGTCCATAACGACGAATTGCCACCTCGCCCGTCTCCGGCAGGTCGGCATAAGCCTCAGCCAGCGAGTCTAGACGTGCAAAAAAAGGAGGCCAACTTGACTTCTCGTCGTCATAAGGTGCTTGTTGCATGAGCCATTCCAAACTACTCATCATCGCTGCCACACGATTACCTTTCTTCAGATAATAATCACGCAACACATCATAATGCTTAGTTTCATAACCAATCACGCTAAGCAAGTCACCACTATAAATGCGGCTGTCTTCGCCTTCCTTCACAAATGGCCGGAAACTATCAGCTTTCACCGCAGCCAACTGCTCCGGATGCTGCAATGCCATATCATAATAATGCTTGGCAATCTCTCTGTGATTCTCGCCAAGAAAGTAGTTTCTTTCATAGACAGAACCCAGCACAGTCTGATAAACAGCACGCAACACAGGATCCTTTGCACGCTCCTCACGCTGCTGCAAACGCTCTACAACAGGCTTCAGCGAGTCACGGCTCACCGAAGTACATGCCTGACCGGCCTCCAACTCTGCTTTCAGTAATTGTCCGTAATTCTTTTCTTTCTCCGCCTTGGCTGCTATCTGGCGTAGCACCTGCTGTTCCGTCTGCGGCAGATCCTTGTTCAAGGCATCTTCCACTTGTTTCCACAAAGACTCATACGACTGTCCAAACAAAAACGCTGGAATCATCCATATAACGGCTAATGCAATCTTTTTCATATGCGAACATTGTTTTAGAAAGCAAAGATATAAAAAAAATCTGACAATCCTTATTTCGTTACTCCAAAATTGCCCTAAAATAGGAAAGTTTAACGCATTTTACGGATTTGCGCAACCGACGTTCTGTCATCACTTTCCGTCAAATTGTCATGTTTTTAGCAGACGGCACGCTGTTTGATGCCCTGTCAGCAGAAACAAACAAATAAGAAAGGAGTTAATTATGACTATCGACAAATTTACTATCAAGGCGCAGGAAACCGTACAGCAGGCCGTCAACATGGCCCGCCAAAACGGTCAGCAGTCCATTGAGCCCGTACATCTGTTCAAGGCCCTGATGGACAAGGCGCAAGACATTACCACATTTATTTTCCAGAAACTGGGTGTCAACGTCCAGCAACTCAACATGCTGGTCTCACAGGAGATGCAGCATCTGGCCCGTGTACAAGGTGGCGAACCCTATCTCTCAAACGACAGTCAGAAGGTTCTGCAGAAAGCCGAAGACCTTGCCCACGAGATGAACGACGAGTACGTTTCGTGTGAGCCTATCCTGTTGGCACTCCTCGTCGTCAACACCACCGTGAGTCGTATGATGAAAGATGCAGGAGCCAACGAGAAAGATATGCGTCAGGCCATCCTTGAACTCCGTCAGGGGCAGCGTGTGCAGAGTCAGAGCGCCGACGACAACTATCAGTCGCTGGAGAAATATGCTAAAAACCTCGTTGACCTGGCCCGTCAAGGTAAGCTCGACCCCGTCATCGGACGTGATGACGAGATTCGTCGCGTGTTGCAGATTCTCTCGCGCCGCACAAAGAACAACCCCATCCTGATTGGCGAGCCCGGTACAGGTAAGACAGCCATTGTTGAAGGTCTGGCCCAACGTATCGTACGTGGCGACGTGCCCGAGAATCTGAAGGACAAGCAACTCTTCTCGCTGGATATGGGCGCGCTGGTGGCAGGTGCCAAGTACAAGGGTGAGTTTGAGGAACGCCTGAAGAGCGTTATTAATGAGGTGACAGCTTCTGACGGACGTATCATCCTCTTCATCGACGAGATACACACGCTCGTTGGTGCCGGCAAGGGCGAGGGTGCCATGGATGCCGCCAACATCCTGAAACCTGCATTGGCACGAGGCGAGCTGCGCAGCATCGGTGCTACCACGCTCAATGAATATCAGAAATATTTCGAAAAGGACAAAGCCCTGGAACGTCGTTTCCAGACCGTGATGGTTGATGAGCCCGATGAAATCAGCGCCATCTCTATCCTTCGTGGTTTGAAGGAACGCTATGAAAACCACCACAAGGTACGTATTCAGGATGACGCCTGTATCGCTGCCGTGCAGCTTTCCGAGCGCTATATCACCGAACGTTTCCTGCCCGACAAGGCCATCGACCTGATGGACGAAGCCGCCGCCAAACTCCGCATGGAGCGCGACAGCGTGCCCGAGGAGCTCGATGAGATTATGCGCCGTCTGGCCCAACTTGAAATTGAGCGCGAGAGCATCAAGCGCGAAGCTTCCGTGCCCAGTGGTTCGGCCGCTGGGGATAAGCTCTCGCAGCTTGACCGCGAGATTGCCGAGCTCAAAGACCAGGAGCGCGATTTCCGCGCCAAGTGGGAGGGCGAACGCCAGCTCATCAACAAGATTCAGCAAGACAAACAGGAGATGGAAAATCTCAAACTGGAAGCCGAGCGTGCCGAGCGCGAAGGCGATTACGGTAAGGTGGCTGAGATACGCTACTCCAAGCTCAAGGCCCTCGAAGACGACATCGCCGCCATCCAGCGCCAACTGGACAGTGCCACTACTCCCGACGGATCTCCGTCGGGTACCAGGCTGGTCCGCGAGGAGGTCACTGCCGATGATATCGCAGAGGTGGTATCACGCTGGACAGGTATCCCCGTCACCCGCATGATGCAGAGCGAGCGCGAGAAACTTCTCCACCTCGAAGAGGAACTGCATCACCGCGTCATCGGCCAGAATGAGGCCATCACAGCCGTCTCTGATGCCGTGCGCCGCAGTCGCGCCGGTTTGCAAGACCCCAAGCGTCCTATCGCTTCATTTATCTTCTTAGGCACCACTGGTGTGGGTAAGACTGAGCTTGCCAAGACGCTGGCAGAATATCTCTTCAATGACGAGACTATGATGACGCGTATTGACATGTCGGAATACCAGGAGAAGCATACGGTCTCCCGTCTGATTGGTGCACCTCCGGGCTATGTAGGCTATGACGAGGGCGGTCAGCTCACCGAGGCTGTACGTCGCAAGCCCTATTCCGTGGTACTCTTCGATGAGATCGAGAAGGCACACCCCGATGTATTCAATATCCTCTTACAGGTATTGGACGACGGACGACTTACCGACAATAAGGGACGTACGGCCGACTTCAAGAACACGATCATCATCATGACCTCGAATGCCACACGCGAACAACTCCGCGCGACTATGCGCCCTGAGTTCCTGAACCGTATCGACGAGATCATTACCTTCACGCCGCTGTCAAAGGCGGAGATTGCCGATGTCGTCAAACTACAGTTGACACGTGTCCAGAAGATGCTTGAGCCACAGGGCTTCACCCTGGAGGTCACCCCACAGGCTATCGACTGGCTGGCACAGGAAGGCTACGATCCCGACTATGGTGCACGTCCTGTGAAGCGTGCCATCCAGCACTACCTGCTCAACGACCTGTCGAAGAAACTGCTGGCCGACGAGGTGAATCGCGAGAAGCCCATCATCGTGGATTCCTTCGGCGACGGCCTGGTCTTCAGGAATTAAATCATTATCACGACAAAACATCCTAGGGGTTCCGGAAAACTCGCCTCGAGTTTTCCGGGACCCCAAAATCTTCACTCGAGTGATTTCATCGATTGAGCTATCTCAAATCATGAAATCACTCGAGTGAATTCATGATTTCAGCTATATGGCGATATTTTGCCAGTTTTCTCCATAAAAAAAGTTCCAGTTTTCTTTGTCAGATTAAAATAAAATCCGTACTTTTGCAGCGCAAAAACAAATATTCGGGGTGCTGAGGCATGTGCCAAAGCTGAGAAAATACCCATAGAACCTGACGCGGGTAATGCCGTCGGAGGAAAGAAATATGAAAATTATCATTAACAACAAACAACACGAGACGCAAGCCTCTACTATATCAGAGCTTGCCACCCAACTACAGTTGCCGCCCAAAGGTGTGGCAATCGCCATCGATAATCAGTTGAAACCACGTAGCACCTGGGACGACACGACTCTCCAGGAAGGCGCTTGTATCACTATTATCAAAGCAGCATGCGGGGGGTAAGGCCAATGATACAGTTTATTTCCCACTATTCCGAGCGTTACAGTTATCTGGACTCCATCCAACTGGCTCTTGAGGGCGGTTGTCGATGGATACAACTGCGCATGAAAGACGCTACCGATGATGAGGTACGCCCCATAGCTGTCGAAGCCCAAAAGCTTTGCCGTGCCTATGGAGCCAAATTTATCATCGACGACCGTGTGGCACTGGTACGCGAACTGGGTGCCGACGGCGTGCACCTGGGCAAGAACGACATGCCTATCCGTGAGGCCCGACAGATTTTAGGACCCGACTATATCATCGGCGGCACAGCCAATACCTTCGAGGAAGCAAAAGCCCACTACGAAGCCTCAGCCGATTATATTGGTTGCGGCCCGTTCCGTTTCACCACCACCAAACAGAAACTGGCCCCTGTTCTGGGACTGGAAGGCTATCGCAGCATCATCAGTAAGTTGCGCGAAGCCAATATCAATATCCCCGTGGTAGCTATTGGCGGCATCACCCAGGCCGATATCCCCGCCATCCTTCAGACGGGCATCACCGGCATCGCGCTGAGCGGCACCGTATTGCGTGCCGACGACCCCATTGCAGAAATGAAACACATCATAAACATCATTAATCATGAGTAAACTAATTATTGCAGGGCGGGAGTTTAGCTCTCGTCTTTTTTTAGGCACGGGCAAGTTCAATAACAACGAACTGATGGCGCGTGCCATCGAGGCTTCTGCCACGGAGATGGTGACCGTTGCCATGAAGCGAGTAGAACTTGACGATCAGGATGACGAATTACTCACCCACATCACCCAATTTCCCAACATCCAACTGCTGCCCAACACCTCTGGCGTGCGTAATGCCGAGGAGGCCGTCTTTGCCGCCCAAATGGCACGCGAGGCCTTCGGCACCAACTGGCTCAAGTTGGAGATTCACCCAGACCCACGCTATCTGCTGCCCGACTCTGTAGAAACGCTGAAAGCCACCGAGCAACTGGTAAAACTCGGTTTCGTGGTACTTCCCTATTGTCAGGCCGACCCCACACTGTGCAAGCATCTGGAAGAGGCCGGTGCTGCCACGGTGATGCCTCTTGCCGCCCCCATCGGCACCAATAAAGGTCTGCGCATGAAGGACTTTCTGCAGATTATCATCGACCAGGCCACCGTGCCCGTAGTCGTTGATGCCGGCATCGGAGCGCCCAGTCATGCTGCCGAGGCCATGGAGATGGGTGCCGACTGCGTGTTGGTGAACACTGCCATTGCCGTAGCAGGCGACCCCGTTAAGATGGCCGATGCCTTCCGTCAGGCCGTCATCGCCGGCCGACAAGCCTATGAGGCTGGTCTTGGAGCCATTGCCGACAGTGCCGAGGCGTCAAGTCCA
>CAMOGP010000031.1 GCA_946614175.1 uncultured Prevotella sp. | reverse complement strand
TTGCTGATCACGGGTATCAACGGTTATATATGTGAGGATTGCTCACGCCAAGCCTATCAGATTGTCAAAGAGTCGGGCTTGCTTGAAAGCAATAAAGAGGTAAGTGGGGATAGCGACAGTAAAAAGGCTGCCAAAGAGAAGAAGATTCCTAAGCCTCGTGAGATTAAGGATTATCTGGACCAGTATGTCATCGGTCAGGACGACGCCAAGCGCTTCCTGTCTGTGGCTGTGTATAACCATTATAAGCGTCTGCAGCAGAAGAAAGACGATAAGGATGGTGTAGAGATTGAAAAATCGAACATTATCATGGTTGGCTCTACGGGTACAGGTAAGACCCTTTTGGCCCGTACCATTGCCAAACTGCTTGACGTGCCTTTTACTATTGTGGATGCCACGGTGTTTACGGAGGCTGGTTATGTGGGCGAGGATGTGGAGAGTATTCTCAGTCGCCTGCTTCAGGTGGCCGACTATAAGGTGGATGCCGCTGAGCGTGGTATCGTGTTCATTGACGAGATAGATAAAATTGCACGTAAGGCCGATAATCCTTCCATCACGCGTGACGTGAGTGGTGAGGGCGTGCAGCAGGGACTTTTGAAACTGCTTGAGGGTACCATGGTGAACGTGCCTCCCCAGGGCGGTAGAAAACATCCTGATCAGGAATATATCCATGTGGATACCAGAAATATCCTGTTTATCTGCGGTGGTGCCTTTGATGGTATCGAGCGTAAGATTGCACAACGTATGAATACGCATACCGTGGGATATAACTCTGTGCAGAACGTGCGTAAGATTGATAAGGATGATTTGATGAAATATGTACAGCCGCAGGACTTGAAGTCCTTTGGATTGATTCCTGAGATTATTGGTCGTCTGCCTGTGCTCACTTATCTGAATCCCTTGGATCGTGCAGCCTTGGAACGTATTCTGACGGAACCCAAGAACTCTATTGTGAAGCAGTATGTCAAACTGTTTAAGATGGATGGAGTAGACTTGGTGTTTACGCCTGAGGCGCTGCGCTTCATCGTGGATAAGGCGGTGGAGTATAAACTTGGAGCCCGCGGCCTGCGTTCTATCGTAGAGAGCGTGATGATGGATGCCATGTTTGAGGTGCCCTCAAAGAAAGTGAAGAAGTTTGAAGTGACAGAAGACTATGCCCGTGAACAACTGGATAAGAGTGCTTCACTGGCTGGCATGAACTAAATCCTGACATACAGCCTATGACATACGATAAAGGTGAATTGCTAAACGCACTCAAGCGCTATTTTGGCTTTGACTCTTTTAAAGGGGATCAAGGCGCTATTATACAAAATCTTCTCGAAGGTAAGGATACTTTCGTGCTGATGCCAACGGGGGGAGGTAAGTCGCTCTGCTATCAGCTGCCATCTCTGCTGATGGATGGTGTGGCTATCGTGATATCACCACTGATAGCCCTGATGAAGAACCAGGTGGACTTTATCTCGAACCTCAGTGAGCATGAGGGAACGGCACACTTTCTGAACTCGTCGCTGAACAAGACGGCTATTGACCAGGTAAAGAAGGATATACGCGATGGAAGGACGAAGCTGCTCTATGTGGCTCCTGAGTCGTTGACGAAGGAGGATAACGTGGAGTTTCTGAAAACGGTGAAGATTTCGTTCTATGCAATTGATGAGGCTCACTGTATCTCGGAATGGGGACATGACTTCCGTCCGGAATATCGTCGTATCCGTCCTATCATTAATGAGATCGGTGTGGCACCTGTTATTGCTCTGACTGCAACAGCAACGGATAAGGTACGTACGGATATCAAGAAGAGTTTGGGTATTGTTGATGCGACTGAGTTTAAGAGTTCGTTCAACCGTCCTAACCTGTACTACGAAGTACGCCCTAAGACAAAGGATATCGATAAGGATATTGTGCGCTTCATCAAGCAGCATTCTGGGAAAAGCGGTATCATCTATTGTCTTTCAAGAAAGAAGGTGGAAGACTTGGCCGACGTATTGCGTGCCAATGATATTAAGGCTGCAGCATATCACGCAGGACTGGATAGCAGTACACGTTCGCAGACGCAGGACGACTTCCTGATGGAACGTATCGATGTTATCGTGGCAACGATAGCCTTTGGTATGGGTATCGATAAGCCCGACGTGCGTTTTGTTATCCATTATGATATACCTAAATCACTGGAGGGCTATTACCAGGAGACTGGTCGTGCCGGACGTGATGGCGGTGAGGGTATCTGTCTGGCTTTCTACAGCTATAAGGACTTACAGAAACTGGAGAAGTTCATGGAAGGAAAACCTGTGGCCGAGCAGGACATCGGTCGCCAGCTGCTGCAGGAGACGGCTGCCTATGCTGAGACATCGGTCTGTCGCAGAAAGATGTTGCTCCATTATTTCGGTGAGCAATATGATAAGGACAACTGTGGTAACTGTGACAACTGTCTGCATCCGGGCAAGAAGATTGATGCCAAGAACCAGTTGGTTATTGCCCTAAAAGCTATCTTGGCTATCAAGGAGAATTTCCGTACAGACTATGTCATTGATTTCATCACAGGTCGTGACACCAATGAGATTGTGGCTCATAAGCATCAGAATCTGGATGAGTTTGGCTCTGGCGAGGATGAGAATGAGAAGATTTGGAATCCTGTGATTCGTCAGGCGCTGATTGCTGGCTATCTGTATAAGGAGGTTGAGAACTATGGTCTTTTGAAGGTGACGGCGGCTGGTAAGAAGTTTATCAAGAACCCCACAACATTTATGGTGGTTGAAGACCATGAGTTTAGTGATGAGGAGGATCCGGCAACACCCGAGGGTGGCGCAAGTGCACTGGATCCTACGCTCTCGGCCATGTTGCACGACCTGCGTAAGAAATGGTCACGTAAATTGGAACGTCCGCCTTATGTCATCTTCCAGGATGTGTCGCTGGAACAGATGGCCACGGAATATCCAGTGAGTCTGGAGGAGCTGAAGAATATTCAGGGTGTGGGCGATGGTAAGACTCGTCAGCCTTATGCCAAGGAGTTTGTGGAACTGATTAAGCGCTACTGCGAGGAGAACGAGATAGAACGTCAGTCGGATTTGCGTATCCGTACGAAGGCGAAGGACTCTATGCGCAAGTTGAAGATTCTGCAGAATATCGACCGTCGTATTGCCCTGGATGATATTGCCAATGCGCTGGGTATCGACTTTGAGGAGTTGCTTGATGAACTGGAGGGAATTGTGCTCTATAGTGGCAATAAGATTAATATCGACTATTTCCTGAACGATATCATGGATCCGGATGATGTGAGTGATATGTGTGACTATTTTGCAGAGCAGGAGACGGATGACTTGGAGGCTGCGTTTGAGGAATTCGGCTCTGACTTCTCTGAAGATGAGATCCGTTTGGTGCGCATCAAGTTTATCTCTGATATGGCGAACTGATTTTTCTAAATCTGTTAAGAATATGATATGAGCTCCCACATTATTTATATGGGAGCTCATTTTTTTTCGTCTGTTTTTTTGTGTTATATAAAAAATAATGTATCTTTGCATTCAGTAAACCTAAAAAAATGAAGAGATACTTACCTTTGACGCTATGGGGGGCAATGCTTCTCGTGATAGCCAGCATATTGTTGTTGCTGGAGAACGACTTCCTGTGGAAGTTGCAGGAGCAGAACCTTTTCCTGGATACTTCCTTGTTTTTTGAGGAAAGGATGGTGGTGCCTGGTGGCCTGCTGTCGTGGTTGGGTACGTATCTGACGCAGTATTTCTATTACCCGTGGATGGGAGTGATGCTGTTGTGTGTGTTATGGTTGTTGCTGATGTGGTTGATAATGCGTGTTTTCCAGTTGCCTGCACAGTGGAGCGCATTGGCTCTGATACCTGTTGGGATTTTGTTGATTACCATCGTGGATATGGGCTACTGGGTGTATATGCTGAAATTGCAGGGACATGTGTTCGTGGCAACCCTTGGCACCATCGCGGTGATGCTGATGTTATGGTTTTTCAAAGTTCAGCCTTGGCATTTCAGTTTCCGCGTGATGACGATGATAATCACGTGTGCTCTGGGATATCCGCTTTTTGGTATCTACGGACTAGCGGCTGTCTTGCTGATGGGTATCTGGTCATGGCGATTGGAACGGTGGTCGTTACGGAGAAAGGTCGGCTATATCGTGATGGCACTATTGATTGTTGTCACGGTGCCCCTGATGTGCTATAGACAACTCTATCATCAGATAAATCTGGCCAATATTTATTACGCAGGACTTCCTTTGTATTATGTTTCGGAGGAGCATCATGCTTATTATATACCTTATTATCTGTTGGCGCTATTCTTTGTGGTGATAGCATTGGTGCCGCTGAAGCAGGTGAAGATGAGGAAGAGCGTTGTCACACAAGGTGTATTACTGGTGGCTTTGGGTGTCGGCGTGGCGCTGTCCTGGTACAAGGATGAGAACTTTCATCATGAGTTGAGGATGCAACGATGCATAGAGCAGAATGATTGGAATGGGGTGCTGAAGGAGGCTGCCAGACAACAGGACGAACCTACGCGGGCTATCGTGATGATGAGAAATCTGGCGCTGAGCCGGTTGGGCCGCCAGGGGGATGATATGTACAACTATGAAAATGGGTCGAAGGCCTATGCCGCACCTTTCGGCATGCGGTTGATGCTGGTGGCTGGACCATTGATGTATTATCAATATGGTATGCTGAACTACGGCTCTCGCTTGAGTACGGAGATGGGCGTGGAGTTCGGATGGCGGGTAGAAAACCTGAAACTGTTGGCAAAATGTGCGCTGCTGCGCAACGACCAACAACAGGCACGTAAATACCTGAGGCTACTGAGGCATACCACGTTCTATGGAGAATGGGTTGAGAAGGTGCCGTCGTTGCCTGAGCTACAGTCTGTGAAAAGGATGATGCATTATGATAATGTGTTGGGTGGTGACCAGGGAAATATTGAAAGTTATCTGATGAGACGTCTGGATGAATGTACGGATACAACGGATGTGTATTTCCAGGAGCAGACGCTGCTGGCCTCGCTGTGGACTAAGGATATCCATAACTTTTGGTATCACTTCACGGATTATGTGAGATTACACCCCAAGGCTCGTATTCCACGGTATTATCAAGAAGCGGCTTACCTATATTGTATGATTGAGGGACGTGAGGGAGTGGACCGTATGCCTTTTGATGAGAGCGTCAAACAGTCGTTTAGTAGTTTTGTAATGGCTTCCGAACGTTATGATAATGCTGACGTGGATGTGGCTCGTAGTGCGCTGCAAGCTTATCGGCATACGTATTTCTATGATTATTACCTGATGAGGCAGTTGCCGGAATATTGAGGTTTGAGATTTGAGATTTGAGGTTTGAGATTTGAGATTTGAGATTTGAGGTTTGAGATTTGAAAGTTATGAAGAGATATTTTTTACCTTTTTACCTTTTTACTTTTTTACTCTTCTCTTGTGGTCCCAGTGTACCGGAGGAATTTGTAGAGAGTGATGAGCTGCCGAGGATTTATCCTGACTATGTGGATGTGACGATACCGGTGAACATTGCTCCACTGACCTTCGAACTGGATGATGACGATGCTGATGGTATGATTGCCCGTTATCAGGCGGGGAAGGTAGAGGTGGTGTGCGAGGATAAGATGCAACCCTCAATTGGAGACTGGCGTAAGCTGATGGAGCAGGGTAGCGATATCTGTGTGGATGTGTATGTGAGACATGGTGACCAATGGACGCATCATAAGCCGTTTGAAATCCATTTGTCAGGTGATAGTATAGACGCCTATCTGAGTTATCGGTTGATACCAGCTTCATATGTTAGTTATGAGGCGATGACTATCAATCAGCGATGTTTGGAAAATTATGACGAAAGTGTGATATATGATAATATGCTGTGCAGTTTCGAAGTGGAAGGGCAGTGCGTCAATTGCCATCACTATCAGCAGTATGATCCGGATAGGATGCAATTTCATGCGCGTGAGAAGAACGGTGGTACAATTATTGCTTATGATGGGGATATTAGAAAGGTGAATATGAAGAACGACTCCATCCTCTCGGCTGGTGTCTATCCGGCCTGGCATCCCTGGCTGAAGCTTATTGTGTATTCCACGGACAAGACTCGTCAGAGTTTTCATACTATCGATCCGAATAGAATAGAGGTGTATGATCTGGCCAGCGATATCATTGCCTACGATATAGATAATAATGAGGTGACTAACCTGGAGAATGATACGACTGAGTTTGAGGTGTACCCAACTTGGGCTCCAGACGGAAGGACGTTGTATTACTGTAGTGCTCACTACGAGAGAAAGAATTGGCAGGTGTCGGATGCTACGGAACTGGTGAGCCGTTGCGGAGAACTGAAATATAATATCTATAAGAAGCGTTTTGATCCGGATACAAAACGGTTTGGTCCGCGTGAACTGGTGTTTGCTGCCGACTCGCTGGGGATGAGTGCTGTGTTGCCACGTGTTTCTCCTAATGGGCGATGGCTGGTCTTCACCATGTCTGAATATGGCTATTTCCCTATCTGGCATCGTGATGCTGATTTGTGGATACTGGATTTAGGTGAGACAGGAAAGGGAAAAGGCGGATTCACTGCTGCTCACCCTTTGTCGCGTGTAAACAGTAGTGAAACGGAGAGCTATCATGCGTGGTCGAGCGATGGACGATGGCTGGTTTTCAGTAGTAGAAGGGATGACGGTACCTTTACACGGCCTTTCATCGCGTATATGAGTAAGAATGGTAAGTGGGGGAAACCTTTCGAACTGCCACAGAAAGATCCCGACTACCACAGGCAGCTTTTGCGCAGCTATAATATCCCGGAGTTTATGTCTGGTCCAGTTAATATTGACCCACATACCTTTGCAGATTTCTTAAAAGGTGAGGGGGAAAATGTGAAATACGTGCAGCAACTGCGATAGTCTGTTGTCTGTTGTCTTCTCCCGTACGTGGGATGCTTTTGTCAATCCTCTGTTAAATGGCACTTGCGAAAGTTAAATTATCAAGAAAAAGGTTGCAAAATACTCGCTATGTCGGAAAAAATGAGTATCTTTGCACGCAATAAAAATTTAAGGTACCAAAATTATGTCATCATTTATTGCAGATAAGATTGTGATGGACGGCCTCACTTTCGACGACGTCCTGTTGATTCCCGCTTATTCAGAAGTATTGCCAAAAACGGTAGAGTTGCAAACACGCTTCTCTCGTAACATCGTGTTGAATGTTCCCTTCGTGACGGCTGCCATGGATACCGTGACAGAGAGTCAGATGGCAATTGCAATTGCGCGTGAAGGTGGTATCGGTGTGATTCATAAGAATATGTCGATAGAGAATCAGGCACGTGAAGTGGCTATTGTAAAGCGAGCAGAGAACGGTATGATATATGACCCTGTGACGATACGTCGTGGTTCTACCGTGGAACAGGCACTGGAAATCATGGCCGAGTATCATATCGGTGGTATCCCCGTGGTTGATGAGGATAATCATTTGGTAGGTATCGTGACCAACCGTGACCTGCGTTTTGAGCGTCGCCTGGATCGCCCCGTGGATGATGTGATGTCAAAGGAGAATCTGGTGACCACACATCAACAGACAGACTTGGCTGCTGCTGCGCAGATCCTGCAGGAGAATAAGATTGAGAAACTGCCCGTTGTGGACAAGGATAATCGTCTGGTAGGTCTGATTACGTATAAGGATATTACCAAGGCAAAGGATAAGCCCATGGCTTGTAAGGATGAGAAGGGACGTCTGCGTGTAGCTGCCGGTGTAGGCGTTACTGTAGATACACTGGACCGTATGCAGGCTCTGGTGAACGCTGGTGCAGATGCTATTGTCATCGATACGGCCCACGGTCACTCAAAGGGTGTGATAGACAAGTTGAAGGAGGCAAAGAATGCCTTTAAGGATATTGATATCGTAGTAGGTAATATTGCTACTGGTGCCGCTGCTCGTATGCTCGTAGAGAATGGCGCCGACGCAGTGAAGGTTGGTATCGGCCCGGGTTCTATCTGCACAACGCGTGTGGTTGCTGGTGTCGGTGTACCTCAGTTGAGCGCTGTATATGATGTTTACTCTGCCCTGAAGGGTACGGGCGTGCCTCTTATCGCTGATGGCGGCTTGCGTTATTCTGGAGATATCGTCAAGGCATTGGCAGCTGGTGGCTCATGTGTGATGATTGGTTCACTGGTGGCAGGTACTGAAGAGAGTCCTGGTGATACTATCATCTACAACGGCCGTAAGTTTAAGAGCTATCGCGGCATGGGTTCTCTGGAGGCTATGGAGCATGGTTCTAAGGACCGCTACTTCCAGGCAGATACAAAGGATGTGAAGAAACTTGTGCCCGAGGGTATCGCTGGTCGTGTGCCTTATAAGGGAACGGTTCAGGAAGTTATCTACCAGCTGACCGGTGGTCTGCGCTCTGGTATGGGTTACTGTGGCGCTGCTTCTATTGAAAAGTTGCATGACGCAAAATTCACCCGTATTACAAATGCTGGTGTGATGGAGAGTCATCCTCATGATATTACAATCACGTCGGAGGCTCCTAACTATTCAAGACCAAACGATTGAAACTAAAAATATGAAACTGAAAATGCTTTTTGCCGGATTATTGGCCTGTGTCTCTGTGAGTGCACAGACAGATGATCCTGTAATCATGATTGTGAACGGAGAGCCTGTGCTTCGTTCGGAATTCGAATATTCGTATAACAAGAATAACTCCGAGGGTGTTATCGATAAGAAGAATATCGATGAGTATGTGGACCTCTTTATAAATTATAAATTGAAGGTCTGTGCTGCTCTTGATGCAAAGTATGATACGCTACAGTCGTTCAAGGACGAGTTTGCACAGTATCGTAACCAGCAGGTGCGTCCTGCTTTTGTAACTGATGCTGACATCGAGAAAGAGGCTCGAAAGATTTATGATCAGACTGTAGAACAGATAGGTCCTGATGGACTGATTCAGTGTGCTCATATCCTGTTGCGTGCCAATCAACAGGCATCGCAGGCGGAATGGGATGCTGTCAAGGTGCGTATCGACTCGGTGTATAAGGCTCTGAAGGATGGTGCTGACTTTGCCGAACTGGCTAAGAAGGTGTCACAAGACCCAGGTTCTGCCCGTCAGGGAGGACTGCTGCCTTTTGTGCAGCATGGGCAACTAGTGAAGGAGTTTGAGGATGCCGCTTTTGCTTTGCAGCCAGGCGAGATGTCTGGTGTTGTTCAGTCACCTTATGGCTACCACATCATCCTGATGAAGGAGCGTAAGATGTTGGAACCATTCGAATTTCATCATGATGCCATTCTGAAGTTCATAGAGCAGCGTAATATGCGTGATCAGATTGCAGAACAGAAGATTGGTGAACTGGCAAAGAGTACGAATAAGTCGGAAACAGAACTTTTGGATGAAAAGGCTGCAGAGTTGTCGGCTCAGGATATGGAGATGAAATATCTGATTCAGGAGTATCACGACGGACTGCTGCTTTATGAAATCAGTAATAACCTGGTTTGGGATAAGGCTGCTAAGGATGAGGCCGGACTGGCACGATTCTTCAAGAAGAACAAAAAGAAATATGCATGGGATAAGCCTCGCTACAAGGGAATGGCTTATCACGTGAAGGTGAAGGAGGATGTGAAAGCTGTGGCTGACTGCGTGAAGAAACTGCCTTTTGATAAGTGGGCAGAGGCGCTACGTACTACCTTTAATGCTGACTCTGTGATCCGTATCCGTGTGGAAAAAGGAATCTTCAAACAGGGTGATAATGCGCTTGTAGATAGTGCGGTGTTTAAGAAGGATACCACTGTGACAAAGGTGAAGGATTATCCCTTTGATGCTGTTTATGGAAAGGTGCTGAAGAAAGGTCCGGAGGACTACACCGATGTGCGTGGTCTTGTGGTGGCTGATTATCAGGAGGCACTGGAAAAGGAATGGGTGGCTCAACTGCGTAAGAGATATGCTTTTGAAGTCAAGGAAGAGGTATTGAAAACTGTCAATAAGCATTGATGAAAAAGTATTTAATTATACTCTTGTCACTGGTGGCTGTCGCTTCGGCTTATGCCGATAAGCGCGACAGCATAGGCTCGGTTGTCGATGAGGTCATCTGGGTCGTTGGTGATGAGGCCATCTTAAAGAGTGAGGTGGAGGTAACTCGTATCCAGGCTGCTATGGAGGGCATCCGCTGGAATGGTGATCCTGACTGTGCTATCCCAGAACAGTTGGCTGTACAGAAACTGTTCCTGCATCAGGCAGCTATTGACAGTATCTCTGTGACTGAGAATGAGATTGCTTCTAATATAGAACAGCGTATTGATTATATGATTCAGCAGACTGGCTCCCGCGAGAAACTGGAGGAGTACAAAAAGCAGAGTCTTAGTCAGATACGGCAGTCGATGCATGATGACCTGCGCGATCAGATGCTGATTCAGCGTATGAAGGAGAAACTGGTGAAGGATATCAATGTGACTCCTGCCGAGGTGCGTCGCTATTTTAGAGAGTTGCCTGCTGACAGTGTACCTTTCGTACCTACAGAGGTGGAAGTGCAGATTATTGCTAACACGCCGCGTATCTCTATCGAAGAGATTAACCGTGTGAAGGATGAACTGCGTGATTATACGGATCGTATTAATAAAGGTGAGACGTCTTTCCAGACTTTGGCTCGCCTGTATTCTGAGGATCCGGGTTCGCGTCGTGCTGGTGGAGAACTGGATTATACGGGACGCGCTATGCTGGACCCTGCTTTTGCTGCTGTGGCTTTCAACTTGACTGATCCTAAGAAGATATCGAAAATTGTGGAGTCTGAATTTGGCTTTCATATCATCCAGCTGGTTGATAAACGTGGTGATAAAATTAAGGTGCGCCATATCTTACGTAAGCCGGTGGTTTCGGACTCGGCTGTTAATGCGTCTATCGCTTTCCTTGATACGATTGCTGACTACGTGCGCCATGGTGAGACCCCCAAACAGTTAGAGGGCTTGTATGTGGGGACTTTTAATTTTGAAGATGCTGCAACAATCTTCTCGGATGATAAGGATACGCGCAATAACCGCGGTCTGATGTTTAACCGTTCTGAACGTGGACAGACTTCGCGCTTCCAAATGCAGGAATTGCCATCTGAAGTGGCTCGTGTCGTTGATGGCATGCAGGTGGGTGATGTGTCGAAGGCGTTCTCTATGATTAATGATCAGGGAAAAACGGTCTGTGTCGTTGTTAAATTGAAAAGTAGAACAGAGGGGCATAAGGCTACTATCACAGAGGATTTCCAGGTTATGAAGGAAATTGTGATGGAAAAACGGCGCGAAAAGGTGTTGCACGATTGGGTGGTTAATAAGATAAGGAACACCTATGTGCGCGTCAGTGATGACTATCGCAACTGCAAGTTTGAATATGAAGGTTGGATTAGGTAAGAGTCGCAGAAGCATCAGTTTGGTGCTTCTGTGTGCGCTATGCCTTGTCGTGTATGGCGCAGCGTTGTCAGCTCCAAAGAAAAAATCGGAGGCAAGTAGGGTGTACTTGGTACATGCCGATGAATTGTTTTTTGATGTATGGAAAAACAATGGTGCTCAGGTGCTGCGCGGAAAGGTTGAATTTGAACATGATGGTGCGCATCTGTATTGCGACAGTGCCAACTATTTCGAACTTACTAATTCTTTTGAAGCTTGGGGACATGTTAAGATGGTGCAGGGGGATACCCTCTCTCTGACAGGTGACTATGGCTTCTATGACGGTGATAATAAACAGCTTGTTGCAAAGGTCTTTGAAAGTGGAAAGCAAGTGGTGCTGCGTAATCGGGCTACAACACTTTATACCGATACACTGTATTTCGATCGTAATGATAATATGGGTTATTATGATGATGGTGGAAAAATTGTGGATAAGACGGCTACGCTGACTTCTTGGCATGGAGAATATCATACAGACTCTAAGGATGCTTTCTTTATGGATAAGGTAAAGCTGATGGATGGTAACTCTACGCTGACGACGGATACGCTGGTATATAATACACGTAGTAAACTGGCTAATATTGTTGGTCCGTCGGATATTGTCTCAGGCAAGAGTCATATCTACTCTGAACTGGGCTATTATAACACAGAAAAGAAACAGGCAGAGCTATTGAACAGGTCGAGAGTGCGGAATGAAGGACGTACTATTGTGGCCGACAGTATTTGGTATGATGGTATCACAGGCGTCAGTGAGGCTTTTAGAAGAGTGGTATATAATGATACTGTGAATAAAAATGGCATGCGTTGCAACTATGGCTATTACGATGACTTGAAAGGTTATGCCATGTCCACGGATAGTGTGGTGGCGCTGGAGTATTCTCAGAAAGATACGCTTTATATGCATGCTGATACTTTCAAGGTATTTACATATCACATTGATACAGACTCTGTGTATCGTGTGATGCATGGATATAATAAGGTTCGCGCGTACCGTTTTGATGTACAAGCTGTCTGTGACTCTTTGGTGTATAATTCTAAGGATTCATGCATGACTATGTACACCGATCCTATCCTGTGGAATGTTAATCAGCAATTGCTTGGCGAGATGATTCAGGTCTTTATGAAGGATTCTGTGGTGGATAGGGCTCATGTCATTAATCAGGCGTTCTCCATAGAGAAGCTGCCAGAGGATATGATGTATAATCAGGTGTCGTCAAACGAAATGTTTGCTTTCTTTCAAAATGGAGAAATGCACGAGGGACAGGCTGTGGATAATGTGCTGGTAGCTTATTATCCGAAGAATGAGTCGGATAGTACGTATGAGGGGCTCGTCAGAATGGAAACTTCGAAGATGCGTCTTATCATGGAAAAGAAAAAGTTAAGCAGTATCTGGACGCCTAAAGCCAATGGAATTATGTATCCGATGACTCAGATACCGCCAGAGAAACGCTTCCTCGAAGGCTTTAATTGGTTTGACTATGTGAGACCGATGTCTAAAGATGATATCTTTGTTTGGCGCCAAAAGAAACCGGGAACGGAAATCAGACCAACACGGCGCAAAGGTGAGATGACCCAGGGAAAGAATACGTTAGCGCTATGAGTGATGTAATACAACTACTGCCAGATTCGGTAGCAAACCAGATTGCTGCTGGTGAGGTGATACAGCGACCTGCTTCTGTGATCAAGGAGTTGGTTGAGAACGCTGTGGATGCTGGAGCAAAGACGATTCGTGTGCTGGTCGTTGACGCAGGACGTACGTCTATTCAGGTTATTGATGATGGGTGTGGTATGTCGGAGACGGATGCCCGTTTGGCTTTCGAACGTCATGCCACATCGAAGATTAGGCAGGCAGATGATCTCTTTGCACTTCATACAATGGGCTTCCGTGGTGAGGCTCTTCCTTCTATTGCCGCAGTGTCGGTTGTGGAACTAACTACACGTATGGCAAGCGAGGATATTGGAACGCATCTTACTTTGCAGGGGTCAAAGGTGGTTAGCCAGGAACCTGTTGCTTGTCCTGTTGGCTGTAATTTTAAAGTTGAGAATCTGTTTTTTAATGTACCGGCACGAAGGAAATTCCTGAAGACGAACGCTACGGAGCTGAATAATATTCTGTCGGCCTTTGAACGTATTGTGCTGGTATATCCAGATATTCATTTCGTACTTTATAGCAATGGACAGGAACTGATGAACCTGAGGGCTGGTCATCTGCGCCAGCGTATTGCTGATGTGTTTGGCAAAAAGACAAGTCATGATTTGTTGCCTGTAGAGGTTGATACATCATTATGCCGTGTCTCTGGATTCGTGGGAAAGCCAGAGGCTGCCCGAAAGAAGGCAGGCTATGAGTATTTCTTTGTAAATGGCAGATATATGAAGCATGCTTATTTCCATAAAGCAGTATGTGGTGCTTTTGAGCGGTTGGTGCCTGTTGGTATGCAAGTTCCATACTTTATCTATTTTGAGGTGGATCCTGCTGATATCGATGTGAATATTCATCCTACGAAAACAGAGATTAAATTTGAAAATGAACAGAGCATCTGGCAGATTCTGCAGGCTGGTGTGAAAGATGCTATTGGTAAATTCTGTGATGTTCCTACTATTGACTTCGATACGGAAGGCAAACCAGATATCCCAGTTTTTGATCCTCAGCAAAACTCGATAGAACTGCCTAAGGTGTCGTATAATCCCAATTTTAATCCATTCGAGAAACATTCTTCTGCTAATACTTCGTCCTACAGGGAGATGTCATTCAATCGTGAAAATGGTGTGGTGAAGGATTGGGCTCAACTGTACGAGCCAATACAGACGCCTTCTTTTACAGAGGAAAATCTTTTCCCGGTTGAGGAATCTACGGCAGAACGCGATACACTTATTTCTGAGAAATCTCCAGTGCATTATCAGTTCAAAGGCTGTTATATTATGACGGCTGTGAAGTCTGGACTTATGATTATTGACCAGCAGCGCGCGGATATCCGCATTCGCTATGAGCGTTATATGGAGTTGTTTCAGCAGAAAACTGCCAATACGCAGCGTATTCTGTTCCCTGAGGTCATGGAATTTTCTATGGCCGATAGTGTGATGGTTGATAAGTTTATGCCTGATTTGCTGACAATGGGCTTCGATATCAATTCTCTGGGAGGCGGTAGCTATGTCGTGAATGGTATTCCTGCAGGATTGGAAGGGTTGAGTCCTGATAGGCTGATACGGCAGGTGGTGGCGGATGCCATAGAGAAAGGATGTAGTGATGTGGAAGGAATGCATTCTGCTTTAGCTTTAAGTTTGGCTCGCCATGCGGCCATCCCTCAAGGACAGGTGTTGAGTAATGAAGAAATGGAAGTGCTTGTTAATGATCTTTTCTCATGCTCTAATGTTAATTATACGCCAGATGGACATTCAATCCTCTATATATTGCCGCAAAAGGAAATTGAGGCATCTCTGGGATGATTATTTTGAAAAAAACGCCTAAAAAATCGACGAAAATGGATTTTTTTGAACTTTTTTATACATAAAATGCATTTTCTTTGCTATTTTTGTTGGAGGTTATAAAAAAAATTTCTACTTTTGCAGCAAAATTGAATTGAAATTTTCATTTATAAATTTAAAATTGTATGAAAAAGTTTTTGATGTTACTGGCTTTTGCCGGTGTATCTGTAGCTGGTATGGCACAGGAAGGAACTCCTGAATTGAAGTACAGTGTTGCTACCAATTCTTTCTGGAGCAACTGGTTTATTCAGGCTAATGTTGCTGGAACTGCTTTCTACAGCAGCCAGGAAAATAATCTTAATCTTTCTAACAGCCCTCTGAAGGGTTTCCGTAACAACCTGGGTGCTTCTGTTGCTATCGGTAAATGGTTTACTCCAGGTCTCGGTCTCCGTACAAAGGTTAACGGCGTTTGGGGTCGCACTGTAAACCGTGATGACAAGAAGGCAAATGCTAACAAGTACTGGCAGGCTAATGAGCAGGTATTGTTCAATCTGAGCAATATGCTGTGTGGTTACAATCCTAACCGTGTTTGGAATTTCATTCCTTATCTTGGTGGTGGTATTGGTCGTAACATGACTTACAATTCTTATGCAATGGGTCTGCAGGCAGGTTTGCTGAATGAGTTCCGTCTGAGCCGTAAGTTCGCTCTGAACCTCGATCTGTCTTTCGGTTTGCATGAGCCTGACTTCGACGGTAATGGCATCGCTAATGCAAGTTCACGTTCTCCCAAGTCTAAGGATCGTGACCTGAACCTCGAAATCGGTTTGACTTACAACCTGGGTAAGGCTACTTGGAACAAGGTTCCCGATGTTGACGCTATCAATGCTCTGCATCAGAGCCAGCTCGACGCTCTCAACGCACAGCTCGCTGATGCAAATGCTGAGAACGATCGTCTGAACAACCTGATTAAGAACCACAAGTGTCCCGAGGCTAAGACTGTTACAGTGAAAGAGGTTGCTATGGCTCCTGTATCTGTATTCTTCAACATCGGTAAGTCTAAGATTGCTTCACGCAAGGATTTGCAGAACGTGAAGGCTATGACTGAGGCTAATAAGAATGGTAAGTTCGTTGTAACTGGTTATGCTGATAGCAAGACTGGTAGCGCTTCTTACAACCAAAAGCTGAGTCAGAAGCGTGCAGACGCTGTGGCTAACGAGTTGGTTAAGATGGGTGTAAGCCGTGACAACATTGAGATTGTTGCTAAGGGTGGCGTTGTTGAGCTGACTCCTATCTCTTACAACCGTCGTGCTACTGTTGAGATTAAGTAATTGATCTTAAAAACGGAATTAATAAATGACCGGTGAGCTTTTGCTTACCGGTCTTTTTTTTGCTCTTTTACCCCCTTTTTGGGGCTAAATAAGCCCATTCTGCAACTTTTTTCGAGAAAATTTGAAAAAAGTTCGAAAAATATTTGGTGGTTTCAAAAAAAGTCCGTACCTTTGCACTCGCTTAAAAGAACAAGATAACAATCAAAGTTACAACGGTTCAAAAAAAGGGCGTTTAGCTCAGTTGGTTTAGAGCATCTGCCTTACAAGCAGAGGGTCGGCG
>CAMOGP010000030.1 GCA_946614175.1 uncultured Prevotella sp. | reverse complement strand
CTCTCCAATTCCTCCTTAGAGGAAACACTCACCACCTGCTTGTATCCAGCGGCCTTGGCGATGGTGGGCAAGTCGATATCCAACCCTACTGTAGGCTGTCCGCCTACACTATCGTGTGCCCCATTATTAAACACCACGTGAACATAGTTGCCGGGTGCCTGACTGCCTATGATGGCCATCCCACCTAAGTGCATGATGGCAGCACCGTCGCCATCGAAACACCACACGCGGCGGTCGGGCTTCTCTAAAGCGATGCCCAAGGCAATCTGTGAGGCATGACCCATAGAACCTACGGTGAGGAAATCGCGCTCGTGGCCTTGATGGTTCCGCGTGCGATACTCAAAGAGCTCGCGACTGATCATACCTGTGGTGGATACAATCACATCTTTCGGACCGATGGCGGAAGCAACGATGCCGATGGCTTCTTCTCGCGACAGCGACAGCTCTGGATGGGCGCTGACCGTTGACAGCTGATAGGGCTCAAAGGTGTCTTTCTCGATAATCAGTGCGTAGCACTCCTTGGAGAGTTGCATCTTCTCGACAGCCTGCTTAATCTGAAGGCTGGCCTCGTGCTCTTCTTTCGAAAGAACGCTATAGGGAATGCCCATCGTCTCCAGCAGAGAGGTGGTTACCTTGCCCTGTTTTACATGCTGGGGCTCGTCGTGAACACCAGGCTTGCCGCGCCAGCCAATCACTAAAAGCACGGGAATGTTATACACTTCCTTATCGACGAGCGAGGCCAACGGGTTGATGATATTGCCCTCGCCTGAATTCTGCATATACACAACAGGAATCTGACTGGTGGCCAGGTAATGACCAGCTGCTATACCCATGGCGCCGCCTTCGTTGGCTGCGATGATATGATGGTCGGCATGATCGGTGACATAGGCGCAGAGATTCTTCAACAAAGAATCGGGCACGCCTGTGTAGAAGTTGATGCCGTAAGCTGCCAGCTCCTGATAGAAAAAAGATGCACGTATCATTATTTTGTTCCGGGTATTAATTCTAATATCTCCTTGATAGGCATACACAGTGGGTTTGCCTCTAACGAGCGCTCGTTCTGCAGAATACTCTCGGCGCACTTCATCATGGCCGGATAGGCTGCACGCAGCATGTGGTTGGCGTAGATCACTACATTGACGCCCCACTGGGCCAGCTCGCTCTCCTTGATGTGGTTATAGGTAGTGGGTACCACCACAATGGGCACGGCGGGATGATGCTGGCGGAATGCCTGACAGAAGGCCTTGATATCTTCGCCCGTCTTCTCTTTGGAGTGAATCATGATGCCGTCGGCACCAGCATCGACATAAGCCAGACAGCGCTGCAGGGCGTCGGCAACATCTTTGCCTGCGATGAGACTCTCGCAGCGGGCGATAATCATGAAGTCTTTGGTAATCTGTGCCTCCTTGCCCATTCTGATTTTATGGCAGAAACCCTCGATGGTGTCCTGTGTCTGAATGGCTTCGGTGCCGAAGAGGGAGTTCTTCTTCAGACCGATTTTATCTTCGATAATCACCGCAGAGATGCCGTTACGCTCAAGTGTTCTGACGGTGAAGACAAAATGTTCGGGCTTGCCGCCTGTATCACCATCGTAGATGATAGGCTTGGTGGTGCACTCGAGAATGTTATTCAGGTCCTGCATACGGGTTGTCAGGTCGACAGCCTCGATGTCGGGCTTGCCTTTCGAGGTGGAATCGGTAAGAGAACTCGACCACATGCCATCGAAGGCTACCTTGCTGGTGCCCCTTGCGGTTTCAAGATTCTCGACAATCAAACCACTCAGTCCGTCGTGAACCTCCAAGATGCGCACAATGGGCTTGGCGGCAATCAGGCGGCGCAGGGCCCTCAGACGGATATCGGGGGTGGTGCCGATTTTCTTGATCTCCTTATCGAGCGAAGAAGAATTGATGCCTTTGGTATAAGGAATCTCAATGACTTGGCCGCCTATCTGCTCCATGGTGTCGAAAACCTGCTGGCGCAGTTCGGAGTCGACACCCTCGCACCAGTCGTCGCCATGAATGATGTAATCAGGACGGTATTTCAGCAAGTTAGGCACATAGCTCCATTCGTCCTGAGGAACAATCTCGCTCACGCCTTTGATATTCTCGATAACGTTTTTACGCTGATCGTATGTCATGTAAGGAAGGCGCTGATGGGTGGCAATGGCTTTGTCAGTGAATAGACCAATCATCACGTCACCATATTTCGCTCCTTCATGGATGATGTTTATCAAACCTGGGTGCATAATATCACCTATCATGCCCAAATATACTCTCTTATTCATATTGCAAAGGTACTGAAATATCGGCATATGAGCAATTTTTTTAATTATTATTTGCATATGTGCGGCTAAATAGCTAACTTTGCATTTGGAATTCCTACGAAATATGAAATTATTGTATTATGTTATTCTTTCGTTCTGGTATGTGTTCTCACTTCTGCCCATGAGAATACATTACGTGAACTCATACTTGCTCTACCTGTTGGTTTATCGTCTGATGCGGTATCGCATCAAAGTGGTAAGAAGGAATCTGAAGGAGTCTTTCCCGGAAAAAGATGAGGATGAACTGAGGCGTATTGAGCGGGGATTCTATCACTTCTTCTGTGACTATCTGGTGGAGTCGGTGAAGCTGATGACGATCAGCAAGAAGAACATCACCAAGCGCATGACGTTCAAGGGCACAGAACTGCTGGAGGAAGCGATACGCGACGGACAGTCGTGTGCCATATATCTGGGGCATCTGTGTAACTGGGAATGGGTGACGTCATTGCCCTCCTGGATTACGCCTGAGGCGCATTGCGCACAGATTTATCACCCCATTGAGAATAAGGCTTTCGACAAGCTGTTTCTGCGCCTGCGCCAAAGACTGGGAGCAGAGTGTATCGCCATGCAGGATACCTTGCGCAAGGTGGTGGAGTACCGCCGCAAGAACACGCCTGTGGTCATTGGATTCATCTCTGACCAGAAGCCGCACTGGGTGAATATTCATCACTGGGTGGACTTCCTGCATCATGATACCCCCGTGCTGACAGGCACAGAGCGCATTGTGCGCAAGATGAACTATGCGGTGTTCTTCCTGGATATACGGCGCGTTCGTCGTGGCTATTATGAGGCGGAAATCAAGTTGATAACGCGTGAACCGCAGAAGATGAAGGATTACGAGATTACAGATATCTATTTCAAAATGCTGGAGCAGAGCATCTGCCAATCGCCCGACATGTGGTTATGGAGTCATAACCGCTGGAGTCGTACCCGCGAGGAGTTTAATGAGCGTTTTGAGGTGATAGACGGTAAGGTAATCGCGAAGGATCATCCCGCCAACCGTTAAGGGTGCAGGCGGTCTTGCTTCATGCGCTCCATATACTGCTGGATGATGGCTTTCAGCTCGCGTTCCATCTGCTGTTGTACGTCCACTTTCCCTTTCAGGTTTTGCTTCATCAGTCTGTCATCGAGGCGATAGACGCCTGTGGTGGCTGCGCCGTCGAACTGCAGTACGTAGCCATAGCGCACATACTGATAGATGCCGTTGAGATAGTTCACAGCCCAGGTATCTTCCTGGGGCGTGTTGAAGAGGTCGATACCAAATCCGAAGTAGGGTTTGGGGTAATGGAGCATGCCCAACAGGGTGGGGAGAATGTCGATCTGCTGGGCAATCTTATCGAGCATCTGACCTTCGGGACGACTGGGGTCGAAGATGATGATAGGTGAGCAGAAACCACCTAAATCAGTCTGATACTCAGCATGATTGCTCATGTTGGTATGGTCGCTGGTCAATACAAAAATGGTGTTCTTGAACCAAGGCTGGCGACTGGCCGTCTCAAAGAATCGGCCAATCGAGAGGTCGGTATAACGGATACATTTGTGTATCTCCAGCGCCTCTTCGGGGAACTGCTGCTTGTATTTCTCGGGAATAGCAAACGGATGATGACTGGAGGCGGTGAAGACGGAAGTCATGAAGGGTTGCTTCATCTGACTCATCTCGTTGGCAAAGAACTGCAGGAACGGCTCGTCCCATATCGCCCAAGTGCCATCGAAATCGTCGGTGCCGCACGATACCTCGTATTCAGTGCGTCCGTAATAGTGCTGGAAACCCGTCTTCTGAGCAAAGGCCTGAAAGCCCATACTGCCATTCTGGGCCCCATGGAAAAAGGCAGTTTCGTAGCCCTCCTGAGCCAGGATGCCTGCCAATCCCGTATAGTCGTTCATGGACGAAGGGGTGAGGATGAAGGGTTCTACAAACATCGGGATGCTGCTGAGGATGCTGGGCATACCGTCGATACTCTTTCGACCGTTACAGAAAGAGTAGCTGAAGGTGGTACTCTTGTGGATGAGCGAGTCGACACAAGGGGTATAGCCCTTGTATCTGCCATCTTCGAGGGTGGTATTCAGGGCTCCGATATATTCACGGCCGAAGCTTTCGACAATCAGTACTACCACATTCTTCTTGTCCATCTGCAGCGAGTCGGAGGGCGTGTGGACAGGGGTGTAAACAGCCTCCAGTTCTTGGGCGCTCTCGAAATAATGGGGAACCACAAACACGTTGGTGTCGATGGTGCGCAACAGTGCGAAAGGTGTGTTCAGCACCAAGGGTGCATCAGTGGGGCGCTCGGTATATTGCATCGCGTTGGAGATGGTGATGGGGCGTACGGCTGTAGCAAAACCGCCACGCATGCCTGCGATGCAGAAGGGGGTGAAGAGAAGCAGCGACAAGAAGCAGGCGCCAGCGTACTTCCACTTGTTGAGCATCTTGGCATCGAGAGAGGGAGCGGCGTAGCACTTCCAGAGGAACACCATCAGGAGTGCAAACAACACTACCAGATACCAGTGGCTCAGGAATTCGGTGCCGATGATGCTGCCAAGATTCCCTTCGCTCGAGAACTCATCGAAGACCGTAGAGGTGGTGCGCCTCATGGTGTATCGGAAATAGACGGAGTCGGCCAGATTGATGGCAAGCGCCAGTCCGTTTACAATCACAAATACCCACTTGCAGATGCGGTGATAAGTGGCTGTCTCCTTAAGATGCAAGGGGAACAGCATCAGCACCACATAGAGCGCATTGGTATAAAGGATGGCCGAGGTGTCGAACATCAAGCCCCCGCGCCATACGTCGAAGGTGTAGTTGAGATAATCTGAATTCTCTAACCAGTACTCTATTCGGGCTACCTGATAAACCAGATAGACCAACAACAGATTCCATAGTACGGCCAATAGTGGAGAGAATAACTTATTATTCAACGTTTTCATTTTTTTTCTCTATAATATTAATTAATGATTCACCCTTTCACCCTTTCACCCTTTCACCCTTTCACTTTTTCACCTTTTCACCTTTTCACCTTCCCTTAAGGTCATCTGATGCGGCTTGGAGTATCGCTTTGCCTATCGTGAGGAGCTGCTCGTTTCGCTTTCCTTCCTCCGCAATGACCTTGTTGCTGACAAAGTCGAAGCTTACAAAACTGGCGCTATCAACCATCGAGAAGCCATTGTCGAAGGTGTGAGTGGCGAAAGGATGGGTATAAGTAGCACTCAACACATCGCGACTGAAAGAGAAATCGTCGTGAGGTACGCCCAACTGACCTAATAAGGTGGCGGGCAGGTCGGTTTGATTGCAGACTTGCTCAATCTTCCGGGGCGCTTTTACGGCACCACCCACCCATATCATTGGGATGTGGTTGAGCAGAGATGTGGTTTCGTCTAAGCCGTTATGCGGGATGCCGTGATCGGGCAGCATCACCACGAGGGTGTTCTTCCAAGCGGCACTCTTGCGGAGCTTCTGGATGAAATCGCCAATACACTGATCGAGATAATAGAACGAGTTGATGACCTCGTCGTCGAAATGGTGAATGGGCACATCCCAGGGCGAATGACTGCTCAGGGTAGAGAATCCTATCAGGAATGGCGGCTCTGTAGTAGTGGCCATCTGGTAAAGCGTCTTAAAGGTGATATCATCGCGCACGCCCCATTGGGCTGTCTTCTGTTCTTCGGCACTGTAGTCCTTCATCCAGGTGAGATGCTCGAAACCACCACTGATGAGGTAGCTGCGCATATTGGTGAAGTTGATGTCGCCACCATAGATATACGAGGTGTGATACCCGCGTTCTTCTTGTAGTGTGCGGGCTATGTTGGGCAGTGAGCGCGATTTGGCGGGAATCTTCATCACCGACAGCGTGGGGAATGAAGGGTAGCCACTCAGTGCGCATACGGTGCCGCGATCAGTGCGCCACGTGTTGCCGTAGCAATTGGTGAAATAGATACCTTCTTTGGCCAGTTTGTTGAGATTGGGCGTGATGTCGGTGCGGCCTCCTATCTCTGTAAACTCACCTCCGCAACCTTCCAACAGGATAATGATGATGTTGGGGTGCTGGGTGTTGAGCAGCGTGTCGCAGTTGATGCTTTGCGTGTTGTAAAGCTCGCTCATCAGCTTGTTGCACGCTTCGTCGCTCATGAAACTATATTCGGCGTCAGCCTTATCGAAAGAATCGATAAAATTGAAAACAGGGTTGACGGCTGAGTGATTCAGAAACTGGTTCTGCGAGAAATATACCTGTCCGATATTGGTAGTCGACTCGCCTAAGCCACCACGTATGCCGATGATTATCAGCGGGATACAAAGCAGGGCGACTATCGACTCCATGATGCGATGGGGACCGGGAGTGATGCTGAAACGTGGATGCGTGTAGGCCCACCAGATGAGGGCCGAAACAACGGCTATGACGATGATGCGGATGACGATATAGCCCAGAGAGACACTCGCCATCGCCTCGGTCGGCGTTTCGAGATACTGCAGGCACGAGGAGTCGAGCTTGAATAACCAGAACTCATACAGACTCGTATCAGCCACGAAGGCCAGCGTGATAGCTACAGCTATCAGCAGATAGTAGGCACGCAACAGAAGGCGTAGCGCCTTGATGCCGCCTAACCAGATGGATGCGGCACACACCAGGAAGGGTACGCTGATGATGTAGAGCGCCGTGCTGAAATCCAGACTCAGCCCATGCCACAAGACAGACAAAACATCGCTGGCGGAGAACGCCTGACTGCTGTTATAGAGCATGAACGCCACTTTGGCGATGATGAAAAACAGCATCGTCAACAGGTAGGTCTTCAAAAGATAAAGAACTCTTTGTAACATGGTTCTCAGTCTGATTATAATGCCTGCATGTCGGTAAGTTTCTTATAGTGTCCGTCGATGGCGAGCAGCTCGTCATGGGTGCCGCGCTCCACGATGCGGCCCTCGTGCAGAACGCAGATCTCATCAGCATTCTTGATGGTTGACAAGCGGTGAGCAATGGCCACTGTAGTGCGGGTCTTCATCAAGCGCTCGAGGGCATCCTGAACCAGGCGCTCACTCTCGGTATCGAGGGCCGAAGTGGCCTCGTCGAGAATGAGGATGGGCGGGTTCTTCAAGATGGCGCGGGCGATAGACACACGCTGGCGCTGACCGCCTGACAGGCGACCGCCACGATCGCCTATATTGGTGTCGAAACCTTCTTCGGAGGCCATGATGAAATCGTAGGCGTTGGCTATCTTGGCTGCCTCTTCTATCTGCTGCTGGGTGGCGTTGTCGACACCAAACGAGATGTTGTTGCGGAACGAATCGTTGAACAGAATGGCCTCCTGATTCACATTACCGATAAGCTGGCGCAAATCGTGTATACCAAGCTCCTTCACATTGATGCCATCGATGAGCACCTCGCCCTCCTGAACATCGTAGTAGCGCGGAATGAGGTCGACGAGGGTGGATTTTCCACTGCCGCTCTGACCCACAATCGCTATCGTCTTGCCCTTAGGTATGGTGAGGTTGATGTCTCTCAATACCCATTGTTCACCATAGCGGAATGATACGTTGCGGAACTCTATCTGATGCTCGAAGCTTGGAATATGCTTGGGATTCTCAACTTCCTTAATCGTATTCTCGGCCAACAGGATCTTGTCGATACGCTCCATCGAGGCCAAGCCCTTGGGAATATTGTAGCCCACCTTGGAAACCTCCTTCAATGGGTTGATGATAGAGTACAGAATCACCATATAATAAATAAAGGTAGGACCAGAAAGTGAACCATCGTTAAGCACCAGCACACCACCAAACCAAAGCACAATGACAATCATACAGGTGCCCAGAAACTCTGAAAGCGGATGACCGATATTCTGACGGATATTGACCCACATGATGTCGTGACGGTAGGTAGAGTTGATGCGGTTGAACTTATCGAGCATCTTACCTTCGGCACAGAATGCCTTGATGATGCGAAGACCGCCTAAGGTCTCGTCAACCACACTCATCGTGTCGCTCCACAGAGACTGAGCCTGAATACTTTGAGCTTTAAGCTTGCGACCAATCCAACCCATAAACCAACCAATGAGTGGGATGATGATGACAGAGAACAATGTCAGTTGCCAAGAGATGACTATCAGTGTGGTGAAGTAAGATATAATCAGAATAGGGTTCTTAAACATCAGGTCTAACGATGACATGATGCTGGTCTCAACCTCTTGTACGTCGCCTGTCATGCGGGCAATGATATCACCTTTGCGCTCTTCGGTAAAGAAACCAAGTGGCAGGGCAACAATCTTTTTGTAGAGCTGATTGCGCATGTCTCTTACCACACCCGTGCGGATGGGAACAACACTGGAGGATGCCAGGAAGTAAGCGGCCGTCTTCAACAGCGTTGCAAAAATAAGGAAGAGTCCGATAAAGAGCAACGTGGTAGTTGAACCCATATCGGTGATGAAGGTGTTGATGTAATAATAGATGTTGTTGACGGCCACATCTTTAAAACTTCCATCACTCCATTCCATCAGGGTTGTAACAGCGACATTATCGCCTGTCTTGAACAGTATCTGAAGAATAGGTATCAATGCCGCAAAAGAGAAGATGTTCAACAGTGCCGAAAGGATATTGAACACAATCGACAAAACGACATACTTCTTGTACGGTAAAACAAACCGTTTCAGAACTTGCATGAATTCTTTCATAGAGCCTCTCCTAATAATGTGGCACTTGTACTGCCTGTAATTTTTACACGAACGGTCTCGCCAATGTGGTGACCGGCCTTGGGGAATACCACCATCTTGTTCTGCTCAGTGCGACCGCACAGCTGCTCGCGAGAGCGCTTTGAGAATCCCTCAACCAATACGTCGAACTCCTTGCCCTCGTCCTTCTTGTTCTGAAGGGCACTCATCTCTGTCTGCAGGGCGATGAGCTCGTTCAGTCGGCGAATCTTCTCCTCTTCAGCCACATCGTCGGGCAGATGCTTCGAGGCGTAAGTGCCTGGGCGCTCGGAGTATTTGAACATGAAGGCTGAATCGTAGCCCACCTCGCGCATCAGCGAGAGTGACAGCTGGTGATCCTCTTCTGTTTCAGAATGATAGCCCACAAAAATATCGGTAGAGAGTCCGCAATCGGGAATGATGCGGCGGATGGCGTTGACGCGATCCATATACCACTCGCGGGTGTATTTGCGGTTCATCAACTTCAGGATGCGGTCGCTACCACTCTGAACGGGCAGGTGGATATGCTTGCACACATTGGGCATCTCTGCGATAACACGCAGCGTTTCATCGCTCATGTCCTTTGGATGAGATGTGGTGAAGCGTACGCGCATGGTGGGAACCTCCTCGGCCACCTTGCGGAGCAAAGCGGGGAAATCGATATCACCTAATTTATAAGAGTTTACATTCTGTCCCAGCAGCGTCACCTCTTTGTAGCCTTTGTCGCGCAGGTCGCGCACCTCGCGGAGAATACTCTCTACATCGCGGCTGCGCTCACGACCGCGGGTGTAAGGCACAATGCAATAGTGGCAGAAATTATTGCAGCCACGCATGATACTTACAAAACCGCCAATCTTATGACCGATACCTATGCGCTGTGGAACAACATCCTTATAAGTCTCTGTGGTAGAGAGCTCTGTGTTCATGGCTTTATGGCCTAACTCGGCTTGCGCAATCAGGTCGGGCAATGAGAGATAGGCATCAGGACCAGCCACAAGGTCGCAGTGGTGATTGTCGAGCAAGTCTTGCTGAGCACGCTCGGCCATACAGCCAAGCACGCCAAGTATCATCTGGTGACCTTTGCGGCGCTCTGCATCCAGTGCATCCAAGCGGTGGAAAATCTTCTGCTCGGCATTATCGCGAACAGAACAGGTATTAAGGAATACTGCATCGGCCTCATCAAGTGTCTCGGTGGTCTCGTAACCAGCCATCTGCATCACCGATGCTACTACTTCAGAATCTGCCACATTCATCTGGCAGCCATACGTTTCAATATATAATTTCTTCATCATGCTTTAATTAAATAATAGGTAGCGATATGCCGTTGATCTTCTGGTAAATATCCAGCGCATAAACATCTGTCATACCGCTGATATAATCGATGATCGCCATAATACGGGTCTCAAGGTCGGGAGCATCGATGTCGTATTGACTCGATACGCGACTGATCAGGTGTTTGGAGTAGAAGCGCTCAGGGTGAACGGCGGCATTGATGAGCTGCTCCATCAGTGTCTGAATAATCTGATAACCAGACAGTTCCACATCGAGCACAGGGCGACTCTTATAGATGCGGGCTACCGACAATGAGCAACAGTCCTTATACGCCTGCTGGGGCAAATCGCTGATGTGGTCGATCAAGCTTCCTTTGAACTCGCCACTCAGTATCTCGTCCTCATGCTCAACAAACACACGGACACATTCGTTTTCAAGTTTTCCTATCACGCAGGCGCGCAGATAAACAATCCTCTCATTGTTATCATCAACACCCTCGTCTTCGATACGGTTGAGGATGTGCTCCTGAGTATCTAAATCGAAGAATGCCAGCAGAAGTCGCATGGTTTCTTCATGCGAAATAATTTTAAGTTTGTGGGCATCTTCGATATCCATGATCTCATAACAGATATCATCGGCGGCTTCAACAAGATATACCAACGGATGACGGGCATAACGCAGGGGTTCGCCCATCTCCGATTGGCAAGGAATGCCGAGTTCGTCGGCTATGCGACGATAATAGGGCTTCTCGGAATCAAAGAATCCGAACTTCCCCTTCTTGCTGGCTGCACTCGAAGAATAAGGGTATTTTACGATGCTGGCAAGTGTGGAATAAGTCATGACAAATCCACCTGGGCGGCGACCCTTGAACTGATGGGTGAGCAGGCGGAAGGCATTGGCGTTTCCTTCGAAGTGAATCATGTCGTTCCAGAATATCGGACTCACCTGGCGCTGGAGATCGTAGCCGGCACCCTCGGTAAAGAACGACTGGATGGCTTTCTCACCACTATGTCCAAAGGGAGGGTTGCCAAGATCGTGAGCCAGACCCGCAGTAGCCACAATCTGACCAATCTCCTGAAAAAGTCCTTCCTTTAATTCCGGATGCTTCTTGGTGAGCTGCGAGGCTACATCATTGCCTAACGACATACCTACACTCGCCACCTCGAGTGAGTGAGTAAGGCGGTTGTGCACAAAGATGCTGCCTGGAAGGGGGAACACTTGGGTTTTATTCTGCAAACGACGGAACGGAGCAGAGAAAATAAGGCGGTCGTAATCGCGCTTAAACTCTGTTCTGTCATCGTGGCGTTCAGGATGACGATGCTCCTGACCAAGACGCTTATTTGATATAAGTTGTTGCCAATTCATCATAATCAGGGTGCAAAGGTACGAAAAATACGCGCAGTATCAGCACATTTCGCAGAAATTAACGAAAAAATCAAAAAATTAGGTCATGAAAGGCTGATTTCTAAGCTAAAAGCACTACCTTTGCACATTGATTAAAATAATATTTTAAATGATGCTGAAAATTAAAGTCGTAAACAAAGGTCACCAACCATTGCCACAGTATGCTACTGAGCAGAGTGCGGGCATGGATCTGAGAGCAAATATAGATGAACCCATCACCCTGAAACCTCTGGAGCGTAAGCTCATTCCTACGGGGTTGCACATAGCGTTGCCTGTTGGCTTCGAGGCTCAGGTGCGCCCTCGAAGCGGTCTGGCTCTGAAAAAGGGTATCACTGTGCTGAATACACCAGGTACCATCGATGCCGACTATCGTGGCGAGATAGGGGTTGTGCTCATCAACTTGTCTAATGAGGATTTTGTTGTTGAGGATGGTGAACGTATTGCCCAAATGGTAATTGCCCGTCACGAACAGGGTGAGTTTATTCCTGTTGATGTGCTCGATGAGACTGAAAGAGGCGAAGGCGGTTACGGACATACGGGAGTGAATTGAGAGGTGTGAGGTGAGATGTAAGATGTGAAGATAATGATGAAGAAAATAGGCGTTTTGATAGCGTTTTTTGTGAGTGGGTTGACTTGCTATGGGCAGGGCAGCCCTGATAGCACTTCTATCGCTTCTCGCCAATATGATGAGTTCTTCCTCGAGGCTATGATGCAGCGACAGAAGGGTAACAATGATGCTGCCTTCGATTTGCTGCGACATTGTCTGGAGATAAACCCAGAAGCACCTGAGGCTTGGTTCTTCTTGGGACAATACTATAATGCTCTGAAGAATACGGAGAAGAGTCTTGAGTATATTAAAAAAGCTGCATCGCTCGATCCTGATAACGAGACCTATATGGAAACGTTGGCTCAGGCTTACATCCGTCAGCAGGATTATGAGGCTGCGATACCTGTGGTAGAAAAGATTTATGCCCGTGATAAGGAGCGTGAGGATCTGTTAGAGATGCTCTTCCAACTGTATCAGCAGGTAGACGATCTTGATAATGCCGTAGAGGTGTTGAACCGTCTGGAGGCTATAGACGGAAAGAACGAGCGCCTTTCTGTGGCCAAGAGCGAGATATATACCCGTCAGGGAAACAAGAAAGCAGCTATTGCCGAGATCAAGACGCTTTCGGAGAAATATCCTAACGACTTTAATTATCTGGCACTCTATGGTGAGACGTTGATGATGAACGGGCAGCTGAAGAAGGCACTCAAGGTGTATGATAAAATTCTGAAGGAAGAACCTGATAACAATCGTGTGCTGATGTCACTGCGTACCTACCATCAGGCGTTGAATCATAAGGAGATTGCCGATTCTCTTACAGAGCGTGTGCTCTTGAACAAGAACTCAACGATGGAGGAGAAGATACATCTGCTGCGCCAGGAGATTTCGGCCAGCGAGAATGCGGGTGGCGACAGCACAAGGGTGCTGCAGTTGTTCAATAAAATTTTGAAACAGCCGCAGGTGGATGAGAATATGGCCATATTGTGTGCATCATATATGAATATTAAAAAGATGCCTAAAGACAGTATCGGCAAGGTGCTTGAAAAAGCACTCGCCATCGCTCCTGATAATTCGTCAGCCCGCTTGCAACTGATTGGTTATGCCTGGGAGGATGATGATATGGAACGCGTGATTACACTTTGTCAGGAGGCCCGTCAGTATAATCCCGATGAGATGGCCTTCTATTATTATCAAGGTGTGGCTTTCTATCGTCGCGATAGTCTGGATGCTGCCCTTTCTGCTTTTAAGAATGGCATCGGAGTCATCAAGGAAGATAGCGATCCTGCTATTGTGTCAGATTTCTATGCTGTGATGGGCGACATATTGCATCAGAAGGGGATGATAAGAGAAGCTTATGAGGCATACGACTCATGCCTCCAGTGGAAAGACGATAATATGGGATGCCTGAATAATTATGCCTATTTCCTGAGTGAGGCAGGTGAGCAGCTTAACAAGGCTGAGCAGATGAGCTTTAAAACCATCAAAGCTGAACCGAAAAATGCTACCTATCTTGATACTTATGCCTGGATTCTCTATATGTTAGGGCGCTATTCGGAGGCTCAGATTTATATTGACCAGGCGCTTCAGAACCTGGACGAGAATCAGGACAACTCTGTGATTAAAGAACATGCAGACAAAATAAAACAAAAAATAGATAGATAATGAAACTAAAAAGTATCGTAAGAATTGCCGCATTGGCATTGCCGTTAGTATTTGTGTCGTGTAAGTCGCACAAGAAGGTTGTGGATGCTACGCCTACAATCGCCCAGCGCCAGGCTACTGATTTCCTTGGTCAGGTGCGTGAAAATCAGCAGACGGCAAAGTTCATTACCTCGAAAGTAAAGTTCTCGGTTGAGGTTGGTCCGCAGAAGTTGACACTGACTGGCAACCTGAAGATGAGACGAAACGATGTGATCCGACTTCAGCTGATGGCTTTCGGATTTGTGGAGGCCGGCAGATTGGAGTTCACGAAGGATTACGTGTTGATTATGGACCGTATTAATAAGCAGTATCTCAAGGCGCCTTATCGCCAGATTGACTTCTTGCGTAATAGCGGATTGAACTTTTTGGCGCTTCAGGCTTTGTTCTGGAACGAACTCTTCAAACCTAATCAGGGAAGCGATGCTGTTATCCTGTCAAAGAATATTGCTGATGCCAACTTCTCTACTATTGAGAGCGGTGACGACATGATTATCAGCTATGAGGACGGAAAGATGGACTACAGCTGGCTCGCAAGTAAAAATACAGCTGTCATCCGTATGGCAAACATCATTTATAAAGACCGTTTCAATGGTAACACTCAGCTCAACTGGGATTATTCAGAGTTTGAGGTGTTCAGCCGTAAGGTATATCCAAAGAAACATCAGATTACACTTACCACTCCTGATAAGGAAGTGAAGCTTGGTATGACCTTGAATTATCTTGGTTCTGATACAGAGTGGGATGCCAGAACGGAAGTTTCTAACAAATATCGTGAGGTTACAGTGGATGAGATACTCCGCCGATTCATGGCTCTATGATGAATAGAGTGTTTCGTCTTAATTGTATCGTGATGATGCTGATGGCATTCATCACGTTCTCTTTGCCTGCTGTGGCTCAGCATGCGAAGAAACCTTCTACGCATAAGCGTACCACTACTACTCCAAAGAAGACTACCACCAAGAAAGCAACAGTCAAAAAGTCAACAACCAAAAAGACAGCCTCCTCTAAGCAGCCCGTTACGGTTAATAGTCTGAAAAATGAACAGCAGAGGGTTCGTAAACAGATTGAGGAACAGCAACGTAAACTTCAGGCTAATGAGCGCGACGTCAAGAAACGATTGCAGAACCTGCTGATTATTAATAATGAGATTGCCGATAAGCGAAAGTCTATTGATACAATACGTCATGACATCAACCGTCTTGACGGCGATATCCATACGCTTGAGGCTCATATGGATTATCTTGAGAAAGAACTCGCAGAGCGTAAACAGCGCTTTGTGAAGTCCATGCGCTATATGCATCGCAATCGCAATATGCAGAGTCAGCTGATGTTTATATTCAGTGCCAAGAATCTCTCTCAGATGTATCGCCGAATGAGATTTGTGCGTGAATATGCTAAATATCAGCAGAGTCAGGCCGAAGCGGTGAAATCGATGAAGGCTCAAGTGGCTGAGGCTTATGATGAGCTTACTGATACAAAGAGGCAGAAGAGCAATCTCTTGGTAAGGGGTGAACAGGAGCGCAGATCACTTGAAGGTAAGCAGGTGGAACAGCAGAAGATGGTTTCATCGTTGCAGAAACAACAGAAGACTATTCAAGGAATCATTGAGAAGCAAAAGAAACGCGATGCCGAACTGAATGCGCAGATTGACCGTTTGATAGCTCAGGAGATAGCCCGTGCCAAAGCCCGTGCTGAGGCTGAAGCAAAACGTAAGGCTGCGGAGGCTGAAGCAAAACGAAAAGCTGAGGAACTTGCCAGGAAGAAGGCTGCTGCCGAAGCTGCCCGTAGAGAGAACGAACGCCGTATAGCCGAAGCCAAGGAAAAAGAAAGAAAGGCAAAGGCCGAAGCGCTTGCAGCTGCCAGAAAGAAAAATGCTGAAGAAAGAGCTGCTGCTGAGCGTGCTGCCGCAGATGCTGAACGAGCCCGAATGAATGCTGAACGTAAGGCGGCCGCTGATGCAAAGGCGCATGAGAAGGAAGTGGCTGAGGCTAAGAAGGCCGAGAGTGTATATACTGTCTCGTCAGAAGACCGTCAGCTGAGCGGTAATTTCGAGAGCAATCGGGGGCGCTTGCCTATGCCTATCTCAGGAAGCTATCGTATCGTTAACCACTTTGGTACCAACCACGTTACCGATGTAAAAGGTCATGTCACACTCGATAAGAAAGGTATCGACATCAAGGGCCAGCCTGGTGCTGCTGTCCGTTGTATCTTCGATGGCGAAGTGAGTGCTGTATTCAGCTACGCTGGAACTACGGTTGTTATTGTTCGTCATGGTAGTTATCTGTCTGTATACTGCGACTTGGCTTCTGTCAACGTGAGCCGTGGACAAAAAGTAAGCACCCGACAGACGCTTGGTCGTGTGGGTGCTGAAGGTTTGATGCAGTTCCAGTTGCGCCATGGTAGCGCTAAACTGAACCCCGAGGGTTGGCTAGCCAGATAATCTAGCAAGGCTAGCTATACTAGCCATACTAGTCATACTAGCCATACTAGCTATACTAGCCATACTAGTCATGCTAGTAATACTAGCCCATCTAGCAATCCTACATAGGTTTCTAT
>CAMOGP010000029.1 GCA_946614175.1 uncultured Prevotella sp. | reverse complement strand
TGGCAATAAGGAAAACAACGACGTGGCCAGCCTCCAGTGGAGTGATAAACAGTCGAACCATTCAGATGAAAGCTAATCTCATACTCCAGCGCCATAATCGGCATAATGGGCTGTGCCATAACTCGCCCAGGCTACACCGTGTTATCCGGAATGTATGTATCGGAGCCGGTGATGCTGGTGGTTGGTGGCATCCTATCCATCCGTCCGATATTGGGCATAACATTATGCGGATTTTGAGTGTTGACCCCAACGATATTTATAATAAAGTGTACGACGGTCATCCCTGGCACAGCAGATCCTACATCCGTGCCGATATCCGCTTCCGTCTATCCCTTCTTCAGCAGCTATTGTTGCTAATCCTTATGATATTATTATTGACGCTATGATAAAGCTATTATATATTGATTTGTTTTGTGGGGTTGGAGGTACTTCTACAGGTGTAGAGTATGCCCGTGTGCTTTGCGAGGCTTTATGCTATCGTCTGGCGAAAGAAAATCGTATTGCAGTGTAAATTCGTGTAATTCGTGAAATTCGTGGTTCCCCGAAAATGTTTGTCACATGGTTACGTCGTTTTACTCCTAACTTTGTGGCGTATTAATATTTAAAAAGGTATATAGTATGGAAACGTTTTCTATTATGGAGCCGTGCTGCATAGGGCACCAGTTGCCGCAGCTGCTGAAAAAGTATCCGCTTGCTACGTGGCAATCGAATGGTGATGTGACCTTCGATAAACTGATGAAAGCCATTAGTTGTCTGGCAGGCAACTCTCTGACCGTGAAGATCGTCATCCCGACGATAGATATTCCAATGCTAAGACTGTTGCTCTGGTATCGCCAGCGCGAGTGGCTGAAAGAGGTGGCCATCCTGACCAAAGACGACCAGACGGCCTTGATGCGCTCACAGTTGGGCATGGACTTCCCGCTGACTGCGAGACACCATGACTCGGTGGTGGAGTCGCTGCTGGTGATAGAGGGTGAGAAAGCCACCGTCATCGTGCAGGGTGCTTTGCTGAGTGTGGTCACACCAGGACAGTATCACTATACCACTTATGTAGGCACCGACCAGGAGCGCATCGACATGCTGGTATCGTCGGCATGGTCGCTGTTCCGTCTGGCAGGTCGAAAAGGTGGAAAGAAGGGCAAGGAAGCCGCTGAGGAAACGGATGAGAAGCCGTCGGAGGCCGCTGCCGAACAGCCCGAAGATAATAACGAAAAACCCGTAGAGCATGAAGATACGACTGAAGAACCCGCTGAAAGCGTGGAGGGAACACAGGAAGCGTAAGGCTGACCTGAAAGATCTGCATCAGACGGCATCGGTTTTCGGTTCGTTGGAAACACTGATGACGAAGGGCCTATTGGCATGGAACCAGCAGGAGCGCCGTCTGTACGTGGCCGAGCCGTTGGCCATTGTCATGCTGGGACGTGGTGCCGACCACTGGCAACGCTTCCTGAATAACACCTACCTCTATCTGATGAATAAGCTGATGGCCGAAGCGTGGGATAAACATGTGCGTGATGAACAGCGCAAGGCCGTGAATGCAAGGATTGAGCAGGGCGTGAAGGTGAACCCTGGCGAACTGGATCGCATCCGTCGCGCCGTGCGTGAACAGATAGAGTCCGACGCTGTGCAGCCGCCGAAGATTGAACCCTTCGAGTTTTTCGTGATCAACGACCATGTAGAGGGTGATACAAAAGCTGCCATTACCTACGTGGGCGAATATAATCCCGACACCGAGAACTTCGTCATGGCTGCCTGGGATGATGTGAAACTGGCTATCGATAACGCGAAACAAAAGTAATGAATATGGTCTTTTTCTAATTGACAAACAACTTCTGAATAAATCAGATAGTCCGGAGCCTGTCGCGATGACCCGCTCCGGACTTTTTCTGCATACCCCTTTGTCACAAGGTCAGCCTCCGGATTTCGTAATTTTGTGGCAGTAATAATAATATAATAGGTGAAGTATGCCATCGAATAAGAAAGCTGAGATCGTCATTACCTGTAACAGCGCCCAACCGAAGGCCGCTGTAAGGGCCATGAAAGTGGAGTTGGATAAGCTCACGAAGTCTTACGAGCAACTGAATAACGCTGGTAAGGCTGGAACCGCCAAGGCAAAGAATATGCTCCAGGACATCAAAGACCTGCGAGCAGCCATCAAGAATACCGAGGCAGATATGACCAAGGTAAGCAAGGTGACACAGAACCTTGCTGATTCGTCATTGCGTCAGTTGAAGTTGGCCCTGGCTCAGGTGAAGAAGGAAATGAGCTCGACCAGCGAGAACTCGAAGCGTCTGGACTCCCTGCGTCAGAAGTATAAGGCCATCAACGACCAGATAAAGGTGCTGGAGGGTACATACGTCAACATCGGTAAGCATATCAATGATTTGTCGTCGCGCACTGACTCCTGGCTCTCCAAAGCTATCAGTCAGCAAAAGACGCATATCGCCTCGATCGACAAACAAAACCATGAGTACCAGGTGCAGGTAGGCATACTGAAAAAGTTAGAGGCAGAAGAGGCAAAACGCACGGCTGCAAGGTCGATGAATACCATCAATGCTAACTACGCCACCGCCGTACAGACAATGACTGCCGGTGGTGCCAGTGCTGCCCAACTGCGTGATGCCCGTAGTGCTCTGTTGGCCAAGCGTGACACTATCAGTCCTACTACAGAGGCTAAGAAAAAAGAGATTGAACAGATCAATGCGCTGTTGAAGCAGACGGAGTTAGAACTGGATAAGATAGCCGGTAAGGAGAAAGAAGCCATCCCTACAACGAAGGAGGTGGCTAAGAGTGTAAATGCACTCACCAAGAATCTGAATGCCGCCACTCCGGAGCAACTGCGTAAGGGCTTGGAAGCCTGTCGTGCTCAGTTGGATAAGATGGGTACTGGCGATCCTCGCCGTAAGGCATGGGTGCAGTGGGCCAAGCAACTGGAAACGGCCCTCGCCAACGTGGATAAGAGAGCTATCGATATCAACAAGGTTATGGCCAACCTAAAAACCACACCCTTGGAGAAATTGAAGCAGGCTGCAAAACAGTTGGAGCAGGAGATTGCCACCATGACCCGTCGCACGGGTGAGTTTACCAGTAAGCAGAAGCAGTTGGCCGCTCTTCGTGCTGAGATTAACAAAACGACGGGTGCCGTACAGCAACAGTCATCCGCTTGGGGTACGACGCTGAAGAATATGACCGCCTACTTCGGTGCCTTCCAGATGTTCTCTATCGCCATCCGTAAGGTGACGAAGGTGTTTAAGGATAATTTCGCCTTCAGTGACCAGTTGGCAGACATTCGTAAGGTGTCAGGATTAGCCATGAAGTCTATTGATGAGTTGGCTGTCCGTTTGGCAAAACTCGATACACGTACCACTATTCAGGAATTGAACCAAATCGCCTATGCCGGTGCAAAACTCGGTATGGCAAAATATGGTATCGAGGGACTTGAAGGTTTCACTCGTGCTGCCAACCAGGTAAACGTAGCCCTGAAAGAAGATCTGGGAGCTGATGCACTGACAGCTCTCTCGAAGATTACCGAGGTAATGGGTCTGATACCGAAGATGGGAGTAGAGAAATCGATGTTGGCCACCGGTTCTGCTATGTTCCAGTTGGCTGCAACCTCTACCGCCACCGCAGGCAATATCGTGGAGTTTTCGAAACGACTCACCGGTATGGCCCGCACCGCAGGTATCACGACTGACCAGCTCTTAGGTTTGGGATCAGCAGCCGACTCGATGTTTTTGATGCCTGAAGTGGCTTCTACGGCATTTAACAAGTTCATAACGAGCCTCCAGACAAAGCACAACCTGATTGAGAAGGAATTGAGCATTGAGCCTGGTACCATCAACCGTCTGTATTCTGCCGGTAAGATTGTGGATGCGATGGTATTGGTATTCGAGCAAATGCGTGAGAAGGGAAATATGAATGCCCTGCAAAGCGTGTTTAAGGATCTCGGTTCTGAGGGTGCCCGACTGGTGAACGTGATGGTCACAATGTCGAAGAATGTGGATATGCTGAAGGAGCACCTGGCAACCTCAGAAGAAGCCTTCCAGGAGGCTACGGCTGTTTCTAAAGAGTACGCTATCCAGCAGGAAACGGCAAACGCTCTCATGGAGCGTGCAGGTAACATCTGGGAAAAGGCATTTGTCAATCCTGATGGTGTTGACAGCGTGAAGCAGCTGGCAAAGGCATGGTATGACCTGAGTCAGACGATGACGAACAATGTCGTTACCATGGGCGTGATGAAGGGTGTGTTGGCCCTGATAATCGGCGAACTGAAGATATTGCTTTACATGCTACCTGCCATCCTCGCAGGTCTGATGTTCAAGGGTGTTGCAGCAGCTATTACTGGTGTGGCAAGTTCGATAGGTCTGATGGGACAGAACGCTGTAATTGCCACACTTCGCACCAATGGACTCGTAGCTGCATGGAAGGCCCTGAATGTGGCACAGAAGGCTAATGTTATCGGTGTTGTAATCACCTTGCTTACCTCCCTGGCCATGGTCATTGCCGATGTTATCGGTAAGACACAGAAGGCTACGAAGTGGATGGAGGGCTTCAATACTACGATGTCGGACTTCAATCGCGAGTCTGCCATTGCCAATGCCCGTCTCGACCGCTTCAGGAAAGCCATTGATGAAGCAGGGGAGGGCACCCGTCAGCGTCATGCTGCCATTCGTAACTTCAATAAGGAATATGGTCAGTATCTCTCGAAGATGTTGACTGAAAAATCGACAGCCGAAGATGTGGCCAACGCCTATAAGGAGGTAGTGAAGCAGATGCGTGCGAAGATCGCCCTCCAGATGAAGGAAAAGGACATTGAGAAGCAGGTGGCACCGCGTATCGGTTGGCAGGCCGACCGACTGACTGAATACGACCAGCAGGCAGGTGGTACGGCTTACAATGGTACATGGCTGAAAGCGTATGTCGATGATATGCGCGAGGCTGGTAAGTCTGTAGAGGAAATCAATCGCGAACTCGCCAAGAAACTTGGTGTCAATAGTACGATTGCCCAGGATGCGTATAACAAGCGTAGCCAGAAATCGCCTACGACCTATTTCGATGCTAAGACGGCCCAATCACAGATAGGTTTCGGTATGGAGCCGGATGCTGGTGCTGTAAGGAACAATTCCCGTCAGTTGACACAGCAGGAAAAGATGCTCTATGCTGCTACCCGCTATGCCGCACAGGTTTATTCTACTGCCAATGCTCTCGATAAGGTTAATAAGAAGTGGGAACCATTCCAAGAGGATATTGTTAAAGCTGTTGATGAGTCGCCTGGCACACTCGACAATGAGGCACCCGATAAGGAAGAGGCAGCCCGTCGTAAGCGTGAAGAGGCAGAGCGTCGCAAGGCCCTTCGTGCTGAAATGAAGGAGGAACAGGGTAAGGCCAAGGCGATTATAGATAATGTAAAGAATTACTATGAGCGCCAAATCACCGCTATTACGGAAATGGCTACTGAGGGTGGTATGGATCCGCAGTTGCAGAAGAAACTTGTGGACGGCATGACCATCCGCATGAACTCGGCCCTGGCTAATGTGCGTCAGGCTATTGCCGGTACTGAAAACGAGTGGCAGCAGTTCCGTGAGACGATGATTCAGGATCTCTACGAGCCGTTGGGCGATGATGGTACCAACCAGAGCACACAGCTGCTGGATGATATAATCCATAACGACATCGACAAACTGAAGGAAATGATTACGACCCTTTCGAAGGAGTTGGGCCAGAATGGTTCGGTGTTGCTCGATCAGATATGGCGTAAGGCTACCGAGAATGAACTCCAGAATGCGAAGAAGGAAAACCAAGCCTATCAGGAGCGCCAGAAGCTCTTGCTGGAAAAGAACTATACCGGCAAGGTGAATAAGGACTATGAGGGTCAGATGGAGCAGCTGGGATTGGCTGAACTGACTTCCGGACAGACGCAGAACTTGATGCAGTTCTCGAAGGATGGCAATAAGGCTGGTATTCAGACTGCCGTGGCCGAGCGTAGTAAGATGTGGCAGGAGGCATTCTTGAATGCCCGTGAGCATATCGTCGATGTGTTCGCTACCGATGTTTCGACCGAGGAAGGCCAGAAGGCTATGCTTACATTGCTCTTTGGCCCAGACTATGAGAAAAATGTTGGTGGCTCGTGGTTGGCTGGCATCCTGAATATGGACTTGCAGCAGTGGCAGGTGTTCTATCAGAAGCTCATTGAAATGTCGGATGCCTATACCGATGCTCAAAAGAAAGCCTACGACGAAGCAAAGCGCCGTGCCGACTTCGTATTTAATAACCGCTCCGATGTGCAGCAAATCGACCAGACCACAACGACACTCTCCGATGAGAGCAGTTATGTGCAGCGATTTGAGACGGATAAGAGCGTGGCACAGCAGATGGGCCTCACATGGAATATGGAGAGTGACCCAGAGGTGATGCGCTATCGTTTGTTGGCAGAGCGTGCGAAACTCTACTATGAGGAAATGGATCGCCTGCGTCAGCAGGATAAGATATCAGAGCAGCAGCTGACGGAGGCTAAACGTCAGATGATGGACGCTCAGAATGCGATGGCTGATAAGGTGGCCGCGAAGTTCCAGGAGCGCATCGGACTGTTGCAGTCGTTCTCTGAGCCTCTGGCTACCTTTGCTGAAGGGGTAGGTGAGAAGTTGGGTAACATGATTGCCGAGACTGAGGACTCGAACATCAAACTGCGTGATCTCGCGAAGGATATGCTGAAAGCCTACGCGAAGATGACCATTCAGATGATTGCCGAGGACTTGACCCGCCGTGTGAAGCGCCAGTTGTACTATCGTCAGGAGGAAGCCGATGAGACCCAGCACCAGGCTACCATGCTGCAAATCCAGCAGGCTTTCGCCACTATCATGCAGACGGTACAGGCTACGAGCGATGCTACCAGACTGGCACAGCATCAAACGGCCAACGCTACTGAACTCTCGGAGGAAGCAGCAGCTACGACGGGTAAGGTGAGTCTCGGTATCGCCGGTGGTGCCGCTAAGATCATTGGTACTCTCGGTTTCTGGGGTATTCCTCTGATTGCCGTCATCAGTGCCTTGCTGATGGGATTGCTTTCGTGGGCTATCTCTGCTGCCCTTGGTGGTAGCGATAGTGGTGCTGAAGCATCCGGTCAGAACGTGAAACTCGCGACGGGTATGTTGACCTATGACAGCGGTAATGTGCAGTCGTTTGGTGGCGGTCAGCAGGGACAGACGCAGACGGTGGTAGGCAACGATGGTAACGTATATCAGACTCAGCATGTGGATAAGCTCTCGACGGGCCTGGTGACTAAGCCTATATCGACTATGGTAAACGGACAGCCCGCCGTCGTGGGCGAAAAAGGCCCTGAAATGGTCATCGGACGTGAGACCACTCAGGCGATGATGATGAACAGACCCGACCTGATGAACGAGATCGTGAAGTTCGATAAGAACCGCTCAGGTATGCACTATCGCATGTATGATGAGGGCAACCTCGCCGATTTTGCAGAGGGCATGGCCGGTACTGATGCCGCCGCCGCTCCCTCGCTCTCCCAGGAGGATGTGCAGCAGTTGCGCGGAGCCATCACTGAGTTTACGGCTATGATGTTGCTGTTGCAGAAGAATGGCTTGCATGTGAATAAGTACGGACGTGGCGGTATTGCCGAGGAAGCCGAGGACGGTGCTCAGTTTATGGGCCGCTATTCTGGCTCCCGTCTGTGGAATAAGAAAAAGTAATGAATTAATGTTTTAATGAATTGATGAATTTATGGAAGAAAAACTTTTCCCTTACATTGTCGATCTGCTAATCAAACTATTCGACACGATGCCTCCCCAGGAGGAGATAACCCTCGATACGCGATTGCAGGAGGATTTGAATCTCGACTCTCTCGACACTCTTGACTTCATCCTGGCTGTGGAAACGCAGTTTGGCGTGAAGCTCGACATGAACAATGCCAAGAATACCCGCACCCTGAGAGACCTGGTGCAGGCTGTCATCACCTTAAACCCTGACGCATGCAACAGAGAGTAGTCATCACCGGCATGGGCATCTGGAGCTGTATCGGCGAGGATGTGAAGGCTGTGGAGCAGTCGCTACGTCTGGGACGTTCTGGCATCGGTGCTGACCCACGACGCACGGAGTACGGCTACCAGTCGCCATTGACGGGTATCGTGCCTGTGCCGGATCTGTCGCATGAAGGCTTGCGCCGTTCGCAGCGTATGTGTCTGTCGGAGGCAGGCCGCTATGCGTATATGGCCGTGAAACAGGCCCTGGAGCAAGCGCCTATCACTGATCGCCATCGGGTAGGGCTGATAGTCAGCAACGATTCAACGGCCTGTGAACTGGCAGAGGTGGAGGATATCATGCGCTTGCATCACGACTCGCGCCGTCTGGGTGCTGGCGCGGTGTTCCGTTCGCTGAACTCAACGGTATCAATGGCGCTGGCCTCTATCTTCGGTATTGGTGGTATCTCGCTGACGGTCTCTGCCGCTTGTTCCGGTGGTGGTCATGCCGTTGGACTGGCGCTGTCGCTCATTCGTAGCGGACAGGTGGATGCGTGTATCGTGGTGGGTGCTCAGGAGGTGGGGCTGCATGCCTATACATCTTTTGATGCGCTGGGTATCTTCTCACAGCGTGCCGATGATCCTGAGAAGGCAAGCCGTCCATTCGATGCAGCCCGCGACGGTCTGGTGCCGAGCGGTGGCGCTGCCTGTGTTATTCTGGAGAGCGCCGAGCATGCCGCTATGGGTAATCGTAAGCCCATGGCCACGGTTCGCGGTTATGGCTTCTGTACGTCGCCCGACATCGTTACGCCTTCAGCAGAGAGTATCTTTCGCTGCATGAGCAATGCCATTCAGGATGCCGACATCAATCCGGAGCAGCTATCGATGATTATGGCACATGCCACATCAACGCAGGATGGCGACCGTGCTGAAGCCGATGCGCTGCTGTCGTTGTCGCTCTGGCTGCCGAAATATACATGTGGGGTAGGGAAACCTATCGGCAATCCCTTCGTGGTCTCTACGAAGTGTTTGACAGGCCACGAGTGCTGGATGTCTGGTGTATCACAGGTGGTCTATGCACTTATCCAGATGCAGGGCGGTTTTGTGGCTCCGCATATCAATCTGGAACAGCCGGAACCAGCAGCCGCACGTCTGAATATCCCAACCAAGCCGATAGTCACTAATATCAATCATGTGTTGTGTAACGCCTTCGGCTTCGGTGGCACCAACAGTTCTATCATTATCTCGAAACCTTAATGCACCATCAGCGGATGGGCATTCTTCATTATGATATTTGAATTTTTAGTTAGTAGTTAGTAGATTAGTTTTAGGTTAAGTATTAGTAAAATCTTGTATTACATACATCTGTTTATGTATAGTAATCGTTCGAGGGCTGTGCTGTGAAGCACGGCCCTCGCTTGTCATATATCCCTCTCGCGGCTTTCCCGCCACCAAGGTAATCTAAATCTCGCGTTTTCCCGCACCTACGGTAGTAATCTTACTCCGCACCTACGGTAGTAATCAAAATGGTGGCACCGCCACCTCTCTGACCTAATGTAATTAGGGCATAATACCCCAATTTAATACTGGGTACAAAGGTACGAAAAATCCCTGAAACTACCAAAAGATATTCAAGGAAATTTCAAGGATGAATTAATATTTTTCTCCTTTCCCTCTATTTAGGGCGTTTCTGGGCATTTCCAGAGGGTCAAAAGGAGAAAATGATGGTTTTTCGCATACCTCATATATATTTTGAGAAAAAATTTCTCTCTGATAGAGATAGAAATCCCGTACCCTAAAAGGAATTGAGCAACAAAGCGAAAGTTCCACTTTCTCCTTTGATTATCAGATACTTGGGGGCGAGGGGAGGTGGCATAAAGCGAGCGGTTTTCATGGAATTTTTGTCATAAATTCCGTTTTCTATTTTTTTTCCCGTGTGTACTAAGTTTTTTAGAAAAAAGGTAAAAATAACTTTTTACCAATGTTTATATCTGATTTTCAGTGAGTTAAAGCGATTTCAAAATCTCCTTTTGAAATCTTTTCAGAACTTTCGATAACTTTTTTCCCCGTTTTTAACTTTACAGAAATTGGGGATTCGGGCTGCAAAAAGTAGTTTTGAGGTTTAAAAGGAGAAAATATCCCTGGTCAGGGAGAAAATTTCCTCGACCTCGAAAACGGATTATTTGGTGGCTCCGATTGTGTTCAAATGTTAAAACTTACACGATATAAGAAATTAAATAGATTTTTATTTTGTCTATTCAAATATTATGTTTAACTTTGTCCGCGAATAACAAATATCATATAAGGTGAAACGCTTATGAAAATCTATCTCGTTATCCTGAATTGGGTATTGTTGATGTCGCTGTTGACGGTGATCGCGCTGGGCATTCTCGGTGGTGGTTGGACGTTACCTGTCGGCATGTTCATTGGTTCGATGGCTACCGCCGGTCTGATATCCTATCAGTACAGTAAGGATGAGTCGCCCGACAAAGACTGGAAATGGCGCAAGGGTTATTTCCATAAGGATTATCCTGTAGAGACATTGGTACACCTGTTTCTTGGTACCCTGTGTTTTGTTCTGTCGTATTGGTTCTGGCGTGGCTTCTGGCTGATGGGCCTCGGTTTCTGTCTGGCATGGCTTATCAATATTCTGGTGGAATGGGCCTGGGCCAAGTGGCATAACTATTACAACTATTATAATAATAAATAGGTAATGGACTCCATTTTCGACCGCATGTGTTCTGTCTATACCGACGCGAAAGATAACGTCGGGCGCTTCGTAGATATGGAAACGGGTGAGATCATCCAGTCGATGACCATCCGCGAGTTCTGTATGACGGATCGCTGGCAGCCTGTGGTTGAGAAGTTGCGTGGCATGGTAGAGACGATGGGCGAGAAGGCTGCGAAGGCATCTGACGAATACCGCGAGACCAAGCAGTTCCTTCCAGGCGCTACACTCTCCGGACTCTTTGAGCCGCGAGAGGTGGAGGTGGAAAAGACCAACCGCCGGACGGGTGAGAAGTTCATAGTGAAGGAAATGGTGTCGCGTCGTGGGTCGCATCTGGCACAGCATACGGGATTCCTCTGCATAGACATCGATCATCAGGATAACGAGAGCCTGGGCGATATGAAGAGCATCCTGCGTACCCTTCGCCACCGTCCTGAAGTGGCGCTGCTGATGAAGTCGTGCAGCGGTACCGGCTACTTCGCTCTCATTCCGTTGCTCTATCCGCAATACCATAAGGAACAGTTCAAGGCCCTGTTGCGCGAGTACTCGGCGCTGGGCATCCAGATAGACCGTAAGTGTGGTGACGTGACTCGCATACGCTTTGCTTCGTATGACTCAGATCCCTATATCAATGAACATGCCCTGGCTTATGCCGGTGTGTGCTTAGAGACCAGCGAACAGGTGTTGGCTCCGAAGGCAGCGGTGTATAGCAGCAGTGGCGAGAGTGACGACCAGTTGGTTGAGCGTGTGCGCCGGATGGTAGAGCTGCTGGAGCGTACCAATACCGACATTGTGAATGACTACGATGTGTGGTTTCGTGTGGGCCTGTCGTTGGCCAACCTTCCGGCACCCTACGGCTTCGAGTTCTTTGACCGCGTGAGCCGTATCAATGTGTCGAAGTATAATGCAAAGGATGTGGAAGAAAAGTTCAAGTACAATTCCAGTCCGGATAAGATCTCGATAGCGTATTTCTTTGCCCGCTGTAAGGATGCGGGAATAACCCTCAGAGGATATTAACTTTTCAACGATTGATATGCAATTAATAAAACCTACAGTTGAACTTTGGCCCTCTCCGGAGGTATGGCAGGAACAGGTGGCTCGTGCTGCCCGTCTGTGCTACGCTTCCGAGGGTGGCCAGAAAAGCGCAGAGGACTTCTGCGACATGTTGCTGAAGCGTAAGCACCTGTCGATGTTCCGACATGGCAGCGCCTATTTCGTCTTTGCTGTGAAGGGTGAACCCGACAACAGCGTGTTTCCCTTGTGGCTCATTACGGCCCTCAATAACACCCCTTATGTGTGCATCCGCTACCATAAGGATAAGAAGAAAAAGGAGCGTACCTTCTTTGTCTCTACAAACCGTCATTTCCTGATGGATGCAAAGGCCATCGCCAAGGAACTGAAACCCTACGAGGTGACACTCCAGGACTTTGTGGCCAAGGCTAAGGAGTTGAATTTCCCGACGGCCTTCGCACTCATTCGTTATACCGTCTGTGTGACTACACAGATATCTACTTCGAGAGAGCTGAACCGCACTTCGCCCAACAATATCGCCGAGCAATCGACACGATATGTCAACTTTGGCAAGCGTGGTGGCATCACCATCTGTCTGCCGCATTGGTATGAGTGTGCGCACTGGTCGAAGAAGCTGCTGGCGCGTGTCGGTTGGAAGATGTCGGAATGGTGCTATATGCTGGGCCTCCGTCTGGGACTGCCCGCACAGGATGCGCGTGGGTTCCTCTGTCTCGATGCCGCTACCCGTGTGGCTTACACTTACAATGTGTTTGAGTGGCGCAATATCATGCGTTTGCGTCTGACAGGTGAAACCGGTAAACCGCACCCCAATGCTCACATCGCTGCACAGCAGATCCACGATGTCATTTTACCCCAGATGCGGGTCTATGGCGGTGAAAGCTCGACATTGCTATAATAATAATTATGATAAATAGGTATGAAACGACCTCTCGCCCATCGTGCCATTTATAAGCCGGAAGGCCCCGCAGCGGAGTATGCCGTATGGGGTTGCAATCTGTATAAAGGTTGTCGTCATCAGTGTACTTATTGCTACTTGCGTCGTGGCCCGATGGGAAAGCAGCTCGGTGGTGCTGTGCCTGAGATTGAGAAGAAAGTGGGTGGTACTGAAGAGAAGGCTTACCGACGCTTCTGTAAAGAAGTGGATGCCTACCAGGAGCAGTTAAAGACTGACGGTGGCATTTTCTTCTCTTTCAGTACTGATTCCTTGCTTCAGGAACAATGGAACCTGACATATCGCTGTGCGCGTTACGCTCTGGAGCATGGTGTTCCTGTGTGGCTGCTGACCAAAACGACATGGTGGTACCGTAATGCCCAATTCCTTTGGGAGTATCGCGATTTGTTGCACATTGGTTTTACGCTGACGGGTCATAATGAACTGGAGCCTTATGCGCCCAGCAATGCCGACCGCATCACCTTCATTCGTCGCCTGCATGATATGGGTTTCCATATCTGGGTATCGTTGGAGCCAGTGATTGATTTCGAGTCGTCGCTGACGTGTATTCTGAACACTACCGGACTGGTGGAGGAATACCGCATCGGCCTCCTGTCGCCTTACTCTAAGAACCGCTACGACTGGCAACAGTGTGACCGTTTCATGGATGCCGTTCACAAACTCCAGCGCGAGAACGGTTTCTTTAAGGTCGTTTGGAAGGATAGTATCAAGAAATTTTATAATGAACAAAAACCAGAATAATTATGGCAGAAAAGAAAGAAACTAAGCAGCGTCCATTGAAGAAGGGCGATTTTGTCCGCATTGCAATGGAAGTGATGATGAAACAGCATGAGCCTAAGACCAAAGAGGAACTTCAGGAGTTGAAGGCTCTGGAAAAAGAGGTAGAGGGTCTGGAAACACAACTGACCGCACTCGTTGGAGGTTATATCATTCAGAGCGACTTGCTCCAGAAGCATACCTCGATTGCCCTGCTGATGGCAGCCTGCATCAGTACGTGCGATATCCTCTTTATGGTTGAGCAGTTGGGTGACATGAAGGGTATCACTCCACTCGATGCCTTCAATGAATTGTTGCCCGTGTATAAACCCATGCAGGATGCCGTGCTCGTGCAGCGTATGGCGAAAGCAGCCGAGGAAGCCAAGCATTCCCGTAAGAAAAAGAAGCCAGCAGTAAGGGCTACTGTGAATACGGCAAAGAAGGCTACGCTGAAGGTAGAGAAACCAAAGAAGTAATGGATAAGTTGCAGATCATCCGCTTTACGCAGGGGCTTACTACGCTGGTTACAGAGGGTAAGAAGGATATGACCCGCCGGTTGACCACAGACCGCCGACAGTATGAGGTGGGCGAACGGGTGGCCATCGCCGAAGGTTATGGCTTTATCTGGCGTAGTCTGCCCACTCCTGGCGATAAGATCAGGTTTATCCATCGCTTGCAGCGTGAGTTGGGTGTGGAGCATCCTATGCAGTTGCCCGCGTGGGAAAACAAACTCTTTGTCCGTCCGGAGCTGATGCAGTACCAGATAGAGATTACCGAGAAACGTCGTGAGCACCTTCAGGATATCTCCGAGGCCGACATGTTGCGTGAGGGTATTTTCCATGGTATTATGAGCGCGACGGACATCAAGACGAAGGAAACGGGTGACTTTACCTGGCTCGACATCAAGCGTAAGAAACTCCCTAACGGAAAGTATCATGTCAGCATTCGCCATAACATCCATAGCAATCTGCGTGAGTGCTTTATCGACATGATCGACCATGTATGTGGCAAAGGCACTTGGGACTCCAATCCCGAAGTCTATGCCTACGCCTTCAAACTGATCGACCTTTATCCCAAATTTTTAGAATAGTATGGATAAGCTCATTGATGCCACAATCATATACGGTTACTTGGTGCCGGTAGTCATCTTGTTTATTGACTTTCTGGTGGTGACGTGCCGTAATGCCTGGACTGGTAAACGCTATTGCAGTAGTGCTTTGAAGAAGCAGCTGATGATGTTTGTTCCAGGTTACAACTATTTCTGGGCGTTATTCGTGGTATTAGATTGGACTGACTGGTTAGGAAAACAGTTATCGAAATATTTATTTAAACACGGTATTATTATGACGAATTTAGACGAAATGGCCGAGAAATATCTTGGTGCAGTAGAGACACAGAAAAAGACTGAAAACAAAGACTTCGACGGCAAGTTTACTCGTGGCGACATGGAAACATGTTATGTGACGGGTGCCTCGGAGTCGCAGGTGTTACAGGTTGGTCAGAGTGGTAGCTTTGGCCAGGCTATCGGTTCGCTGAAGCATGGTTTTCTGGTGGCCCGTGAAGGTTGGAATGGTAAGGGCATGTTCCTTTTCATGCGTCCGTTTGACGTGTTGAAGGATGACTTTATCATCGATACTGTGAAGTCGTTGCCCTACAACTTCAAGCAGTGGGTTAAGAACCATCCCAATGAGCGTAAGGAGCGTTTTTTCACTCAGTATATCTGTATGAAGGCTGCTGATGGTTCTATCGTGAATGGTTGGCTGGCATCGCAGACCGATATGTTGGCCGACGATTGGGTATTGGTTGATCCTGAGAAGGTGTAAAGATATGAAAGCAGATTACATTTATTTTGGTGAAAACGGCCTGACGAACACTTCCGCGAATCATGTGGCGAACATGGCGAAGGAAAGTATTAAGAATGTCGCCTGTGAACTGGAGGCTATTAGTTTCTATAGTATGACAATAAGCCTGGTTAGTGGTGGTACGCCACAGCAGGCAAAGATTGGTAGTACTCGTGAGCAGCTGGATGGTGTTCTGAAATCATTGGAAACTGTTGGCGAGGCTAACGCTCTTATTGCCTGGCTCCGTGAAGCTATCAAGGCCCGTGAGCGTTTGCTGACAGAGGTAAAGGAAATGACCCTGGAAGGTTATTGTAGAGATATCCTTGGAGGTGTTGAATTGCCACAGCCGAACGTAAATATCCTTCAGTGGATGGAAAATCGCGGTTACTCTATTCCGGATATTAATGGTGAGTTCCCTGGTGTTACTACAAATCGTCTCCTTGGTAATGTCGTTTCTCGTACTGAGAGTTATTGTAAGAAGTTCGGTCTCACCATGCCTACCCAGCCAAAGAAGGAAGAATCCATGACTGAGGATCAATATATGGCTACTTTGTCGGTGAAGGATCGTAACCGTATTCTTACCCTTGGTGCCAAAGCATCGGCTATTGGAAAGTATATCCATGAAAATGGTCATCTGTATAAGGAGCGCGAACTGTTCCGTCAGACATTGGCCCATCCTGTTTATAAGGAAGGTGAGGGTGCTAATATGCTGCTGGGACGTTATGAGCCGTCTGTTACACATGATGAAGTGGAAGTATTGTTTTTCCGTCTGGCTGCCGAGCATCGTGCTATCCAGGCTGAGTTGAACGGATTGCTGGCAAAGCGTGACCGTACCATTGAGACAGATAAACAGAAAAAGGCAGCAGAATGGCAGGAGGCTCAGGCTGCTTACTCTCGTGAACTTTCCTCTTTGCAGCAAAAACTTGATACCTATATGACTGATGAGCGTAAACGCATGAGTGAATATCAGGTTGAGTATGACGCATGGATTACCGAGCAGCAGAACCAGCATAAGCAGCTATGTGCCGACCTCGAAGCGTGGAAATTGTCAGAGGCAAAGCGTATAGCATCGCTTGGTATCATTATTCCTACCGAATTGCTTAGTATCTATGAGCGTATTAATGGATTGGGGAAATAGCTCTTTGAAATATTGACACGGGTAGCCACAGACTGAAGGTTATGACTGTGAAACTGTGGCGTACCGATGGCAGATATGGCTTCGCTTGCTAAAGCAACAAACAATGAAGAATTGCAGGTTCGAGTCCTGTATTCGCCTCACAGCGAATTGGCGGAATTGGTAAACGCGCATCATTTTGGTTGATGTTTCGAATTGGTTCTTGAAGTCGCGGGTTCAACTCCCGTTTTGTGACGCTTTCACAAATAGTTCAGT
>CAMOGP010000028.1 GCA_946614175.1 uncultured Prevotella sp. | reverse complement strand
CACTTGCAGCAGGCCACAAGACGCTCATCCCGCAGCTCATCGAGGAGCTGAAGAAACTCGGTCGTGAGGACATTATGGTCATTGCCGGTGGTGTTATTCCCGCCCAGGACTATGACTTCCTCTACAAGGCTGGCGTGGCTGCCATCTTTGGTCCAGGTACCTCTGTGGCCAAGGCCGCTTGCGAGATGATGAAGATTCTGCTCGATAAAGAGTAGATAAACTGCTAAATATCAAATTACTGTCCACTAAATTTGGTGGGCAGTAATTTTTTGATTACCTTTGCACATGACATTTAGGATTTAAGTTTCGAAACTATGATTAAGCTATTTGTACCAGGCCGCTTGTGCTTGTTTGGAGAACACACTGACTGGGCAGGTCATTATCGTACCATGAATGCCGATATCGAGCCTGGTGCTGCTATCGTTACTGGTATTGAACAAGGTATTTATGCAGAAGTTGAGAAGTCGTCACTGTTTGAAGTGAAGTGCTCTTTTCTGGGGGAATCAAGCGAGAATGCGGATTTTTCCTGTAGGATGGACGAGCAAGAACTCAAACGTGTGGCACGATCCAAGAACTTCTTCTGTTATTGTGCCGGTGTGGCCTCTTATATGCTGGAATGGTATAAGGTTGGAGGCGTGAGTATCAATATCACGGAGATGTCGCTCCCTATGAAAAGTGGACTGTCATCATCGGCTGCTATATGTGTGTTGGTGGCTCGTGCATTTAATTTGTTATATAACTTGAATCTGAATACCATGGGCGAGATGAATATCGCCTATGTGGGGGAGTTGCGCACCTCTTCTCGTTGTGGGCGTCTGGATCAGGCGTGTGCTTTCGGTGTGAAGCCTAATCTGATGACATTCGATGGCGACGAGATTGAAGTCCAGACGCTGAATGTCAAGCAACCGCTTTATTGGGTTTTTGCCGACCTTTGTGGCACTAAGAATACCATTAAGATTCTTTCAGACCTGAATAAAGCATATCCATTTGCATCTAATGAGCGTGAACAGAAACTGCATGATGCTTTAGGACGCATCAATCAGAATATCGTCAATCGTGCTATAAAGTTTATGGCCGAGGGCGAGACTGAGCGTCTTGGTATGCTGATGACCGAGACGGAGAAGGTATTTGATGAGCAAATAGCTCCTCTCTGTCCAGAGGAATTGCGTGCTCCGAAACTCAAGGCTGCGCTTGCTGATGAGCATATCAAAGCCTTGACTTATGGTGGAAAAGGCGTAGGATCTCATGGCGATGGTTCTGTACAGTTCTTGGCTAAGGATGCTGATTGTCAGCAGCAGTTGGTCAATTATCTGAAAACTAAAGGAATGCCAGCATATAGTCTGACGATTCACCCTGTTCATACTGTGCGTAAGGCTATCATTCCTGTGGCTGGCTTTGGTACGCGTCTCTATCCTGCAACGCGTTGCCAGAAAAAAGATTTCTTCCCGATACCCTGTCCTGATGGCATGGTACGTCCGGTAATTCTTATTCTGCTGGAAGAATTGGTGCAGAGTGGTATAGAGGAGATCTGCTTGGTTCTTGGTAGTGAGGAAGAACGCCAACTGTATGCCGATTTCTTTGAACGTCCTTTGTCACAAGAGCATCTGAGTAAACTGAATGCTGAGTGTCAAGAGTATGAAAATAGAATATTGGATATCGGCAAGCGTTTGCGTTATGTCTATCAGACCGAGAAACGTGGCTTTGGACATGCGGTTTTTCAGGCAGCTCATTTTGCAGGCAACGAACCTGTGTTGCTGATGCTTGGTGATACCTTGAGTCGTTCCACATCTAATAAGCCTTGTGCCTTGCAACTCATAGAGGCCTACGAACGTTATAATCGTTTGATTCTTGGATTGTATCCTGTTCCTGTGTCAACTGTGAGCCATTTCGGTATCATGTCAGGCGTTTGGGAGGATAAGGACGAGCGCGTCATGCACGTTCATGCTTTCGTGGAAAAGCCTAAGGCCAGTTATGCAGAAGAGTTTCTTGGGGTAAAGAACAAACAGGGTGACAAAGAATATTGTTCAGTATTTGGACAGTATATCCTTACTCCAGAGGTGTTTAGTCAGTTGGAGGCTGATATTGCTGCGGCTGATGCTGTGGGTGAAATGACAAAAGAGATAGGATTAACAGAGGCTCTGGAAGCTGTTAGGAAACGCTCAGGTATGATTGGTTTCCGACTTAGAGGCCTTCGTTATGATATGGGTAATCAGGAGGCATTGATAAATACGGTTTTAGAATTTTCAAAAAAGACAATATAGAAAAATGGTGAAAAAACGTAGATGGCACTGTCTGTCTGGACAGGAGCCAACGGAATTTGATAAGCAGATTATGTATTGGGAGAACAAGGGAAAACTTGTTCCTACCCGTGAGTTGATTAAGACTCCAGAACAGATAGAGGGTATTCGCAGGGCTGGTGTGGTCAATACAGCTGTCCTTGATGCGGTGGCAGCCACTATTCATGAAGGTATGAGTACGCTAGAGATTGATCAGATTTGCCGAAAGGTATGTGAAGAGCATCATGGTATTCCAGCCTGTCTGAATTATGAAGGCTTCCCTATGAGTGTGTGTACCAGTATCAATGAGGTGGTATGCCATGGTATTCCCAAGGAAGATGATGTGTTGGTAGAGGGTGATATCATCAATGTTGACTTCACTACCATTTTAGATGGTTATTATGCCGATGCCTCCAGAATGTTTATCATCGGAAAAACAACACCAGAGAAGGAACAATTGGTGCGCGTGGCCAAGGAATGCTTGGAGATAGGTATGGAGGCAGCCAAGCCTTGGGGCTTTGTAGGCGATATTGGTCATGCAATTGAGAAGCATTGCAAGAAATACGGCTACGGCATAGTGCGAGATTTAGCAGGGCATGGCGTTGGACTTCAGTTTCATGAGGAACCAGACGTGGATCACTACGGACATCGTGGCACTGGTATGTTGCTTGTTCCAGGCATGGTGTTTACCATCGAACCAATGATTAATATGGGCACATGGCGCGTGTTTATTGATGCCGACGATCCCTATGGATGGGAGGTCATTACAGAAGATGAGAAACCAAGTGCTCAGTGGGAGCATACGCTTCTCATGACGGAGCACGGGGTGGAAGTCCTTACTTATTGATGTTTCGGTCTTACAAATGGCAGAATGCTTGGCAGCTTCTGCCATTTGCCATCATTTGGCACCTTTAATGTAGAGCCTTTGCCTTGTTTTAATACGTAGATGCTGTCGTTTTCGCGCGTCAATGTGGCTTCAAGATCTTCACTACCGTAATCATTTACCATTTGCAGATGAGCTTTTTCGCCTTTGACTTTTACGCTGACAATAGGCCAACAAAAACTATTGTGCTCTTTTCCTAGGTAGCCGGGTAAGGGGCCAAGCAAGTCTTGGTCGGGAATGATGACATTCTGATCGTAGAAGTTGATTCGCATATACACTTTGTACTCCTTATTATATAAATAGGTGTGAAATGTCGTTTTGTCGCTTTGTGCATAGGATGCGAAACTCCATAAAGCACAGATACTTATCAAGATAGCTCTCATGTTTTTTCTTATTGAAAATGCAAAGTTAGCAGATTTAAATCATTTTTTTTTGTAAAACGGAAAAATAGTTTGGAGTTTTTGCTAGATTTAATATTATTTTAAGTATCTTTGCAGCCATATAAAACGTGTAAAATGAATAAAAAGCTATTAACTCCAGACTATATCTTTGAATCGAGCTGGGAGGTTTGTAATAAAGTTGGTGGTATCTACACCGTCCTTTCAACCCGAGCGAAAACCTTGCAGGAAAAATTTGAAGATAGAATTATCTTTATAGGCCCTGATTTCTGGAAGGAAAAAGAGAGCCCGTATTTCCGTGAAGAACCATCTCTCTTTGCCGAATGGCGGTGGAGAGCTAAGGAGCAAGGACTTAAAGTTAGGGTCGGACGTTGGACTATACCTGGTGAACCGATAGCTATTTTAGTGGATTTTACACCATATTTCGAAAAGAAAAACGAGATATATACTTGGCTGTGGGAGAATTATCGTGTAGATTCTTTACATGCTTATGGCGATTATGATGAAGCTTCAATGTTCTCGTATGCCGCCGGATTGGTTGTTGAGAGTTTCTATTGTCATTCTCTCTCAAGTAAGCAGAAGGTGGTTTATCATGCCAATGAGTGGATGTGCGGACTTGGCGCTCTTTATATCAACAATAAGTTACCTCAGATAGCCACTATCTTTACGACTCATGCCACAAGTATAGGCCGTTCTATTGCTGGCAATCAAAAGCCTCTCTATGATTATCTTTTTGCCTATCATGGTGATCAGATGGCCGAGGAACTGAATATGCAGTCAAAGCATTCTATTGAGAAGCAGACGGCATGGCATGTTGATTGCTTTACTACGGTGAGTGATATCACTGCCAATGAGTGTCTCGAGTTGCTGGATAAACCCGTTGATGTGGTACTTCCTAATGGTTTTGACAATAGTTTTGTACCAAAGGCAGCTTCGTTTACAAAGAAACGTAAGGCTGCACGTCAGAGAATGCTGCAGGTAGCCAATGCGTTGCTGGGGGAGAATCTGGATGACGACACAATAATCCTGTCCACATCAGGTCGATATGAGTTCCGCAATAAGGGCATCGATGTGTTTATAGAAGCTATGAACCGTCTGTTGCGTGATCGTGATTTGAAGAAAAAGGTCCTTGCTTTCATCGTTGTACCAGGATGGGTGGGCGAGCCTCGTAAGGACTTGCAGGAGAGATTGGAAAGTGGAAAGACTTATGATACTCCTTTGGAAGTGCCTCAGGTTACTCACTGGCTTCATAATATGGGCCATGATAGCGTGCTGAATATGATGAAGTATTACGATATGCACAATCGCCACGAAGACAATGTCAAGGTTGTATTCCTGCCTGATTATCTGGATGGTCGCGATGGCATTATGAATCTTACCTATTATGACGTCGTCTTGGGTAATGACCTGTGCATATATCCCTCTTACTACGAGCCTTGGGGTTATACCCCACTTGAGGCTGTTGCATTTAAGGTGCCTTGTATTACAACCGATTTAGCAGGTTTCGGATTGTGGGCCAATAAGGTGTTTGGACATGAAGGGCAGTTGCAGGACGGCGTGCGTGTGATACATCGTACAGACTATAACTATTCTGAGGTCGCCGATTATATCAAGGATACCGTGGCGCAATTCTCAATAATGTCAAAAAAAGAGGTTGATGCTTGTCGTAAGGCTGCAGAGACACTCTCTAAGAAAGCTCTTTGGAAAGAATTTATTAAGTATTATTATGAGGCATACGACATTGCTTTGAGAAAGGTCGTTGCCAGATGTTAGTATTATCCCGTATAAAAACCCTTAATAATAAGTAAAAATATGAAGATTAAAGCTGACTACGTGAATGCTCCTCAATGGAAGGAGATGATTGTAAAATCTCGTTTGCCAGAGGAATTGAAATGCCTTGATGAGATTGCTCACAACTTGTGGTGGGTATGGAACTATGAGGCCCGCGACCTTTTCCGTGACCTTGATCCAGAACTCTATCACGACGTGAAGCACAATCCTGTGATGCTGCTTGAGCGCCTGAGTTTTTCGCGTAAGCAAGAGGTTGTCAACGACAAGGCTCTGATGAAGCGTATCAAGGATGTCTATAAGATGTTTCGTGCTTATGTTGATGAAAAGCCGGATGCAAAGCGTCCTTCTGTAGCATACTTCTCTATGGAGTATGGTATGCACTCTGCCCTGAAAATCTACTCTGGCGGTCTGGGAATGTTGGCCGGCGACTATCTGAAAGAGGCTTCAGACTCTAATGTAGATATGTGCGCTATTGGCTTCCTTTATCGTTTCGGCTACTTCACTCAGAGTCTTTCAATGGATGGTCAGCAGATTGCCAATTACGAGGCTCAGAATTTTACATCGCTGCCTATAGAGCGCCAGCTCGATGAGAATGGTCAGCCTATGGTTGTTGACGTTCCATATATGAATTATACGGTTCATGCCTATATTTGGCGTGTTAACGTAGGTCGTATCAAACTATATCTGCTCGATACCGATAATGAGATGAACTCTGAATTCGACAAGCCTATCACTCACTCTCTTTACGGTGGTGACTGGGAGAATCGTCTGAAGCAGGAGATTCTGCTGGGTATCGGTGGTGTGCTCACCCTCAAGAAACTGGGTATCAAGAAGGATATCTATCATTGCAACGAGGGACATGCCGCTCTCTGTAATCTGCAGCGTCTATGCGATTATATCGAGGAAGGACTCACCTTTAATCAGGCTATGGAGTTGGTTCGTGCCAGCGGTCTATATACCGTTCATACTCCTGTACCTGCAGGTCACGACTATTTCGATGAGGGCCTCTTCGGTAAGTATATGGGAGGTTATCCTCAGAAGTTGGGCATCTCATGGGATGAGTTTATCGGTATGGGTCGCACCAATCCTGATGACCATGGCGAGAAGTTCTGTATGTCAACCTTCGCTTGCAACACCTGTCAGGAGGTTAATGGTGTATCTATGCTCCATGGTTGGGTGTCACAGAAGATGTTTGCTGGCATATGGAATGGCTATTATCCCGAGGAGAATCATGTGGGCTATGTAACCAATGGTGTGCACTTCCCCACATGGTGCGCTACCGAGTGGCGTCGTGTCTATGCAAAGTATTTCGATGCCAATCATATGAGTGATCAGTCCAACGAGGAAATATGGCACGGTATCTATAATTGTCCCGACGAGGAGATTTGGGAGACCCGTATGGCCCTAAAGAATAAGCTGTTTGACTATATCAAGGAGCAGTTCCGCGACATGTGGCTCAAGAATCAGGGTGATCCCTCCCGTGTGGTTGCTTTGCTTGAGAAGATGAATCCCAATGCATTGGTCATTGGTTTCTGTCGTCGTTTTGCTACCTATAAGCGCGCACATCTGCTCTTCATGGACGAGGCACGTCTGTCTAAGATTGTGAACGATCCCGAGCATCCCGTTATCTTCCTTTTCGCAGGTAAGGCTCACCCCGCTGATGGTGCCGGTCAGGGCCTGATTAAGCGTATCTACGAGATATCACAGCGTCCTGAGTTCCTGGGTAAGATTATCTTCCTGGAGGACTATGACTTCCTGTTGGCTCGTCGCCTTGTCTCGGGTGTCGATATCTGGATGAACACACCTACACGTCCTCTCGAGGCATCTGGTACCTCTGGTGAGAAGGCAGAGATGAATGGCGTTGTCAACCTCTCGGTGAAGGATGGCTGGTGGCTTGAAGGCTATCGTGAGGGTGCTGGCTGGGCTCTCACCGAGAAGCGTACCTATCAGACACAGGGTTATCAGGACCGTCTTGATGCTGCCACTATCTATGGCTTGCTCGAAAATGAGATTATACCTCTTTATTATAATAAGAACAAGAAGGGTATCAGTGAAGGTTGGATAAAGGTTATCAAGAATTCAATAGCCCTCATTGCTCCTCATTATACCATGAAGCGCCAGCTCGACGACTACTATGATAAGTTCTATGTGAAAGAGGCTAAGCGCTTCAAGGAAATCTCTAAGAACAACTACCAGTTGGCCAAGGATATTGCTCAGTGGAAGGAAACTGTTGCAGAGCGTTGGGATCATATCAACGTTGTATCTGCAGAGTGGAATATACCTTCAACAGGTCTGGAGACAGGTCAGGAGTATATACTCCGTTATGTCATCGATGAGCAGGGACTTGAAGATGCCGTTGGACTGGAGAAGGTCAATGTATTTGTCAACAAGGAAGGTGAAGAGCGTATCTACTCTATCGAACCATTGAAGATGGTGGGTCGTGAAGGCAATAACTTTGTATTCGAAGCTAAGCTGGCTCCTCATCAGGCTGGTGCGTACAAGTGTTCAGTACGTATGTATCCAAAGAACAAGAATCTGCCTCATCGTCAGGATTTCTGCTACGTTAAGTGGTTAGAGTTGCCTCAGATGTAAAAAAGTATTAATTTATTTGTAAGATTGGCTGAAAATGTGTAAATTTGCAGCCGAAAAGAAAGAAAAAGTATAAAAATGATACAGCAGAGCCTACTAAACGCCATTATTATTATTCGACTGCAACTATGTAGTCGGAAGTGATGGGGCGTATATAGAGCTGGTAAATGCTAACATACATTTGAGTTAAAAATAAGAGCCTTTCTCACTTCCGAGTGTGAAAGGCTTTTTCTTATATACCGTATTTTAGGTTTAACAACATAAAAAGAAACTGAGATGAGTGACAGATTGTTTATTTTCGACACGACACTGCGCGATGGAGAACAAGTTCCTGGATGCCAGTTGAACACCGTAGAGAAGATTCAGGTGGCAAAGGCATTGGAACAGTTGGGCGTTGACGTGATTGAAGCAGGATTTCCCATTAGTAGTCCGGGCGATTTTAATTCGGTTATTGAGATTTCAAAGGCCGTCACTTGGCCTGTTATCTGTGCGTTAAGCAGAGCTGTACAGCGCGATATTGACGTGGCAGCCGAAGCGTTGAAGTATGCCAAGCACAAACGTATCCATACCGGTATCGGCACAAGTGACGAGCATATTAAGTTCAAGTTCAATAGCACGCGTGAGGAGATTCTTGAGCGAGCTGTAGCTGCGGTGAAGTATGCGCGCCGTTTTGTGGACGATGTCGAGTTCTATGCCGAGGATGCCGGCCGCACGGATAATGAGTATTTGGCTCGTGTCGTAGAGGCTGTCATTAAGGCCGGTGCCACGGTGGTCAACATCCCAGATACGACAGGCTATTGTCTGCCTGAAGAGTTTGGACAGAAAATACGTTATCTGAAGGAGCATGTTGATAATATCGATCGTGCTATCATTTCCACTCACTGTCACAATGATTTAGGTATGGCTACGGCCAACACGCTTGAAGGTGTGCTCAATGGTGCCCGTCAGGTTGAGGTCACAATCAATGGTATAGGTGAACGCGCCGGTAATACTAGTTTGGAGGAGATTGCCATGATATTGAAATGTCACAAGTCAATCGATATCGAAACAAATATCAATACCCAGAAAATATATCCTACGTCTCGTTTGGTATCTAGTCTAATGAATATGCCTATTCAGGCAAATAAGGCCGTTGTGGGACGGAATGCTTTTGCTCATTCCAGCGGCATCCATCAGGATGGCGTGTTGAAAAATGTGCATACCTACGAGATTATGGATCCAAAGGATGTAGGTATCGACGACAACTCTATCGTCCTGACTGCACGTAGTGGACGTGCCGCTTTAAAACATCGTCTGCATATCAATGGCGTTGACGTGAGCGATGAAGAGAAAGTTGATAAGATATACGAGAAATTCCTAGCTTTGGCCGATTTGAAAAAAGAGGTAAGCGATGCCGATGTCCTGATGCTGGCAGGAGCTGATACAGCAGAACAACATGCTGTGAAACTCGATTTCCTGCAGGTTACTACAGGTAAGGGCGTGAAGAGTGTGGCTTCTATCGGACTGGATATCAGTGGACAGAAGTTTGAGGCTGCATCCAGTGGCAATGGTCCGGTGGATGCCGCTATCAAGGCTCTGAAGAAGATTATTATGAAGCACATGACATTAAAGGAATTCACCATTCAGGCTATCTCCAAGGGCTCTGACGATGTAGGTAAGGTACATATGCAGGTAGAGTACCAAGGTGCCTTGTACTATGGATTTGGTGCTAATACCGATATTGTGACCGCCTCCGTAGAAGCTTATATAGACTGTATCAATAAATTCAAGAAATCAGAATGAATACACTTTTCGACAAGATATGGGACCAGCATGTTGTTCAGATGGTATCCGATGGTCCTACCCAACTGTATATCGATCGCCTCTACTGCCATGAGGTGACTTCTCCTCAGGCTTTCGATGGCATGCGTGCCAGGGGATTGAAATGTTTCCGGCCAGAACAGATTGTATGTATGCCCGACCATAACACACCAACACATGATCAGGATAAGCCAATCGCCGACCCTGTGTCTAAGAAGCAGGTTGATACCTTGGAACAAAACGCCCGAGAGTTTGGCTTAAAGCATTTCGGTATGATGTCAAAAGATAATGGTATCATCCATGTGGTAGGACCAGAAAAAGGTCTCTCTTTGCCCGGCATGACGATTGTATGTGGCGACTCTCATACCTCTACACATGGTGCAATGGGTGCCGTCGCCTTCGGCATCGGCACAAGCGAAGTCGAGATGGTCATGGCCTCACAATGCATCCTGCAGCAGAAACCAAAGTCTATGCGCATCACTGTCAATGGCCAGTTGGGTAGGGGAGTGACGGCCAAGGATGTTGCTCTTTATCTCATGGCTCAACTGACAACGAGTGGTGCTACGGGCTATTTTGTTGAGTATGCAGGCGAAGTGATTAAAAACCTTTCTATGGAAGGACGCCTGACGCTCTGTAACCTTTCTATAGAGATGGGTGCCCGTGGTGGTTTTATAGCTCCTGACGACGTAACCTTTGATTATATCAAGGGTAAGGAATATGCCCCTAAAGGTAAGGCGTGGGATGAGGCCGTGGCCTATTGGCGTACGCTGAAGAGTGGCGATGATGCAGTGTTTGACAAAGAACTGGTCTTTGATGCCAAGGATATCGAACCTCGTATCACTTATGGTACCAATCCGGGTATGGGCATTGGAATCACAGAGGCTATTCCTGCCGAGGGGGATGCCAATTTTGATAAATCATTGCAGTATATGGGCTTTAAGGCCGGCGAGAGATTGCTGGGTAAGCATATAGACTATGTCTTTCTGGGTGCATGTACCAATGGTCGTATCGAAGATTTCCGTGCTTTTGCCTCTCTTGTGAAAGGACGTCAGAAAGCAGCTGACGTGGTGGCATGGCTGGTACCTGGCTCGTGGGCTGTTGATAAGCAGCTTCGTGAAGAGGGACTTGACAAAGTTCTCAAGGCATCAGGCTTTGAAATTCGTCAGCCCGGATGTTCGGCATGTTTGGCTATGAACGATGATAAGGTTCCTGCAGGCAAGTATGCCGTTTCTACCAGTAATCGAAATTTTGAAGGGCGTCAGGGACCAGGCGCTCGCACCATCCTCTGTTCCCCCCTTGTTGCAGCCGCTGCAGCAGTCACAGGAGTAATCACCGATCCACGTACATTATTATGAAACAGAAATTTAATATCATCACATCTACCTGCGTGCCCTTGCCATTAGAGAACGTAGATACAGATCAAATCATTCCAGCTCGTTTCCTGAAAGCCACGGATAAGGAGGGCTTTGGCGACAATCTCTTCCGTGACTGGCGCTATCGTCCCGATGGCAGCATTGTGGAGGATTTTGTCCTCAACGACCCGAAGTACAAGGGGTGCATCCTTGTGGCAGGCAAGAACTTCGGTTCTGGCAGCAGTCGCGAACATGCAGCATGGGCTATAGCAGGCTATGGCTTCCGTGTTGTTATCAGTTCGTTCTTCGCTGATATCCATAAAAACAATGAGTTAAATAACTTCGTCCTCCCTGTGCAGGTGACTGAGAACTTCCTGCAAGAGCTCTTCCAAACAATTCAGCAAAACCCTGATACTCAGGTCGAGGTCAATCTGTCCAATCAGACTGTGACCAATAAGGCGACTGGTCATAGTGAGCATTTCGATATTAATGGCTATAAGAAACACTGTTTGATGAATGGACTCGACGACATCGATTTCCTTGTAGCCAATAAAGATAAGATAGAAGAATGGGAACGCCAGAGAAAATAAATACGTATCAGCGCACTCTGCCCTTTGTGGAGATTATGGACTCCACGCTCCGTGATGGTGAGCAGACCAATGGCGTGTCGTTTCTGCCTCACGAGAAGTTGGTGATGGCGCGCAAGCTTCTTTCCGATGTCAATGTAGATCGTATAGAGGTGGCTTCAGCGCGTGTGTCTGACGGAGAGCATGAGGCCGTATCCAAAATATGTGCCTATGCTCAGAAGATGGGACTCTTGGGGCGTGTAGAGGTCTTGGGCTTCGTTGATGGCGGACAGAGCATCGATTGGATAGACAGTTGTGGCGGTCGTGTGGTAAACTTGTTGGCCAAAGGCTCATTAAAACACTGCACTCACCAATTGCACAAGATGCCAGAAGAGCATATTGATGATATCCGGAAAGAGGTGGCATATGCTGCCAGCAAGGGTATCAGCGTAAACATCTATCTGGAGGACTGGTCAAATGGTATGAAGGATTCGCCAGAGTATGTCTATCAGCTGATGGATCAACTGACATCTGCCAACCATCTTTCATCCTCCATCACTCGCTTCATGCTTCCTGATACCCTTGGCGTGATGAATCCTTTGCAGGTCATCGAGTATTTCCGTAAGATGATAAAGCGTTATCCTGATGTCCATTTTGATTTCCATGCACATAATGATTACGACCTTGCGGTAAGTAATTCCTTGGCAGCCGTATTGAGTGGTGCCAAGGGGCTGCATGTCACCGTGAATGGGCTGGGTGAGCGTTGTGGTAATGCGCCGATGGCTTCTGTTCAGGCTATTCTGAAGGATCAGTTCCATGCCAAGACAAATATTGTAGAGAGTCAGCTCAATGACCTCTCACGTATGGTCGAGAGCTTTAGTGGCATCACGGTAGCCCCCAACCAGCCTATCGTTGGTGAGAATGTGTTTACGCAGGTGGCTGGTGTGCATGCCGATGGCGACTCGAAGGATAAACTCTATTATAACGAACTGGTTCCGGAGCGTTTCGGACGTAAGCGTGAATATGCCTTAGGCAAGAATTCGGGCAAGGCTAATATTGCCAAGAATCTGGAGGAACTCGGACTGGAACTCACGCCAGAGCAGACGCGTCGGGTTACAGAACGTATCACGGAGCTGGGTGATAAGAAGGAAATCGTGACCCAGGAAGACCTACCCTTTATTGTTAGTGATGTCTTGAAACATGATGGTTCTGAGGACAAGGTTAAACTGATTAGCTACATGGTATCTACGGCCTATGGTCTGCGTCCAGGTGCTAATGTCAAGGTAGAGATCAATGGTCAGCAGTATGATGGCAGCGCTGTGGGCGATGGTCAGTATGATGCTTTTGTCAAGGCGCTTCGTTATATTTATAAGAAGTATCTGAACCGTACGTTTCCTGTCTTGGCCAATTATCAGGTTACCATTCCGCCGGGCGGACGTACCGATGCCTTGGTACAGACAGTCATCTCTTGGCATTATAATGGGGGTATCCTGCGCACACGCGGACTGGATGCTGACCAGACGGAGGCTGCTATCAAGGCCACGTTCAAGATGCTGAACATCATCGAAAACGAGATTCCTAATTAGTAAAATAGTGTATAACTTCTAAGTAAATTGATATGAAACTAAAAATAGCTATTCTTCCGGGCGACGGTATCGGACCGGAGATCATGAAACAAGGTGTGGCTGTACTCAATGCTGTAGCAGAGAAATTCAACCATGAGTTTACCTACGAAGAAGCGTTGGTGGGTGCATGTGCCATTGAGGCCTGTGGCGATCCTTATCCAGAGGCTACCCATCAGGTGTGTATGAATGCCGATGCAGTGCTCTTTGCGGCAGTGGGCGACTTGAAATATGATAATAATCCCACACTGAAGGTTCGTCCTGAAACAGGACTGCTGGCTATGCGTAAGAAACTTGGTCTCTTTGCAAATGTGCGTCCAGTGGCCACCTTCGATTGCCTCTTACACAAATCACCATTGAAGGATGAACTGCTTCGTGGTGCTGATTTTGTGGTGCTGCGCGAATTGACAGGTGGTATGTATTTCGGCGAAAAATACCAGGACAATGACAAGGCTTACGACACTGATGTCTATACACGTCCAGAGATAGAACGTATTCTGAAGGTTGCCTTCGAGATGGCTATGCAGCGTCGTAAACATCTGACGGTTGTTGACAAGGCCAACGTCCTGGCATCAAGTCGTTTGTGGCGTCAGATTGCAAAGGAGATGGAACCGCAGTATCCTGAGGTGCATACCGATTATATGTTTATAGACAATGCCTCGATGCGCGTACTCACCGAACCGCGTTTCTTTGATGTGATTGTTACAGAGAATACCTTTGGCGATATCCTTACCGACGAGACCTCATGTATCACAGGTTCCATGGGCTTGCAGCCTTCGTCTTCTTTGGGTGAGCACACACCGCTCTTCGAGCCTGTTCACGGTTCATGGCCACAAGCTGCAGGTCAGAACGTGGCTAACCCCTTGGCCCAGATTCTCTCTGCTGCCATGCTGTTGGAACATTTCGGACTGAAAAAGGAGGGTGCACTTATCCGTGAGGCTGTTGATGCTTCACTCGATGCCAATGTGCGAACCCCCGAGATTCAGGTCGAGGGCGGCACAAAATATGGCACACGTGAAGTTGGAGATTGGATCGTAAATTATATCAGGGAGTCTTAATCTGATGTCATAGCTTGGCGTCCAGCTCAGACGTCTTAATCAGCCGTCTGAGCTTTCATACTCCTCATCTCCTGAATATTCTTAATAGTAATATCGCGCTGTGGGAATGGTATTTCGATACCATTCTCATTGAGCGTATTATAGACGCACTTCAACACGTCGCTAATCACATACGATTTCTTTACGGCGTCAGCCCACACAAAGAGTTTGAAATCTACGCTTGAATCATTCATGCCGCTCATCACAGACTTCACCTTCTTCTCAGGATCCATCCATTCATGGTGTAGATTGTTGACGGCATTCTCTACCAGATCCGTTACTTGTTTCAAGTTCGAACCATAGGCCACTCCAAATGGGATGACTGCCAGGATATAACCGTTGTTCTTGGTCAGGTTCTTATAGTTCTTGGCAAACAACTGACTGTTCTGAAACGTGATAATCTCACCATATACAGACTCAATGATGGTAGAGGTATAGTTGATAGAGGTCACCTTGCCTCGAGTGCCGTCCACCTCTATCCAATCGCCAACGCTGATACGTCCGGCCATCAGTGAGGCACCATAGTAGATATTCTCGATGATGTCTTTCGAAGCAAAACCGATACCAGTTGACAGTCCGCCTGAGATAGCCAGCAGCCATGCCACGCTGATATTCATGATCGAGAGCGACATCAGCAGCCATATTCCCCAAACAAAAACTTGTATCACGTTGCGTCCCATCACCTCTCTACTGGCGGCAGTCGATGGGTCGCCTGCTTTGTAGTGATGCTTCAGCAACGACAGAATGGTGCTTGCAATATATGAGAACATAAAGAACAGGTTTACTACCATGCACAGTTTGAGGATGCTCACCTTCAGGTTCTCCAGGTCTATAAAGTTCTTCTTGAAAATCTGCCAGCACAGGTCGCTCAGGTTGAACACGTCGGCAGCCCAGTATATTGAGAGCATCACAGAAAGAACACCCATCACGGGCAGCATCACTTTATATACCAGCATATAAGCCCATGTTTCTGTGATAGGCTTCTCGTCGAAAGCGCGACGTGTGCCGTATAACTTCAGATACTGGCTCACGCAGGTGATAGTTAGAATACAGGTCAGCTGCATAATCCACCATATCAGAATCTGTACGGCCATCAGCGTATAGCCTACCCATGAGCATACCAATGAAAGGATGAAGATGGCTTGCGATATATACGTGTAGAACATGTCCGACTTTGGTATGTTCTGGTGGTGCTTCCTGAGCATCCGCCATTGCCACAGTGCGCAGAGCAGGAGCAATGGAGGAAAGGCCAGATTGACCAACTCTCTGGGGATGAGTATGATGCGGAATGCAATGACAATGAATCCCACGAAGAGTAGGGGGGCGTAGATATGGAAGGCACTGCGTATCTGGCGACCGCTTACTCTTAGGAGTAGTGATATCAATATCACACCCAGTAGCCAGGCATATTCTATCAGCAGACTGCTGGCCATGAGGATGAAGTTCTGGTTCAGTGTTGCTTTTAAGATTCCTAGGATGGCAGCGAAGGTAACGGTGGTCGTTGCCATGATCACGCATGAACGCTTCTTTAGGAATTCGCTGGTGTGGAATCGCTTGGGCAGGAACCTAAATATAATAAGGTTTAGGATAACGGCTACCAAGATGTAGAAACCAATCATGGCAAACAGTTGGACAATCACCGTACTGTCCCAGTCAGATTCCTCTTTGTTGGGCGTGTATTTATCTATGACAACAGACTCGGCCTCAGTGAGTTTAGTCTTAAAGTTCTTGAGTACCATGAAGTAATTCTCACCACCATTCCTGAAGATGCTTTTCTGAATATCGTCGTAGCGCATATTGGCATACTCATTCAGATTTTTCAGACGTTGCTCAGCCATCTCGTAGAATGTAATATAGTTGGCCACCTGTCCTCTGTTCTCAATCAGTGTGTTTTGGATGTTGATAGCCAAGGTCAGACAGACGCTGCGATCAGTTTTTCCTTGTGCTTCCAGTATTTCCGGACGCATGGATTTCAGACTGTTTATCAAACTATCGTACTTGGCAATCTCTACTTCGCTATCTTCTAAATAAGCCTTGAAAGGCAACTGTTGTTTCTGAAAAGTCTGGTACTGTTCTGTGGCCTCATGACAGGCGTAGGTCAGGTCAAACACGTAATTCGTGTTTTGTGAGTAAAGCATCAATGCATTCTGATTACTTCTCTTGATGGTCTCCTTAAGTTGCTCCACAATACTCTTAGCCGTTTCTTTACGTTCGTTCGACTGTGAGTGTAGTTCGGCATGTTTTTCTGTCAGTTCCGTACGCAGCACGCTCAGAGTCTGCTCCAAATCTTTCTCTTTTAGTACGGCATATGTATCCGTCAGACTAAACAATACGAGTAGGGTGGCTATTATTTTCTTCATGTACATATCTGATTTTTCTTAATTTTGGGCACAAAGGTACGAAAAGAAGTGAGTAATACAAAGAATAATGCTTCTTTTTTTTATGTGCGATATTTATATTTCTCGGCGCCCTAATAATATATAATAAGGTGTGATTTCGAGGTTTGTCAAATAAGTCGAAAACCTGCAGTTTTTTTATGAAAAAAAGTAGGAAA
>CAMOGP010000027.1 GCA_946614175.1 uncultured Prevotella sp. | reverse complement strand
AATGCACTGGCCTTCCCCACCATTGCAACGGTACAGGGTCAGGTGTTACACAATCACGGGTTCATACACCAGTTGAACGAGGGTGATATCTTCCTGCTAGACGCTGGTGCAGAGACAAAGAGTCATTATGCCGGCGACCTGTCATCATCCATGCCTGTGGGCGAGAAATTCACGGACCGTCAGGCTGAGGTTTACAACATCCACCTGCGCAGTTTCTATGCCGCAGTGGACAGACTGCAATTGGGGGTACCATTCCGCGAGGCACATATCGCCGCCGCCACAGAGATAGCACGAGGCATGAAGGAACTGGGACTGATGAAGGGCGACCCTGCAGAAGCAGCCGAATGTGGCGCTTATGCCCTGTTCTTCCCATGCGGACTGGGTCACATGGTAGGACTGGACGTCCACAACATGGAGAATCTGGGAGAGCAATATGTTGGTTATGCCGAGGGACAGGTAAAGAGCAAGCAGTTTGGTTTCAAGTCGTTACGACTGGCCCGTCCACTGGAAAAGGGATTCGTATTCACCGTTGAGCCAGGCATCTATTTCATCCCCGAACTGATGGACAGATGGGAGGCTGAAGGTCAGTTCCGCGACTTCATCTGCTACGACAAGCTAAAGCCCTGGCGCGACTTCACTGGTCTGCGCAACGAATTGAACTATGCCATGACAGAAAAGGGTGCCCGCCTGTTGGGAACCATCAAGAAGCCGATGACGATTGAAGAAGTATACAAAGCAAAAAAACAACTGATATGAACTATACAATAAAATACCCAGAGAACCTGGGTGGCATGAATGAGCGCATACGTCATTTGCGCCAACAGAATTTCGACACGCCCACCACACTGAGCATCGAACGTGCCCTGATAGAGACTGCTTTCTATAAGGAGAACTACGGCACCATGCCTATTGCCATCCTCCGGGCCCGGAATTTCTACGAGATATGCAAGAAGAAAACCATCTACATCGGTGACGACGAACTGATTGTTGGTGAGCGCGGTCCGCTGCCTAAAGCCGTGCCTACCTTCCCTGAGTTGACCTGCCACTCGGTGGAAGACTTGCACACGCTGAACGAGCGTGAACTGCAACGCTATACCATCAGTCAGAAGGATATCGACACCTACGAGCGCGAGGTCATTCCCTATTGGCAAGGAAAGACCCAACGTGAACGCATCTTCAACCATGTGTCGAAGGAATGGGAAGAGGCCTATCATGCAGGCGTCTTCACGGAGTTCATGGAACAACGCGCTGCCGGTCATACGGCGATGGATGGCAAGATGTACCACGAGGGACTGCTCGACGTGAAGGCACGTATCGAGAAACGCATCAGCGAACTGGATTATATCTACGATCCTGAGGCCACCGATAAGCAGCAGGAATTGGAAGCAATGGCCATCTCATGTGATGCAGCCATTCTCTTTGCAGAGCGTCATGCCGCGTTAGCCGAGGAAAAGGCAGCAAAGGAACAGAACCCACAACGCAAGAAGGAGTTAGAGAAAATTGCCGACGTGTGTCGCTGGGTACCAGCCCATGCGCCTCGCGACCTTTGGGAAGCCATCCAGATGTATTGGTTCGTACACCTGGGCACAGTGACCGAACTGAATGGATGGGACTCCATGAATCCCGGACATATAGACCAGCATCTGTGGCCGTTCTACCAGAAGGGTATTGAGAATGGCACTCTGACACGCGACAAAGCCAAGGAACTGCTATCATGCCTGTGGATTAAGTTCAACAACCAGCCGGCACCTCCAAAGGTGGGAGTGACGGCCTTAGAGTCGGGTACATATAACGACTTCACCAATATTAATATAGGTGGTGTAGACCGCAACGGTAAAAGTGCCACCAACGATCTCTCGTATATGATACTGGAGATTCAGGAAGAACTGCATGAGCTGCAGCCAGGCCTCAGCATCCATATCGCAGAGAACACTCCCGACGAGTTCCTACTCGAAGGCATCAAAGTGATCCGCCAGGGGCATGGCTATCCATCTATCTTCAACCCCGACACGTATATCAAGGAATTGGTACGTGAGGGAAAGACGCTGGAAGATGCCCGCGAAGGCGGTTGCTCGGGATGTATTGAGGTGGGCGCTTTTGGTAAGGAGGCCTACCTATTGACGGGCTATCTGAACACACCGAAGATTCTGGAGATTACGCTGAACAACGGCATCGACCCAGAGACAGGAAAGAGACTGGGACTGGAGACTGGCGACCCACGTACGTTCCATTCTTTTGATGAGCTCTACGAGGCATGGCACAAGCAGATGGTTTATTTCGTGAACCTGAAGTTGAGTGTCAACAATTACATCGAACGCATGTTCTCACTCTATGCACCTGCCACGTTCCTCAGTCTGTATATTGACGACTGCATAGAAAAAGGAAAGGACTATTACAGCGGAGGTGCCCGTTACAATACCACCTATATCCAGTGTACGGGTCTGGGAACGATCACCGACTGTTTCACCACACTAAAGAAGCATGTATTCGAAGACAGGCGTTACACCATGGAGGAGATATTGGAGGCCTGTGCTAATAATTGGGAGAATAAGGAAAAAATGCGCCAATACATCCGCAACCACACACCTTTCTTCGGTAATGATGATGAGTATGCCGACACGATAGCCGTACGCGTGTATGAAGATTTGGTAAAAGCCATAGAAGGTCGTCCCAATACCCGTGGCGGTAAGACACAGTTGAACATGCTCTCTACCACCTGCCACAACTATTTCGGCAGCGTCTGCGGAGCTACGCCCAATGGCCGTTTCGCACATTTTGCCATCTCTGATGGCACGTCACCGGCTCACGGTTCTGACAGTCATGGTCCCACGGCTGTGATTAAGTCACTTGGAAAACTTGACCAGACAAAGAGTGGCGGTACACTGCTGAACGTACGTTTCGTGCCTCAGCTATTGAAACGCGACGAGGACCAACGCAAACTTGCCTCACTCATTCGCACATACTTTAAGTTTGGTGGGCATCATATCCAGTTCAACATCGTTGACACAGCCACTCTTCACGATGCCCAGAAACATCCCGAGGAATATCGTGACCTATTGGTTCGTGTGGCTGGTTATAGTGACTACTTCAATGACATGACGGAACAATTGCAGAACGAGATTATTGCACGAACGGAAAACGATGACCTCTAATCTTATTTTTGATATCAAGCGCTATGCCATCAATGATGGCCCTGGCATTCGGACAACCATCTTTATGAAGGGTTGCCCTTTGCGTTGCGTGTGGTGCCACAACCCTGAGTCATGGTCACCTGAGTCACAGGAGCTCTTCAAACAATCGAAATGTATCCGCTGTGGCACGTGCTCTGAACCGGGATTTAAGGTGGACGACTGTCCCACGATGGCTCGCGAGATTTGCGGACGAGTCTATACAATGGACGAACTGATGACTGAGATAGAGAAAGAACGTGTCATCATGGAGGACAGCGGTGGCGGTGTCACCCTCTGCGGTGGTGAACCCCTGATGCATGCCGAATATTCGCTTGAGATTCTCAAGGAACTGGGGCGACGCGGTTTCCACCGTACTGTTGACACCTCACTATATGCGCCACTTCATGTTGTAGAAACGATTGCCAACGAGTGCGAATTATTCCTTGTTGACCTAAAACTGATGGACAGTGAGAAACATCGGCTCTATACCGGGGTGGATAATAAACTGATTCTGCAGAACATCCGTTATCTGGCAGAACGACAGGCACAGTTCTCTATCCGTATTCCCCTTATTGAAGGCATCAATGCTGATAAGGAGAATATCGAGGCAACAGCGATATTTCTCTCATCAATCCCCCATCCCATCCACCTCTTACCCTACCATGATGTAGGAAAAGACAAGCATCGCAGGATGGGAAGCATTTTTAATCCGAAAGGATATCCCATGGCAGCTCCTTCTGAAGAAACCCTAGAACGCTGTAAGCAGCAATTGGAGGCACAAGGGCTGCAGGTCATCATCGGAGGCTGAGGCCCCAAATTTCCGAGATAACGTAATAACGAAATAACAAGAAAAAACAATGACAATAGCACAACGACTAGCAGCCCTTCGCACAATCATGAGCCGTGAACATCTGGCTGCATTCATTTTTCCCAGTACCGATCCACACCAAGGCGAGTATATCCCTGATCACTGGAAAGGACGCGAATTTATCAGCGGATTCAACGGTTCGGCTGGCACCGCTGTGGTCACCATGAAAAGTGCCGCCCTTTGGACAGACTCCCGCTACTTCATTGCGGCTGAGGAGCAACTGAGAGGCACTGAGTTTCAACTGATGAAACTGAAGATTGAAGGTACACCTACGATTGCCGAGTGGCTGGGAAAAGAGTGTGAAGCAGGTGCTGAGGTCGGATTAGACGGCACCTGTTCTTCTGCCAACGCTGTCAAGGAACTGATTGTCGACCTACGCCATCAGGGTGGCATCACGCTTCGTACTAATCTGGATCCGTTGAGACAGATATGGACGGACCGTCCATCTATTCCCCAGAATCCCGTTGAGATATACCCCATGAAATACGCTGGAGAAACGACTCACGACAAGCTTGCACGTATCCGAAGAGCCTTGCGTCAGCAACATGCAGACGGTATGTTGATGTCTGCCCTCGATGATATTGCCTGGACGCTCAACCTTCGTGGTACGGATGTTCATTGCAACCCCGTCTTTGTAAGTTACCTGCTCATCTCATCCAACACAACAACACTCTTTGTCAACAAGGAAAAACTGACAGCTGAGGTTTCGGCCTATCTGCAAGCTGAGGGCATCGGCGTTGATGATTACGAGAACGTGGGTAAAGGTCTAAAGGACTACTTTGAGTACAATATCCTGCTCGATCCCGATGAGGTGAACTATACGTTATACCAAGTGGTAAATCTTAAACCTCAAACCTCAAATCTCAAACCTCAAATTATTGAAGCCGAATCGCCTGTAAAGCGGATGAAGACAGTAAAGAATGAGACTGAGATTGCAGGATTCCGTCGGGCGATGCTGAAGGATGGTATTGCTCTGGTAAAATTCCTGAAATGGCTTAAACCTGCGGTTGAGGCTGGTGGACAGACTGAGATAAGTATCGACCAAAAGTTGACTGCCCTCAGAGCCGAACAGCCACTGTATCGTGACATTTCCTTCGATACCATAGCCGGATATCAAGCCCATGGTGCCATTGTTCATTACGAGGCCACACCAGAGACTGATATCCCATTGAAACCAGAAGGACTACTGCTGCTTGATAGCGGAGCGCAGTATCTGGACGGAACGACAGACATCACCCGCACAATCGCCCTTGGTCCAGTGACCGACGAACAAAAGAAAATCTACACATTGGTGCTGAAAGGACATATTCAGATAGAGCTATGCAAATTCCCCAGTGGCAGCAGTGGCACGCAGATAGACATCCTGGCCCGCAAGGATATGTGGAGAGAGGGATTGAACTACTTACATGGCACAGGTCATGGTGTGGGTACCTATCTGAATGTACATGAAGGGCCCCATCAGTTCCGCATGGAATGGAAACCTGCCCCACTCGTAGCCGGTATGACCATTACCGACGAGCCTGGCATCTACCTACCAGGGAAGTTTGGCTCACGTACGGAGAACACCCTCCTTATCGTACCTTATATGGAAACGGAGTTTGGAAAATTCTTACAATTCGAGCCACTCACACTCTGTCCAATAGACAAGGCGCCAATCAACACTGAGATGATGACGACAGAAGAAATACAATGGTTGAACGACTACCACAAAATGGTCTTCGACCGTTTATCTCCTCACTTGTCGGCCGAAGAAGTCGTTTGGTTGAAAGAAGCGACATCGCCACTCAAAGCATAAGGAAGAACGCAACGCTTTGCGTTTAAAACATGCCTGATACGTATTGGTAATCAATGTAAAAAACATATCTTTGCACTATCAAAACCAACACAAAAGGCAACATAGCTTAGTTATTTTAAGTGAGGAGCCACCAGCCTCAAAAGCTGATGGCTCCTGTTTTTCCATATTACGCAATGCGTTGCGCAACAATTAAGCTATTTGTTGCGCATCAATTCTTCTGAAAAACTATAACTTTGTACGGCAATAGGAACTAACATGAAACGTATTTCACAGCGGGATATAGCACGGCAGTTGGGAATTAATGTCTCTACTGTGTCCCGGGCACTCAGAGGACTCGACGGCGTCAGTCCGGAGCTAAAGAAAAAGATTGAGCAAATGGCAGAAGACGGTGGCTACCGTCCCAATCCTTTTGCCGCGAGTCTCCGTTATGACACAACACATACAATAGGCATTGTAGTACCCGACATATCGTTCAATCACTATGCACAGATAGTGAAACGTATTGAAGCAGAGGCACGCAAATATGGGTATATGAGCATCATAACCGATACAGAAGACTCTTACGAGAACGAATTAAACTGTATAGAGTTGCTGACCGATATGCATGTTGAAGGTATCATTATCTGTGCGTCGCAGGACACAACAGATTTCTCACATTTACAACGACTACGCCAGTCAAATATTCCCGTGGTACTTTTCGACCGTGTGGCAGATATAGACATTTCATCTGTCATGATTAACGATGTTACGTCTGCCTGCTACGCAACAAATTGCTTAATAGAAAGCGGCGCAAGAAACATTGCCTTCTTAGGTGGATTAAACCAGGTAAAACAGACTGCCGACCGTAAACATGGTTACCTGAAAGCATTACGTGAGCACAACATTCCCATACGTACAGAATTGGTGAAGTGTCATCATATCAGTTTCAACTCGGGCCTCACAGACACGATGGAATTATTGCGTTTGCCCGAGCCACCAGATGCCATATTGGCCTCACACGGGTTATTGGCTATATCAGCATTACAAGCCATCACCAGTCGTGGTCTGCAGATTCCTAAGGATATTGCCCTTATCGGCTACCTAAGCGACTGGGTGTCGGAGATGTCACACCCACGCATATCTTTTGTAAAGCAGAATCTGCGAGAGATTGGCAATAAAGCGTTCCGCCTACTCCTCGATCAGATTAATGGTGACGACAGTGTGCAACATATCGTTGTCAATGCCCGCTTAGAATTAAAAGACAGCACAAAACAACACAATGCCAAACAATGAGATACTATTTAATTTTACTGACACTTTGGGCTTTTTTCGCCCTCAACGCTTTTTCACAATCACCAGAAGACAGAGGTCTTAACATCAGTGGTACAGTTCAGGATGCCGAATTAAAAGAACCGATGATGCAAGCTACCGTACAATTATTCCGCCAACGAGACTCCACCTTCGTCGGTGGTACGGTATCAGACATCCGAGGTCATTTCTCTATTCAAGCGCCAACAAACGGTATCTATAAACTTAAAATATCATCAATAGGCTATCAGTCCATACAACGGGAAGTGACTCTACGACGTAATCAAAGCATTGAGTTAGGCGACCTTCTTTTGTCGTCAGATGCCGTATTACTGAAGGAGGCTGTTGTCACAGGTCGTGCAGCACAGGTCGTAGTGAGGAAAGACACACTGGTATATAATCCCGATGCATATCGCACTCCCGAAGGTTCACCCATCGAAGAACTCATTAAGCGTATGCCCGGTGCAGAGGTTGATGAAGACGGAAATATCACCGTTAACGGCAAAAAGATTGAAAAAATACTGGTCGATGGCAAAGAGTTCATGCTCGGCGATGTGGAGACAGCATTGAAGAACCTGCCAGTTTCAATCATACAGAGCGTGAAGTTCTATGATCAGCAAAGCGACCAAGCCCGAATCACAGGTATTGAAGACGGCAACAAGGAGACCGTGCTCGACTTTACCATCAAGAAAGGAATGAACCGTGGTTACATGACCAACCTCGACCTGGCAGGAGGAACGCATCACCGCTATGCTTCACGCGGCATGGGAAGTAGTTTTACGGACAAGACCCGAATCATGATAATGGGCAATTTCAACAACAAAGAAGAGAATGCCGGTTGGTGGAACCGTCGAGGACTGAATGCCCGCAAGACACTGGGGACCAACTTTAACTATGATGATGGTGAGAAACTGAAGATGGACGGTGCCATACGATGGAGCCACAGTAACGGGGATAACATGAACGAGAATGCCAGTGAAAATTTCTATAGCGACTCGTATCGTACATTCAGCAACAGCTATTCGAAACAATTGTCACGTAGCAACAACTGGAATGGCAATATTCGCGTGGAATGGAAGCCCGACTCGCTCACCAACTTGCTGCTACGTGCCAATGGTAGCATAGGAACGAATGATGGCACATCGGTATCATCTAATGCCACATTCAGTGATGACCCTTACCGCTATGCAGACAACCCGCTAGATGATATCCACGACCCAGCATCCCCACTCTACCCATATCTTGTAAACCATAATCATGGCGCTAGCCTCAGCTACGGGGAGAACAAAAATGCCTGGGCTATGTTGCAGTTTTACAGACGCCTGAATCAGCGTGGCCGTAACATCACATTACGTATGGAAGGTTCTATTGGTGACAACGAGAATCGAAACGTATCAGACAATGAGGTTTATCTGCATCGTATCAAGAATCTTGCCGGACAGGACTCTACATATTTCACAGCCCGTTACAACACCACTCCCAGCAGCAACAAAGGATATGTATTTAGTGCCCTCTATAGCGAACCACTCTGGGAGGGTGCCCATCTGCAGGCCAACTATGAACTGCGATACAATCAGAATAAGAGTGACCGTCAGACCTATGATTTCTCACGACTTGCCATGAATCCCTTCTATGGTATTGTACCAGAATATCGTGACTGGGAGCCGTGGATTGGCAGTTTTGATTCAGACATGATGGATGCCCAGCTCGACAAAAATCTCAGTCGCTATTCAGAATATAAGAACTACACGCATAATATCCGTCTGACCTTGCGTCACTGGCAGAAAGAGTACGACTATAACATCGGTTTCCTGATACAGCCTCAGCACTCAAACTTCGTTCAGGACTACCGTGGTATATATGTTGACACCATCCGTAACGTCATCAATTTCACGCCTACACTGGATTTCCACTATAACTTCAGCGACCAAGAGTCCATCCGTATGACCTATCGCGGTGACACCCGACAGCCAGACATCACGCAATTGCTCGACATTACCGACGACTCCAACCCACTTTACATCACGCAAGGTAATCCTGGATTGAAGCCACAATTCACGAACTCGCTGAATGCCTATTATAGCAATTATATCCAGAAATACAAACGCAGTTTCGTACTCTTCGGCAACTACCGCCATATCCGAAACTCTATCTCAAACCTTGTACGCTATAATGCAGAGACAGGTGGTAGCACCTCACGTCCAGAGAATATCAACGGCAACTGGAATGCAGACGGTGGTTTCAATTTCAGTACAGCTATCGACAGCGCCGCCCATTGGAATATGGGTAGTGACACCCGCTTGAGATATAACAACTACGTGAGTTACGTAGCACAGAACAAAGCCGACGCAGCAAAGAACACGACGAAGACAACCAACATAAACCAACGTCTGAACTTCAGTTTCCGTAATGACTGGCTGGAGGTGACACTAGATGGCAACGTGAACTATCAGCACTCGCGCAACGAACTGCAGCCCTCAGCTAATCTCGACACATGGCGTTTCAGTTATGGAGGTCAGATGATGGTACGTCTGCCCAGTGGTTTTGAGATTTCCACCAATCTCCACGAGAATAGTCGCCGAGGGTTTAACGACCCATCTTCAAATACTAACGAACTGATCTGGAACGGTCAGATATCAAAGGCATTTCTCAAAACAAAGACACTTGTCGTAGCACTCAATTTCTACGATCTTTTAGGACAACAGTCAAACTATGAGCGCTGGGTGAACGCCAACGGACGTAGTGACACTCGCTACAACAGCATCAACTCGTATGCAATGCTCCACATGCGCTACCGTCTGAACATCTTTGGAGGAAAGGTTGATACTGAAGGACGATACGACAAGAAATGGGGCAACAACGACCGTCGTGGCAGATAAACACAACTTTCACAAAAATAAAACCAGACAATTAACGTTATTACATTGAAAGAAACCAAGAAATAATGAAAAGATTACTGACTCTACTCATCGCTACATCTGCCTGCACAATGATGTCGGCAGAAGTGGCAGACTCATTATCATTAAAAGAAGTTGTCGTCACTGGCACAAGGAGTGCCACAGATATTCGACATCTGCCTATGACGGTGACTGTTATCGGGCGTGACCAACTGACGGCAGAGCACCAGCCGAGCATCCTGCCAACGGTGATGCGTGAAGTGCCTGGACTATTCGTGACTAGTCGGGGTATGATGGGCTATGGTGTAAGTGGTGGCAGCTCTGGAGCTATCAATGTACGCGGCATCAGCAGTGGTACGGCAGAGAGTGGTGCCGGACAGATAATGGTACTTATCGACGGACATCCCCACTATCAGGGGCTCTTTGGACATACTATTGCAGACAGTTATCAAGCGCTTATGGCTGAACGCATTGAAATTCTGCGTGGCCCTGCATCGGTACTATACGGTTCGAATGCCATGGGGGGTGTTATCAATATCGTGACCCGTCAGGCAAAGAAAGACGGTATTAATACCAACGTCACCTTAGGTGCAGGCAGCTATGGTACCATCCAGACTGAAGCATCCAACCAGATACGCTTAGGACGTTTCTCGTCAACCGTTGCCGCACAGTATAACCGTACAGACAACCACCGTCCCGACATGGGGTTTGAGCAGTTTGGCGGAATGGCAAAGCTTGGCTACGACCTTCATACAAACTGGAACGTATCTGCCGATATAGAACTGACACGTTTTATTGCCTCCTATCCAGGTTCAACCACATCTCCACTAGTAGATGCCGATCAATGGATTACACGTGGCATAGCCTCTGTTGGCGTAACGAATAACTATGGGAAGACAAATGGCGGACTAAGTCTATACTACACATTTGGCAATCATAAAATCAATGATGGACACGCGCCAACGGCTCCCGCAAAGGCCAACTATTTCCGCTCAGAGGATGCACTGATGGGCATAACCTGGTATCAGAACGCACACCTCTTCAAGGGTAATCGTCTAACTATTGGCTTTGACTATCAGCATATCTACGGCAAAGCCTGGAACCAGGTGATGGCCACAGGCGAAGATTTGGCTGCTATGGTCAACAAGCGTGAGAACGAAATTGCCGGTTACATAGATGTCTGCCAAGACCTCACCGACTGGCTGACTCTTGATGCCGGGGTGCGTCTGGACAACCATTCCCAAGCTGGTACAGAATGGATTCCACAGGGAGGTCTTGTTGTAAGACCGATGGATAACGGAGAACTGAAAGCTACGGTAAGCAAAGGTTTCCGTAATCCTACCATTCGAGAGATGTACCTTTTTGGTACGAAGAATGCCGACCTGAATGCTGAGCGTCTGATGAACTATGAGTTAGGTTGGCGTCATCGCATAGACGACGGCTATACCTACGGCATCAATGCCTTCTACATCAAGGGCAGCAACATCATTCAGCAAATGCCTGTCAGCGAAGGTAAGCGCTTCATGAACACAGGAGAGATAGAAAACTGGGGTGTCGAAGCGGAAGCCAGTTGTCCTATCAACCCATACCTCAATATCCATGCCAACTCCTCATACCTGCACATGAAGAATAAGGTTATCGCAGCTCCTGAAGCAACTTTCTATGTAGGTATCGACTTTCACAAAGACAAGTGGGCTGCCACCCTCGGATTACAGCATATAGAAGACCTCTATACTGAAGTAGGCGCAAAAGAAACTAAGGAAGATTTCAGGCTCCTGAATGCCAGCATCAGCTATGCTGCCTTGAAGAATGTAAGCCTCTGGGCACGCGGCGAGAACCTGTTAGCCCAGAAGTACGAAATCAATGCGGGCTACCCCATGCCCCGCGCCACCTTCATGGGCGGCGTGAGCATAAACTTTTAATCCTTAATGTTTAATCTTTAATGTAAAAAAAATATGGAAGCTACAACAGTAAGACTTTACACACTAAATTATGACGAGGCAAAAACCTATCTGTGGGCAGCTATTTTCGTAGTCTGCAACCTGGTATTGCCTCAGGTATTCCATCTCATCCCCCAGGGCGGCATCATCTTCTCGCCCCTCTCGCTGGTAATTCTGGCAGGGGCGTATAAATTCGGATGGAAAACGGGGCTCCTGGCAGCTCTGCTTTCGCCGACAGTCAACCACCTCATCACCGGTATGCCCGCTATGGAGATCCTGCCTGTGATGACCATGAAACTTGCAGTCCTCGCTCTCGCTGCAGGATTGGCCGCACAGCGTTTTAAGACCGTCAACCTGCCTCTGCTCATTGGCGTAGTACTTGTAACGAAAGCCATCGAGTACGTAGGTGAACTTGCTCTCACTGGTGGCATCACAGCCACCATTGCCGATTTCACTATCGGATGGCCAGGACTACTTCTTCAAGTTTTTGGCACCTGGCTTATCTTGAAGTATATCCGCAAATAGAACGAGTCCGAATGCGTCGGACTGCCAGTACGTCGGCGTCGGACTGTGAATACGACAACGTCGGACTGCATGAAACTCGTATCGTACACTTTTCGAAAGGTCTCATAAAAGAGTTTGCAAACACTTTGCAAACTCTTTTCTATTGCGTAATCACGGTTTTTTCTTTATCTTTGTACGCAAAATACTAAAACGTTTCAGCCCTAAACATGAAGCAATTATTTTTGATGATAATAACAGTGCTGTTGATATCAGGTTGCAGTTCACGCTGTGACGAGCAACAGGCATTCTCTCTCCAAGGCGCTTGGATGCTGCAACAGGTTTGTACGCCCGAAGGACACATCATTCATTACATGCCAAACGACCAGACACGACTGCGAATATACCAAGGCGACAGCGCAATGTTTGAATGCAAGCTGATACAGACCGAACAGGCACTGGTAGTAGAACCACAAAACAAAAGCAGCGTGACACTTTTTGACAAAGGCAGCGACGAATATCTCTATATGGAAGGCGATGACCAGAGACCCATAACAGTGGTCAACGACTCCGTTATCACTATCCAACAAATAGGCAGGATATTCACCTGGCGACGTGCCGATAGCATTGGTGAGGAATGGGGCGAAGAGATACGTGCCATCATCGACCGGCATATGGAATACGAAAGACCCTTCGATGCTCCCCACAGTTATGTGCTATCCGCCAAAGAGCGAGAACAGGCAAATGTTATCCATCTATTAGAATACGCTACAATAGGTTGTCTCATCGTGCTATTATCTATAGCCCATATCGCACAAGTAAACCGTAAGGCAAAGAAACGGCTGCAACAGCAACTCCAACAGATTCAGGAGATACATGAAGAACTGCCACAGCCCGTCAAGCAGGCTATCGAGAATATTGAATCTGCATATTTCTCTTCAGACGAATACTATACGCTGCAACATCGTATCACTTCTGGTCAGCGACTGAAAGAAGAGGAATGGTATGAGATAGAGGCTCAACTCAAGAAAATCTACCCAGGCTTCAGCAGTCAGCTGAGGAACCTCCACGTCATGTCTGAACTGGAGTATCAGACATGTCTGCTTATTAAACTGCGTATTGCTCCAACAGACATTGCAACGATATTAAGCCGTGACACAAGTACCATCAGTACCGTACGCAGCCGACTCTACAAAAAGGTGTTTGACAAGAAAGGCGGAGCCCGCGAATGGGACGAATTCATCATGAGTATTGGTGCATAAGGAGTTTGCAAACTGTTTGCATGTGAAATGCAAAACAGATGCAAACTCAAAAACTTGGAACGACAAGAAAAACGCCTTACCTTTGCAGCGTGGATTCACATAAGTCTAACCAATAGAACAAAACGTATGAAGAAAATTATCTTTTTGATGGCAGTAGTACTTATGAGTACGCTGCAAGCCAATGCCCAAAAACCTAAAATCGCCGACAAGGAACTCCTTGGCACATGGACACTGGAATGGATGCAGTATGATGGCGAGAAGAAAATAACGTGCGGAAAAGGCACCAGTTACACCTCCTTTAAATACTATGGAGCCGACGGGGAATATGCCTGCGCTGAGATTGCGTTGTCAAAAGACGGTAAGATCAAAGTCTTACCCCATGAGTACGGAACCTATTCCTATAAGGACGGCTGGTATATTGAGATGGGGCGTAAGCCTGCCCGCAATGATATTCTCGTGATGAAGGACAACACCCACTTTCACGGTCGTTGGATGAACCGTACAGAGGCTTGGAAGAAAACACCCCTGTCACAAAAAGTAGTGAAGTATATCCTAGACTGCTGTAAAAGTCTGAACACTCCCACTGATGTCCAGCAGGAAATCAAGAAACAACTATTCTAATCATCATCATAAGTAAAGAGAGTTATTATTAACTCACAAACCAAGTAGTATTTTCATCTGGGTTCGCAGCGATGCGAGCCCAGATGTTTTTTGCTTATTTCCATGGAAACATGTTGGTGGTTTGCAAATAATATTGTATCTTTGCAAACGATTATTCTCAATCCGTTTACTAAAACAAAATCTATGAATAGGAAGCAACTACTTAGCACTCTGCTAACAATCTTTCTAACACTACCATTATCGGCTCAGTCCCAGTCACTCCCCTATCAGAACCCACAACTGAAGGCAGAACAGCGTGCCGATGACCTGCTAAAACGACTCTCATTAGAAGAGAAAGTACAACTGATGATGGATGTATCACCAGCCATCGACCGTCTGCAGATTCCTCAGTTTCAATGGTGGAACGAGGCATTGCATGGCGTAGGACGCAATGGTTACGCCACCGTCTTTCCCATTACAATGGCGATGGCTGCTTCATGGGACGATGCCTTGCTCCATCGTGTCTTCACAGCCGTAAGCGACGAGGCTCGCGTCAAAGCGCGCCAGGCTAAGGAGTCAGGACGTATCCGTCGCTATCAGAGTCTGTCGTTCTGGACGCCCAACATCAATATCTTCCGCGATCCCCGCTGGGGCCGTGGCCAGGAGACCTATGGCGAAGATCCTTTCCTCACATCAAAGATGGGGCTGGCCGTTGTACGTGGTCTGCAGGGCATGACCTATGATGGAAAATGGATTGGCAACTACAAGAAGTTATTGGCCTGTGCCAAACACTTTGCCGTACATAGCGGTCCTGAGTGGAACCGTCATACCTTCAATATAGAAGACCTACCAGAGCGTGACCTTTGGGAGACCTATCTGCCAGCCTTTAAGGCATTGGTTCAGGAAGGTGAGGTAGCAGAGGTGATGTGTGCCTACCAACGTATCGACGGACAGCCCTGCTGTAGTCAGACACGCTATGAGCAACAGATTCTGCGCGACGAATGGGGGTTTAAAGGACTCATCACCAGCGATTGTGGTGCCATACGCGACTTTCTGCCTCGCTGGCATAATACCGCCAAAGACAGCGAGGAGGCCTCAGCTCAGGCCGTACTTGCCGGTACGGACGTAGAGTGTGGCTCTGAATACAAGAACCTGCCTGAAGCTGTACGCCGTGGAGACATCAAGGAAAGTGACCTCGATCGCTCTTTGCGCCGCTTGCTGATTGCCCGTTTTGAGTTAGGCGATTTCGATGATGACCAACTGGTTGAGTGGACAAAGATACCGTCTTCCTCTATAGCCTCAAAAGAGCACAAGCAGTTGGCCCTGGACATGGCCCGCAAAAGCATCGTCCTACTGAAGAACAATGGTGTCTTACCACTATCCAAAACACCTGATATTATCGTCATGGGGCCCAACGCAAACGACTCCGTGATGCAATGGGGCAACTATTCCGGATACCCCACCAAGACCATCACCGCCTTGGAAGGCATACGTCAGCAGTTAGGCAACATACCCTATATCACTGGCTGCGACCTGACCCGCAACGAGAGCGTTGAAAGTCGCTTTGCAGAAATCAAAGCCCCCTTAGGTAATCAGGGTATGCAGGTGACATATTATAATAATACCGACATGAGCGGTAGGCCCGTCACCACCGTCACCCTGACAGAACCCATCAAACTAAGCAATGGTGGTAACACCGTCTTTGCGCCCGGTGTCAACCTGGAGAATTTCTCAGCTCGTCTTGACGGTACTTTTATTCCTACTCGCGACGAGACTCTTATCTTCAATATCAGCGGCGACGACAAGATTCGCCTGCTGGTCAACGGTGACACCATTGTCGATATATGGAAGGTTCGTCACCGAATTCAGAACGGACAGAAAGAGTTGACAGTAAAAGCAGGACAGCACTACCGCATACAGATAGACTACGTACAGGAATCAGGCTATGGCGCACTGAACTTCGATATACAACACAAATCGACACCTACCCCCCAGGAACTTCTCGCTCAGGTAGGCGATGCCAGAACCATCATTTTTATCGGTGGTATCTCACCCCGTTTGGAAGGAGAGGAGATGCGTGTCAGCGAACCAGGTTTCCGAGGTGGCGACCGCACCAGCATCGAACTGCCACAGGCACAGCGCGACGTGCTTCGCTGGTTGCACGAGGCAGGTAAGAAAGTTATCTTCGTGAACTGTTCGGGCGGTGCTGTAGCGATGGTACCCGAACTTGAAACCTGTGATGCCATTCTGCAGTGGTGGTACGATGGAGAACAAGGTGGTACTGCATTGGCAGACGTCCTGACAGGGCGCTATAACCCTAGCGGCAAACTGCCCGTCACATTCTACAAGAGTACGGACGACCTCCCCGACTTCCTTGACTATACAATGAAAAATCGTACATACCGCTACTTCACAGGAGAGCCCCTATTCCCCTTCGGTCATGGACTAAGCTACACCACGTTTGCTTTTTCCAAGCCCTCTGTCAGCACAAATGGCAATACCATTGTCGTTACCACCAAAGTAAGAAACACTGGCAAGTGTGAGGGTACCGAGACGGTACAACTTTATTTCCGTCGCACCGCCGATACCGATGGACCGCAAAAATCCCTCTGCGGCTATCAGCAAGTCTGTCTGAAGGCTGGCGAAGAGCGTACTGTCACCATTGCATTACCCCGAAAAAGGCTCGAGACATGGGATGCAAAAAGCAATACCATGCGCTTTGTACCTGGTCTGTATCAACTGATGATAGGTTCGTCGAGTGCCGATGCTAACTTGTTAAAGATTAACACAAAACTATAAAAACAAAACATCTACAAGATGGCAAGAGGCTAACAAGGCATTAACTAAGGCACGAGAATAGACTCTGCGTGTTTTACTTGTTCAGCAGTAGGGGCAGAAACTTCGGTAAGCGTATATGGAATACCAAGTTTCTGCCATTTAAATATACCTAAAGTATGATACGGCAGCACCTCAACACGCTTAACATTTTGTAGTGTGTCAATAAACTGACGCAGGCGCACCAACTGCTCTTCGTCGGTAGTGATGCCAGGCACCAATACATGACGTATCCATACGGGTTTAGCAATGTCCGACAGATAGCGGGCACAATCCAGGATATTCTCGTTGTCGTGACCTGTGAGCCAACGGTGCTTCTCACCGTCAATGTGTTTGATGTCGAGCAGCACCAGGTCGGTACTTTGCATCAGTCGCTCGAACTTACCGAAGAAAGGTTCCTCGCGGGTAAAAGGTTGGGCAGCAGTATCCAGGCAGGTATTGATGCCACGACGATGAGCCTCCTCGAACAGTTCAATCAGGAAATCTATCTGCAGCAAAGCCTCACCACCGCTCACGGTAATACCTCCATCGGGGCCCCAGTAGCTGCGATAGCGCTCTGCCTTGTTCAGCAGCTCATCAACGGTAGCTGTTGTGCCGCAGGCATCAGAACCAAGTTTCCATGTGTCAGGGTTGTGACAGTAGCGACAGCGCATCCGACACCCCTGCAGGAAAATCAGAAACCGAATCCCTGGCCCATCAACAGAGCCAAAGGATTCGGTAGAG
>CAMOGP010000026.1 GCA_946614175.1 uncultured Prevotella sp. | reverse complement strand
GGAGCAGACGGGCAGCCAGGTTACCGTGACCCAGACCAACCTTACGGTCGTCAGCAACAGAACCGGGGATACAGAAGCTCTGCAGACCAATACCGATAGCCTCAGCAGCCTCGGCAGCGCTCTTTACGCCCTTCTTGATAGCGATGGCAGCACCGCAAACATATGCCCATTTAGCGTTCTCGAAGCAGATACGCTGGGTCTCTTCACACATCTGATAGGGATCAACGCCAGCCTTCTCGCAAATCTCGTTAGCCTCTTCAATGCTATTGATGCCGTTCTCCTTCAGAGCAGCCAGCACCTGGTTGATGCGACGCTCGTAGCTCTCGAATGATACTTTTCTAATCATAATTTCTGTCCTCCTTACTCTTTACGTGGGTCAATAGCCTTAACAATTCCCTGCTCAGCAGTTGTACGACCATAAGAACCTGTGAACTTCTTCACAGCCTCGTTGGCGTCCATGCCGTCCTTGATAGCTTCCATCATCTTGCCCAGGTGTACGTACTCGTAACCGCAAACCTGATTGTCCTTATCCAGGAACTGCTTGGTGATGTAACCCTCGGTGAGCTCCAGATAACGGGTACCCTTGGCAACGGTGCCATAGAGTGTACCAGTCTGTGAGCGCAGACCCTTACCCAGGTCTTCCAAACCAGCACCGATAACCAGACCGCCCTCAGAGAAAGCACTCTGTGTACGTCCGTAAACGATCTGCAGGAACAGCTCGCGCATAGCGGTGTTGATAGCGTCACAAACGAGGTCGGTGTTCAGAGCCTCGAGAATGGTCTTACCAGGCAGAATCTCAGAAGCCATAGCTGCAGAGTGGGTCATACCCGTGCAACCAATAGTCTCAACGAGAGCCTCCTGAATAACGCCGTCCTTTACGTTCAGGCTCAGTTTGCAGGCACCCTGCTGAGGAGCGCACCAGCCAATACCATGGGTATAGCCCGAAATGTCCTTGATCTCTTTGGCCTGAATCCACTTGCCCTCTTCGGGGATGGGAGCAGGACCGTGGTTGGGGCCTTTGGCCACAACGCACATGTTTTCAACTTCCTTAGAATAAATCATTGTTACCTATTTTAAAATAGTGAAATTAATTTCGTGGCTGCAAAGTTACGAATTTTCAATGAGAATACCTAAAAATGAGTAGAAAAAAATTGGTATGTAAAACAGAAAAGGGGCGGATTTATATCCGTCCCCTTGTTATGAAGTGTAATTTTGTAATCTCTACTTGATAAGTTCAACGCTACGCTGCAGGAACTTATCTCAAAGATTTACTTGATAAGTTCAACGCTACGCTGCAGGAACTTATCGAGTGCTTCGCCCTTCAGCATACCGTTCTGGAGCAGGGCCAGGTCGATGAGCTGATGGATGACGTCGTTCTTCTCGGCAAAGCCGCGAAGCACGCCTTCCTTCTTCTCTTTCTGCTCATCGATAGCTTTCTGAGTGTTGGCCTTGTCATCTTTCATCTCCTGTGTGATTTCCTCGGGTTTCTTGCCTTCTGTCTGCTGATTCAGCGCAGCCAGACGAGCCTCCTGTCCTTTGATTTCACTCTCGATGGGCTTGAGTTCTTCGCTCAGTTGAGCTTGCGCATCGCCAAGCACACGCTTAATGAGGGCGTGATCACTATTCAGAACGATATTGAATGTATCAGGCATCTGTCCATAGAAGTTCATGCCACTCTGATAGCGACTCATATCCTTCATACGACGCATCCATTCGTTTTGTGTGATGACAACAGGACGTTGTTCACTACCCAAGGCGTTGACTTCGACGATAAACTCTGCCTTGTCGAGCTTTGGCATCTGAGTTTGGAACATGGCTGACAGATTGTCACGCTCCGTGTCACTTAGGTCTGTCTTGGACTTCTCTTCCTTTTGGATGAGGTGATCTACGGTATCAGAGTCAACACGAGTGAAACGACTCTTCTCGAACTTCTGCTCCAAGGTCTGGATACAAGGAACGTCAAGCTGTCCGTCGAAGAGCAGCACAGAGTAGCCCTTGTCCTGGGCAGCCTTGATATAAGAGTACTGGTCATCCTTATTCGTAGCATAGAGGTAAACGAGATTACCATCCTTATCTTTCTGGGCAGCCTCGATGAGCGTCTTATACTCGTCGAAAGTGAAGTACTTGCCCTCTGTATCCTTGAAGAGCGAGAAGTCCTTGGCACGATCAAAGAAATTCTCCTCGGTCAGAATACCATAGTTGATGAAGAGCTTCAGGTCATCCCATTTCTCCTCGTAGGCTTTGCGATCCTCATTGAAGATAGCCTTCAGACGGTCAGATACCTTCTTGGTGATATAGGTAGAGATCTTCTTCACCTCACGGTCGCTCTGGAGGTAAGAACGAGACACGTTCAGAGGAATGTCGGGTGAGTCGATAACACCATGAAGCAGGGTCAGGAACTCAGGTACGATACCCTCTACCTGATCGGTCACGAACACCTGATTGCAGTAGAGCTGAATCTTGTTCTTCTGCAGTTCCAGCGAGTTCTTGATGCGTGGGAAGTAAAGAATACCCGTAAGGTTAAATGGATAGTCCACGTTCAGGTGAATCCAGAACAGAGGTTCATCGTGCATGGGGTAGAGGGTACGGTAGAACGACTTGTAGTCTTCATCCTTCAGCGTAGAGGGTGTCTTCGTCCACAGCGGCTCCACATTATTAATAATGTTATCCTCGGCTGTTTCAACCTGCTTACCATCTTTCCATTCAGTCTTTTTTCCAAAAGCCACGGGAACAGGCAGGAACTTGCAATACTTGTTCAGCAGTCCCTCAAGCTTGAACTTGTCAAGGAATTCCTTGGAGTCATCATCGACATAGAGAATGATGTCCGAACCGTGAGCCTCGCGCTCTGCATCATCAATCTCATAGGCTGGCGAACCGTCGCAGCTCCATTTCACGGCCTTTGAACCCTCTTTCCATGACTTGGTGATAATCTCCACCTTCTTGGAAACCATGAATGAAGAGTAGAAACCCAGACCGAAGTGACCAATGATATTGTTGGCATTATCCTTATATTTCTCAAGGAAATCGGTTACGCCAGAGAAGGCTATCTGATTGATATACTTGTCAATCTCCTCCTCGGTCATGCCGATACCGTGGTCGCTGATAGTGATTGTACCTTTCTCGGTATCCAGGCTGACGCGTACGGTCAGGTCATCCAGTTCACCTGTATATTCACCCTTCTCTTTGAGCGTCTTTAATTTCTGTGTGGCATCCACAGCGTTAGACACCATTTCACGAAGGAAAATCTCCTGATCGCTATAGAGAAACTTTTTGATGACGGGGAAAATGTTCTCGGTCGTAACCCCGATATTGCCTTTTTGCATATCTTTAATATTTTGAATTGTCCGATATGCCTAAAAGCAAAATCCGTGCCAAGATACAACCAAGGCACGGATTTCTTTGCGTTATTTCAGTTCTATTTCCTTTTGCAGACGGATAATCTCGTCGCGATACTGGGCCGCTTGCAGGAAGTCCAATTGTTTGGCAGCCTCCTTCATGCGTTTGGTTGTCTCGGCAATGAGTTTCTCTATTTGTGGACGTGTCATCCGTTCTACAATTGGGTCTGCTGCAATACCAGTCGGTTGACTTGTGGAGGCAGTAAGCTTGAGTTCCTTGATGTCTGGACGGTCGTCGCGCGACAGCGAGCTCTTCAAGGACTTCTGCACTTGCTTAGGCGTGATATGATGTTCCTCGTTGTAGCGCAACTGCTTCATGCGACGCCGGTTGGTCTCCTCTATTGTTTCCTGCATGGAGCGGGTGATAGTATCGGCATACATAATCACCCTGCCATTAATATTTCGTGCAGCACGACCAGCCGTCTGAACCAACGAACGGCGACTGCGGAGAAACCCTTCCTTGTCGGCATCGAGAATCGCCACTAGCGACACCTCAGGTAAGTCTAATCCTTCACGCAGCAAGTTAACACCCACTAATACATCATATTCCCCTTGACGCAGTTTTTCCAGTATCTGCACACGGTCAAGCGTTGCCACATCACTATGGATATAGGCCGTGTTCACGCCGTGGTTCAACAGAAATTCAGACAGCTCTTCTGCCATACGCTTTGTCAGGGTCGTTACCAGCACACGTTCCTGACGCTCTATACGGATGCGAATCTCCTCTAACAAGTCGTCTATCTGATGTTCGCTTGGACGCACTTCAATCTCTGGGTCCAAGAGGCCTGTAGGACGAATAACCTGTTCTACAACAATACCCTCGGCTTCTTCCAATTCAAAATCAGCAGGCGTAGCACTGACATAAATTACCTGATTCACCTCTTTCTGAAACTCGTCGAATGTCAGCGGACGGTTGTCGAACGCAGCCGGCAGGCGGAAACCGTATTCCACCAGATTCGTCTTGCGTGCTCGGTCGCCACCATACATAGCACCTATTTGAGGCACAGATACATGACTCTCGTCGATGAAGAGCAAAAAATCATCAGGGAAGAAATCCAACAAGCAATAAGGACGTTCACCAGGCTGACGTCCGTCAAAATAGCGCGAATAATTCTCGATACCCGAACAATGTCCCAGTTCCTTAATCATTTCCATGTCATATTCCACACGTTCCTTGATGCGCTGCGCTTTAATTTCGTCGCCCAGTTCCTCAAAGAAAGCCACCTGTTTGGTGAGGTCGTCTTGAATATCATGAATAGCTTTGTTGGTTTGCTCCTGTGTCGTCATAAACAGGTTAGCTGGGTATAACTTATACTCTATATAGCGCCCCATACGCAACATGGTGACAGGGTCCAGTTCCTCAATAGAGTCAATTTCGTCATCCCAGAAGTTGATACGTAGAATCTTTTCGCTATATGCCATATAGATGTCCACAGTATCACCTTTCACACGGAAATTTCCACGTTCTAATGCCAAGTCGTTTCGAACATAGAGCGACTGCACTAATTTTCTTAACAAAGCATTACGCTCAATATTCTGTCCTTGCCGGATTTCTATTACATTTTCTGATAATGCGTTAGGACTTCCCATGCCGTATATGCATGAAACAGATGATACAACGACGACATCTTTACGTCCTGAAAGCAAACTGCTTACGGCAGACAGTCGGAGACGGTCTATCTCCTCATTGATGGCCAAGTCTTTCTCGATGTATGTATCGCTGGATGGCAGGTAGGCCTCTGGCTGATAGTAGTCATAATAGCTGACATAATACTCTACCGCATTATCGGGGAAAAAGCCACGCATCTCATCATACAACTGCGCTGCAAGTGTTTTGTTGTGACTAAGAATCAGGGTAGGGCGGTTCACGTTGGCAATCACATTTGCCATCGTAAATGTTTTTCCTGATCCTGTAACGCCCAGCAACACCTGGGCCCGATCACCGCGATTCACCCCGTTGGTCAGTTCGCGAATAGCCTCTGGCTGATCACCAGTAGGTTTGTATTTAGAAGTCAATTTAAAGTCCATTTCAACCTGCAAAGTTACTAATATTCTGTGAAATGTGTATAATCTGCGGTTAAAAAATATATAAACGCTTTGTATTTTAATGAGAAATTTGTAATTTTGCAGTCCAAAATCGGTGATTAATGAAATTTAGAACTATCATATTGTGCTCTGTTGCATTTCTGATGACAGGATGTGCAGGCGAGTTTAACAGAGTCATCAAGAGTAACGATTATGATTATCGCTACGAATATGCCAAGCAATGTTTTGCAGAAGGTAAGTTTACCCGTGCAGAAACTTTGCTGCAGGAACTGATAACTTTGAAAAAAGGAACTGACGAGGCAGAAGAGGCCCTATATATGCTGGCTATGTCGCAGTATATGAATGCCGACTTCGAGTCTGCGGCAGCAACGTTTAAAAAATACTTCACTTCTTACCCCAAAGGTTTTTATGCGGAGCAGGCGATGTTCTATGTAGGTCAGTCGCTTTATGAGAGTGCGCCCGAACCTCGTCTTGACCAAACGCCAACCATCGGCGCTATAAACGCATACCAGCAATTCCTGGACTTTTATCCAGCGTCAAAGTTGCGAGAGCGTGCCCAGGAAAGGCTTCTTGAGCTGCAAGATAAACTGGTCATGAAAGAACTTTTGTCGGCTCAGCTTTATTACAATCTGGGCGGCTATTTTGGAAACATCAATTCTAATAATGAAAGTAATTACAGTTCGAGCATAATAGTAGCTCAGAATGCCTTAAAGACATATCCCTTTTCCAGTCATCGTGAGGAGTTCTCGCTGCTGATTATGAAGAGCAAGTTCGAACTGGCCGAGAATTCCAGTGCAGACAAAAAGCTGGAGCGCTATCAAGATGCAGAGGATGAGTGTTATGGATTCCTGAATGAATATCCCGACTCCAAGGATAGGGCCTTAGCTGAGAAGTATATTGAAAAATGCAAGAAAATAACGAAAGATTAATTTTATAATACAAAGATGGATTACAAGAAATCAAAAGCACCGGTTAATACCGTGACTCGAAACATTATGGATCTCTGCGATGAGACTGGAAACATTTACGAAAGTGTAGCTATCATAGCTAAGCGCGCTAATCAGATTTCAGTTCAGATTAAGGAAGATCTCTCAAAGAAGTTGGCAGAGTTTGCCTCTTATAACGAATCTTTGGAGGAGGTTTTCGAGAATCGCGAGCAAATCGAGATATCACGTTACTACGAGAAACTGCCCAAGCCCTCTCTGCTTGCTACACAGGAGTTTATTGAAGGTAAGGTTTATTGGCGCGACCCTGCAAAGGAGTCACAGACAGCAGAAGCATGATTCAGCGTATTCAGACTGTATATCTCCTGCTTGCTGCTATTGCTTTAATCGTGGGATGTGCCTTTGAGCCGATGGGCTATAATAAGGGTCTCACGGGAAGCATGGCACTTCTGACTCTGCTTGTTGTGTTTCTGTATAAGAACCGTACATACCAAGCAAATATCTGTTCTGTTCTTATGGGAATAGGTATCGTCTATTATGTAGCGTTGGCTGTGATGCAGCCATTACTTGAGTGGTTTGCCGTGATGCCTATGGTGGCCGTTCTCTTTCTGTTCCTTGCCAGAAAAGGAATTCTGAAAGATGAGAAACTGGTAAAATCGCTCGATAGGATTAGATAATCAGAAATATTTTATTGAGGGGCGTCGAGCACAGAATAATGGCGAGTCGCCCCTTCTTTTGTCCTCAATCTTATGGATATCAAGACCGCAGAATTCACACTTTCAGCTCCAAGGGTTTCTATGTGTCCTAACGACACAAAACCCGAGTATGCATTCATAGGCCGTTCAAATGTTGGTAAGTCGAGCCTGATAAATATGTTGTCGCGTAACAAGAAGTTGGCAAAGACGTCCTCAACTCCAGGAAAGACGTTGTTGATTAACCATTTCTTGATTAATCGTGAGTGGTATTTGGTTGACCTTCCCGGCTACGGTTATGCTAAGCGTTCTAAGACCGAGGTAGCCAAACTCGACCAGATGATTCGTGGTTATATTCTGGAACGCGAGCAGTTGGTTAATGTGTTTGTCTTGGTAGATATCCGACTAGAACCTCAGAAGATTGACTTGGAATTTATCAATTGGCTTGGTTTGTCATCAATCCCCTTTGCCATCATCTTCACCAAGGCCGATAAACTATCCGAAGGGAAGGTGAAGGCCAGTGTTGACGCTTATGTGAAGAAGATGTTGGAGACATGGGAAGAGATGCCGCCCTATTTTGTCACATCATCCGAAAAAGCGCGTGGGCGTGAAGAGGTGTTAGACTATATAGACCAAATTAATAAGTCCCTGTAATCGATGGCCAAAGAAACACCATATTTGGAAGTCCAGAACCTGACGAAAACGTTTGGTTCGCTGGTGCTTTTTGAGAATATCAGTTTTTCTATTGCCGAACGTCAGCGTGTGGGCCTGATTGCCAAGAACGGCACAGGTAAGTCAACCCTTTTGTCACTATTGTCAGGTAAAGACGGTTATGATTCTGGTGATATTATCTACAGGCGAGATCTGAAAGTCGGATTCTTGGAACAGACACCTGTTTTCGACCCCGACGATTCCGTGCTTGACGCCTGTTTCAATCATCAGGGTGACGATGAGAAAGTATTAAAAGCCAAGCAGATTCTTACCCAACTGAAGATTCGCGACTTACATCAGCCAATGAGGCAGTTGAGTGGCGGTCAGCAGAAACGTGTGGCACTTGCCAATGTGCTGATTACAGAACCAGATCTACTGATTCTCGACGAGCCCACCAACCATTTAGACTTAGAGATGATTGAATGGCTGGAAGGATTTCTGAATCGAGGCAATAAAACGCTTTTGATGGTCACTCACGACCGATACTTCTTGGATCGTGTCTGTTCTGTGATACTCGAGATTGACGACAGAACCATCTATACCTATCGAGGTAATTACGCCTATTATCTGGAGAAGCGACAAGAGCGCATCGACAATAGGCGAGCAGAGATAGCACGTGCCAATAATTTGTATCGTACAGAATTAGATTGGATGCGGCGCCAACCACAGGCCCGTGGCCATAAGGCCAAATATCGCGAGGATGCCTTCTACGACTTAGAGCGACTGGCCAAGTCGCGTATCGAAGAACGTGCTATCCGTCTGAAAGCATCCAATATCTACATTGGTTCCAAGATTTTTGAATGCCAGTATATCTCCAAGGCCTTCGATGATACAGTTATCATGAAGGACTTCTACTATAATTTCTCACGATTCGAGAAGATGGGTATCGTTGGTAATAATGGCACGGGAAAATCTACATTTCTGAAGATGCTGTTAGGCCAACAGCAGCCAGACGAAGGTCGTATCGTTATTGGTGAGACAGTACGCTTTGGCTATTTCTCACAGGAAGGTCTGAAATTTGACGAGCAGCAGAAGGTTATCGATGTGGTCCGCGATATTGCCGAAGAGGTTGATTTAGGAAGTGGGCGCCGTTTGTCGGCCAGTCAGTTCCTGCAGCATTTCCTCTTCACCCCAGAGCAACAGCATAACTATGTCTATAAACTCTCGGGTGGCGAGAGACGTAAGCTCTACCTTTGTACGGTATTGATGCGAAATCCCAACTTCCTGGTACTCGATGAGCCTACCAACGATTTAGATATCGTGACCCTTCAAATCCTGGAGGAATATCTGCAGGACTTCCCTGGTTGTGTTATCGTGGTGAGTCACGACCGTTACTTCATGGATAAAGTTGTAGATCACTTGTTGGTCTTCAAGGGGCAGGGAGAAATCAAGGACTTCCCTGGAAATTACACCCAGTATCGTGAGTGGCAGGCCCTTCAGCCCAAGGACCTCTCTGCTACAGCTCAGAAACCCGCCAAGGCGACGACCGACACAAAGAGCGAGCGCGAGAATAAGCGCAAAATGTCGTTCAAGGAAAAACGCGAGTTTGAACAACTGGAGAAAGACATCGACATGCTGGAGACTGAAAAGAAACAGATAGAGGATGCCCTCAGTTCCGGCACCCTTTCTGTTGACGAGATAACGCAGCTGAGCAAACGACTGCCATTGTTGAATGACGAGTTGGACGAGAAGTCTATGCGTTGGTTAGAACTAAGTGAGTTAGCATGATACAACAATACCCTTCACGATTATTGGAGCGTGCAGTTCAGGAGTTCTCACAACTGCCAGGTATCGGGCGTAAGACCGCATTGCGGCTGGTGCTCCACTTGCTGCGTCAGGAGCCCGACGACGTGTTTCAGTTTACTGATGCCATCAGTAGGATGAAAGAGGAAGTGAAATTCTGCAAGGTCTGTCATAATATCAGCGACCAAGATATATGTCCTATATGTTCCGACGACCGTCGTGACAGTTCTACCATCTGTGTGGTAGAGAATATTCAGGATGTGATGGCTGTAGAGAATACCCAGCAGTTCACCGGTTTGTATCATGTTCTTGGTGGACTTATCTCGCCGATGGACGGTATAGGCCCTGGCGATTTAGAGATAGAGTCGCTCGTTGCGCGCGTATCAGAAGGTCCTGTAAAAGAAGTTATCCTGGCGTTGAGTTCCACGATGGAGGGCGACACCACCAATTTCTATATCTTCCGCAAGTTGGCCCCCTATGATGTCAAGATATCCATCATTGCCCGAGGCATTGCTGTGGGCAACGAGTTAGAATATACCGATGAGGTGACCTTAGGGCGCTCCATCCTGAACCGTACACCCTTTGATGGGAAATAAAAATAAAGAAAGTGATGAAGAAGACACGAAATATACTCATGATTATCTATTGGCTGCAGCTACTTGCAGCAGCTATATTGTATATCTGTGGTGATTATCTGGAGTTTGATATGGCCGTTTTCGCCTCTGCAGAAGACCAGCAGACCAACTACTATGTGCAGATGCTGATGATACTCCTGACACTCAGTCTTGTTCCCTTGGCTTTGCGCCTGTTTAAGTTCAAGAGCATTCACGCCTCATTGATGGCCCGTCCCGCCGAAGCCTTGATGCAGTGGGGTGGGGTTCGTCTCCTAATCCTTGGACTACTTCTGGTCATTAACACCATATTATATTATATATATGGTTTCGAGCCCGCTTATGGCTATTTAGCAGTAATGGTATTGCTGACTATGCCTTTCGTGCTCCCCACCATGAATCGTTGCAAGGCAGAGACAGAAGTACTTGTAGAAACCAAAGAAGAAACAGAAGCAGAGGAAGTATGAAACTATCTGTTATCATAGTCAATTATAACGTACGCTACTATCTTGAGCAGTGTATCTACAGCGTGCAGCGCGCAGCCGAAGGTTTGGATTACGAGATTTTCGTTGTGGACAATCATTCCAATGACGGTTCTGTGAAATACCTCAAGAAACGCTTCAAAGATAGTATCAACCTCATAGAATGCAGCCATAACCAAGGTTTTGCCAAAGCCAATAATATTGCCATCCGACAGTCACAGGGAGAATATGTGCTCCTGCTCAATCCCGACACCATTGTTGGTGAGAATAGCATCCGTCAGGTGCTTGACTTCATGGATGAGCATCCTCAGGCGGGTGGGGCAGGCGTAAAGATGTATGACGGTTGCGGATGTGTGGCACGCGAGTCGCGTCGCGGTCTTCCCACACCGTTTGTCTCCTTCCTGAAGATGCTGGGATTTACCAAACGCTATTACATGAGTTACCTGTCGTGGGACGAGCCGGGCCGCATTGAAGTGGTCAGTGGCGCCTTTATGATGCTGCGCCGCACGGCACTCGATAAGATAGGTCTTCTTGATGAAGATTTCTTTATGTATGGTGAAGATATCGACCTGTCCTATAGGATTCTGAAGGCCGGCTATGAAAACTGGTACGTGCCAGCTCGTATCATCCATTACAAGGGCGAGTCCACGCAGAAGTCAAGTTTCCGATATGTGCATGTGTTCTATCAGGCCATGCTTATCTTCTTCCGCAAGCACTATGGCCATCTGAGCCTGCTGGTCACGTTGCCCATCAAACTGGCCATCTATTTTCGTGCCCTCATCGCCCTGTTCCAGATGTTTTATATGCGCTTACACAGGTCGTTAGGTTTCTTCCCCAAGCGCCGCTATGATGTCATCTATATTTTCAAAGGCAGCAAAAAGATGAGGTCACATTTTAACGCCATCGTCAGACGTAAAGGACTGACCACAGCTGCCAGTGGTAAGGGTTGTATTGTCTATGATACGACAAAACTGTCATACGAGGATATCATATCCGATATGGCCGCTAACACAGGTTGCATATTAGGAACCTATTCAAAGGAGAGCGGTGTTATTATAACCCCCATGGAGATAGTAGGATGAAGCAGTTACAACAGATATCACTGAGGGCGATGGAGCCAGAAGATCTGGATTTGCTCTATCGCATAGAAAACGATGATACGATGTGGGGCATGAGTCTCACCAATGTGCCCTATTCCCGTTTTGTGTTGCACGAGTTCATGTCAGGGACCACGGGTGATATCTATACCGACAAACAGGTGCGCCTGATTGTCGAGGATGACCGCCATCAGTCCATTGGACTTGCCGATATCATGAAGTTCGACCCTAAGAATCAGAAAGCAGAGATAGGCCTCATTATCTGTAAGCCCTATCGCTGCCAGGGATATGCAAAAGCTGTCTTAGAGCGCCTTCATCAGTATGCCCACGTCACCCTTCATCTGCACCAGTTGTATGCCGTCGTTGCAGTTGACAACACCCCATCGCTGAGTTTGTTTCAGAGTATGGGCTACCGACAGGCAGGCCACTTGAGCGACTGGCTTTTCGATGGCAGTACCTATCATGATGCCATTGTCATGCAGCGCCTGTTATAAAGGATAGCGGCGCCTGAACTCCGAACATGTGATAGCTGTGGCGATAGCCACATTCAGACTCTCTGGTCCTTCGTGAAACTGTGGTATCAGCAACCTGCGGTTAATCAACTGTCTGATTGGTGCCGAGATACCGTTTCCCTCGTTGCCCATCACGATGATGCCCTCCTTGCTCAGTTCCTGCGAGTAGATATTCTGTCCGTCTAGCAGCGTGCCGTAAACAGGCACATGCGCCTTACTGATCAGTTCCTGAAGGTCCGTATATACGATGTTTATATGAGCGATGCTGCCCATAGTTGCCTGTACCACCTTAGGACTCCATGCATCAGCCGTATTCTCCGAGCAGTAGATGGTGTCAATAGCAAACCAGTCGGCTATTCTGATAATCGTGCCCAGGTTGCCAGGGTCTTGCACGTCATCAAGTGCCAGCGACAGACCAGAGAGTACAGGTACCGCTTTTGCCGGCATGAAAAACAAGGCCAGAACCTTTTGTGGATGCTGCAGAAAACTCACTCGGCGCAGTTCCTCGTCGCTGACCTCCTGAAACGCCTGTCCCTGACTGTCCCATTCCTTAGTGGCAAATATTGTATGAGCTTTGAATCCTGCACGCAGCAGGTCGCCAACCACCTTTGGTCCTTCAGCCACAAAGAGACCTTCTTTCTTGCGGTATTTCTTTTGCTCCAGTTGGCGCACAAATTTTATCTGATTTTTGCTAATCATATTGCAAAGATACGAAATATTTTTTAATTATGGTCAGATTTTCTTATTTAATTAGTACCTTTGCATCTGATTATGCGAAACGTACACTTCCTGCCCTTATTTTTGTTGGGTGCGATGCTCTTTTTTACATCGTGCTCAAGTACAAAATATGTGCCTAAAGACCGTTATCTCCTTCAGAGTGTGAAGGTGAAGTCAGAAAGTAACTATCGCGATATCAACACGTTGGCACTGCGCAATTACGTCAGGCAGATGCCCAACAGCCGATGGTTCTCACTCTACAAACTCCCCCTTGCCGTCTATTCCCTTTCAGGCAGAGACAGTACCAGGTGGATTAACCGCACGTTGAAGGCTATGGGCGAGGCCCCAGTAGTCTTCGACAGTCTCCGTTCTGTGCAGACCTGTGCCGACCTGACCCAGCAGTTGAAGAACGAGGGCTTTCTGGATGCCCAGGTCAGGATGCAGGTGACCAAGAAAGGGCGCAAGGCTCAGGTAGCGTATCTCCTGCAACCAGGCGAACCCTATTTCGTGGATAGCATCAACTATGTGATACAGGATTCAACCATTGCGCGTATCTTGTCTCAGCAGGATGCTTCTAACAGCTTGCTATACAAAGGTATGAGGTTTGATGTGTCCAAGTTGGACGCAGAGCGCAAACGTATCACCACGCTTCTCTCAGATAGCGGATACTACCGCTTCCACAAGGACTATATCACCTATCAGGCAGATTCCATAGCCCATTCGCGCCTCATAAACCTGACGCTGCGTTTGGCTCTTTATCAGCAGCCCAACGAGGAATACACGCCCCACACCCGTTTCTGGATGCGCCATATCACCTTTGGCAGTGGTCATGCGACCGACAGTCAGGTGCATCTGCGAAATCATGTGCTGCGCGAATGCACACACCTGAAATCCCGCAGTCCTTATTCCGCCACGGGTTTGCAGAACACCTACAATCACTTTGGACGTCTGCAGGCTGTGAAATATACCAATATCACGTTCAGTCAGGTGCCCAATACCGACTCGCTGGATTGTCATATCCAACTGCAGACCAACAAGCCCTCTACGCTGAGTTTCCAGCCCGAGGGAACAAATACGGCAGGCGACCTGGGCGCCGCTGCCTCGCTGACCTATCAGAACCGCAACCTGTTTCGTGGCAGTGAGGTGCTGAGCATTCAGTTGCGTGGCGCCTACGAGGCCATCCGCGGTTTGGAGGGCTACTCTAATCAGAATTTCGTGGAATATAGTGCGGAAGCCAAGTTGCAGTTTCCCAGATTCATCTCCCCCTTCATCAATCGGCATATCCGTCAGCAGGTGAATGCCACCAGCGAGGTATCCCTGCTTTACGATATGCAGGACCGCCCAGAGTTCCATCGCCGTCTCCTCTCTGCTGCGTGGCGCTATAAGTGGAGCTTTTCCCATCGTCACGACCGCTATCAGTTGGATGTGCTCGACCTCAACTACGTCTTCATGCCCTGGATATCAGAGACATTTCATCATGAGTATCTGAAGAACGACAATAACCGTAATGCTATCCTGCGCTATAACTATGAGGACCTGTTTATCACTAAGATAGGTTTCGGCTACTCTTACACCAAAGGCAATACCGCCTTCAAGTCGAATATCGAGACCTCGGGCAATTTGCTGTCACTGGCTTCCCGCCTGTGGAATGCTCAGAAAGATGCCCTGGGTCATTATCAGGTGTTCAACATCGCCTTTGCGCAGTACGTAAAGTGCGATATCGACTTGAGTCATGCTCTGGTCATTGACAAGAACAACCAACTGGTGTTTCATATTGGTCTTGGTGTGGCCTATCCTTATGGCAACTCCACCGTTCTTCCTTTCGAGAAGCGCTATTTCTCGGGTGGTGCCAATAGTGTGCGCGGATGGACCGTCCGCTCTTTAGGACCTGGACGATATAAGGAGCAGGACGGACGTATTAACTTCATCAACCAGACGGGCGATATGAAACTCGACCTGAATGCAGAGTACCGCACTTATCTGTTTTGGAAATTCAGTGGGGCTCTCTTCGTGGATGCGGGTAACATATGGACAATCCGTCATTACAACGAGCAACCTGGCGGTCAGTTCAGCTTTAAGGACTTCCCCAGCCAGTTGGCTGCAAGCTACGGACTGGGTCTGCGCATGAACTTCGACTATTTCATTCTGCGCTTCGACTTAGGTATGAAGGCGGTCAACCCGGCTTACAAGTCAGAGGATGATGAGCACTATCCTGTGTTCCATCCAAACTTCAAGCGCGACTATGCCTTCCATTTTGCGGTGGGAATGCCGTTCTAAGATGTAAGATGTAAGAGGTAAGAGGTAAGAGGTATCGCCTGACGGCGAGTAGGAATTAAGCGCTCGGCTTTGCCGCTTTTACAAAGGCGGTACGCCGACTAAAAGAATTTAGAATTAAGAATTATAGTAATATAAATGCTGAGATTTATTTCATTTGGAAGCGGAAGCAGTGGTAACTGCTATTATCTATACACAGAGACGGATAGTCTCATTATTGATGCTGGTGTGGGCATCCGTTCGCTGAAAAAATATTTTCGCGACTACGGACTGGATATCTATAAGGTACACCGCATCTTGATTACTCACGATCATGCTGACCATATTAAGTGCGTGGGCAGCATGAGCCATGATTATCATTTGCCCGTCTTTGCCACACGGACCGTCCACGAGGGGATAGACCGTAATTTCTGTGTGGTACGCAAGGTCAGCGGCGAACTGCGTCAGTATCTCGAGCCAGGTGTCACGGTGCAATTGGGCGAGTTTTCTGTGACCCCCTTCACCGTGCCTCACGACAGTAGTGATAATGTGGGCTATATGATTGAGGTACAGGACACCACCTTCTGCATCATCACCGATGCCGGCAAGGTGACCGACGAGATGGCACAGTATATCAGTCGTGCCCAGCATCTGGTTATTGAGGCCAATCACGATTGCGAGATGCTGCAGCAAGGACCCTATCCCCAGTATTTGAAGGAGCGTATTGCCAATGGCTTCGGTCATCTTAGCAATGAGGCCTGTGGACAGGCCATAGCCGCGAATATGTGTGAGCAGCTGCGCCAGGTGTGGCTTTGCCATCTTTCAGAGGAGAACAATCACCCCGAGTTGGCGCGCAAGACCATCGAGTCCATCCTGCGTTCCTATGGTATCGTGGTTGGCAAGGATATAGAACTGGAGGTGCTGAAACGTACCAAGCCAACAGGTATTTTTGACTGTGTCTAATTAACGACTCCCTGCATATATATTCGTATCGCGCATTTTTTTATTCTTTTTTTTCCTGTTATTCAATATAATTTTGTATCTTTGCGGTCGGTTTATGAAGACTATTGATAAAAAAGATAGAACATATTCTGCAGTAGAACGGATTCTGGATAATTATCTGGAAATGAATAATCATCGCAAAACGCCCGAGCGTTATGCGATTCTCCGCGCAGTTTATGATATGGAAGGACATTTCACCATAGACGAACTGAACGCCAAGTTGTCGGAAAAAGATAAGTTTCCAGTCTCCCGCGCCACGCTTTACAATACGCTGAATCTCTTTTTGGAATTGCGCCTTGTCATTCGTCATCGCTTTCAGGGCACCACGAAATACGAAGCCTACAGCGCCAGCAGCAATCACTGCCATCAAATCTGCACCGTATGCGGCAAGGTCACAGAGGTCAGTGCCCCAGAAGTGACAGAGGCCATAGAGTCCATGCATCTGAAGCGTTTCCGCAAGGATGGCTTTACGCTCTATATCTATGGCATCTGCTCTATCTGTCAGGGAGCTCTCACCAGGAAAAGTAAGAAGAATATGAAATAGTTAGAAATACAAAAACATAAAGACAAAAATGAAACAAGGTAAGGTTGATGTCCTGCTGGGATTACAGTGGGGCGATGAAGGAAAAGGAAAGGTTGTTGACGTGCTGACTCCCCACTACGATGTGGTAGCCCGTTTTCAGGGTGGTCCTAATGCAGGCCATACGCTGGAGTTCAACGGCGAGAAGTATGTGCTCCGTTCTATCCCTTCAGGTATTTTCCAGGGTGGCAAGGTAAACATTATTGGTAATGGTGTGGTATTGGCTCCCGATCTCTTCATGGAAGAGGCAAAGGCACTCGAAGCAAGCGGTCATCCCTTGAGAGAACGCCTTCACATCTCAAAGAAGGCTCACCTCATTATGCCTACCCACCGTGTGCTCGATGCAGCCTATGAGGCTCAGAAGGGTAAGAACAAGGTAGGTACCACCGGTAAGGGCATTGGTCCCACATATACGGATAAGGTCAGTCGCACGGGTCTGCGTGTGGGTGATATCCTCGAGAATTTCCCTGAGAAATATGCTGCAGCCAAAGCTCGCCACGAGGCTATCCTGAAGTCGCTCAACTTTGACTACGACATCACTGAGGTAGAGAAGAAATGGCTCGAGGGCATCGAGTACCTGCGCCAGTTCCCCATCGTGGATTCAGAGCACGAGATCAACCAGATACTGCGCTCTGGCAAGAGCGTGCTGTGCGAGGGTGCCCAGGGCACGATGCTCGACGTCGACTTCGGCAGCTATCCCTTTGTCACCTCTTCTAACACCATCTGTGCAGGAGCCTGCACGGGTCTTGGTATCGGTCCCAACAAGATTGGCGAGGTGTTTGGTATCATGAAGGCCTACTGCACACGTGTGGGTGCCGGTCCTTTCCCCACAGAGCTCTTCGACGAGACAGGCAAGAAGATTCGTGACCTGGGTCATGAGTATGGAGCTGTCACAGGTCGTGAGCGTCGTTGCGGATGGATTGACCTCGTAGCCCTGCGCTATTCTATCATGGTCAACGGTGTGACCCAGCTCATCATGATGAAGAGCGACGTGCTTGATGGCTTCGACACCATCAAGGCGTGCACATCCTATAAGGTGAACGGTGTGGAGACGCGTGATTTCCCCTACAACATCGAGGAGGGTATTGAGCCCGTATATGTAGAGCTGCCCGGCTGGAAGACCGACATGACGAAGTTCACTTCTGAGGACCAGTTCCCCAAGCAGTTCTCTGACTACATCAAGTTCCTCGAGGCAGAGCTCGAGACACCCATCACCATCATCAGCATCGGTCCTGACCGTGAACAAACAATCGTGAGAAAGTAAAAAGGTAAAAAAGTAAAAAGGTAAAAATTAAAAGATGGCACAAAAGCCAAGTATTCCTAAAGGAACGCGCGACTTCGGCCCTGTAGAGATGGCCAAGCGCAACTATATCTTTAATACCATCCGTAGCGTTTACGAACTCTACGGATTCCAGCAGATTGAGACCCCTGCGCAAGAGACCCTTCAAACCTTGATGGGTAAGTATGGCGAGGAGGGCGACAAACTGCTCTTCAAGATTCTGAACTCAGGCGACTACCTGTCGAAGATTGAGGATAGCGAACTGACCGAGCGCAACACGCTCCGTCTGGCTTCCAAAATCTGCGAGAAGGGACTGCGCTACGACCTCACCGTGCCCTTCGCCCGCTATGTGGTGATGCATCGCGAGGAACTGCAGTTGCCTTTCAAACGCTATCAGGTGCAGCCCGTGTGGCGTGCTGATCGTCCTCAGAAGGGCCGCTATCGTGAGTTCTATCAGTTCGACGGCGATGTGGTGGGCTCTGACTC
>CAMOGP010000025.1 GCA_946614175.1 uncultured Prevotella sp. | reverse complement strand
ACCTTGCGCATACCCTCGGATATCTTGAATCCCCAGTTGCGCGCTGCTTCCAGGCTCTCAAAGTGTCCGTCGGCTGGTAAATCCTCGCCCAGCAAATAATAGAGATAAGCATCCAACGAGCGTTGTGCGACAACCCTTGAGTCCAAGCTCTTCAAGGTACCACTGGCCGCATTTCTGGGATTGGCAAAGAGCGGTTCCTCAGCAGCCTCACGTTCAGCATTCAGTCGCTCGAACGAAGCCCACGGCATCAGTATCTCGCCACGAATCTCAAATTCCTTTGGATAACCTTTTCCGGGTAATACCAGCGGAATGGTGCGAATGGTCTTCACATTCTGAGTCACATCATCTCCTTGCACGCCGTCACCACGTGTCACGGCCTGCATCAAATGTCCATCAACATAAGTTAAAGAGATACTTAATCCGTCGTATTTCATCTCGCAGCACACTTCAAAATCCTCGCCAGCCAATCCCTTACGCACACTTTCATACCAGTCACGTACGTCCTGTTCGTTGTAGGTATTTGCCAACGAAAGCATCGGATAGCGATGGGGTACCTGGCGAAATCCGGTCTGCAGGTCACTACCCACGCGCTGGGTTGGCGAATTAGGATCAGCCAATTCGGGATGCCGTGCTTCCAAGTCTTGCAACTCATGCATCATGAAATCAAACTCCTGATCACTAATCTGCGGTTGATTCAACACATAATAGCGATAATTATGGTCGTGCAACTCTTGTCGCAGTTGTTCTATTCTCTGTTTTTCGTCCATAGGTTCTACTTTTCAATCCGCAAAATTACAAAAAAATATACCGCTAATATCACAAAAGGCGCAAAAAATTTGTATGATTAAAGAAAAAACGGTAAATTTGCAAATTATGAAACCAAATGAAAGAAAAATAAGTACTCAGGATAAGAAAAAACTGATTACATCGGCATGCTTGACATTCATTATAGGCTTTGCCGGTGTAGGTATTATCAGTCTGTTTTCTGGCTCTAACGACAGTGATTCCTCACAGGAAAAAGTACTGGTTGAAACAACTCCGAAGCCCCAACCAAAGAATCAATTCGACGACAGCAAGGTGCAGGAATTCAAGAACCAACTGAAGAGCGATAACTTACTCTACGTCTATGTTGAAAACATGTACGAATGGCTTCAAGACAGTGTTAATGCAGCTCATTGCGACTCTATTTTTATCAATCGTGTCAAAGGCTACCATGATATCGTGACGATGCTGAGCGATGGAAAACTTGAAGAGGTTATCCAATATCAAAACGAGCATCAGGTGCTCAGCGATGTCCATCTTTGGCAGATTCGTGCTGCATACAAAGGCTGGCGCGACGAGTCAGGAGAACACGAATATGATGAGAACAGTCGCAAAGAGGCTATGGCACAGTTTGAGCGTGACTACAAGGATATTGTATCCTTCAATGAGATATACATGATACACGAAGGCAAAACTGAAAAAGCAGAGTAAAGACACTTTTTTATATGCGAATAGATATTATTACCGTACTGCCCGAGATGCTCGAAGGTTTTGTACACGAATCTATATTGGCCCGTGCCGAGAAAAAAGGATTGGCCGAAATACACCTTCATAATCTACGCGACTACACACTCGACAAATGGCGCCGTGTGGACGATTACCCCTATGGCGGTAGTGCCGGCATGGTGATGCAATGTGAACCTATTGACCGTTGCATCACAGCTCTGAAAACAGAACGTGAATACGATGAGGTCATTTTCACTTCACCTGATGGTGAACGTTTCGACCAACACATGGCCAATGAGCTATCACTCAAAGGTAACCTCATCATTCTTGCAGGACATTATAAAGGTATTGACCAGCGAGTGCGTGATCACCTGATTACCCGTGAAATCTCAATTGGCGATTTTGTGCTTACTGGCGGAGAACTTGTTGCTGCAATGATAGCCGACGCGGTGGTACGCGTTGTACCTGGCGTCATTGGTGACGAACAGAGTGCCCTCTCCGACTGTTTCCAGGACGACATCCTCGCAGCTCCTATCTATACGCGTCCTGCTGACTATAAAGGGTGGAAAGTGCCCGAAATCCTACTGAGCGGTAATGAAGCAAAGATACGCGATTGGGAAATGGAGCAAGCAATGGAACGTACTAAGCGCTTACGCCCAGATTTGTTGAAATAAACCAGCAAAAACACAAGACGCATTTATTAAACAATAAATGGTTTGTGGGATTATGATTCTTTTTTGAAATACTTGAATAACAATAAAAAGAATCCCAGCCACTTGCTAGTGACTGGGATTTGCGTTGTAATATCAATGATATTGCTTTACAGCGAACTTACTCAGCTACAGGAGCCTCTGTTTCCTGAGCAGGAGCCTCTTCAACAGCAGGAGCTGCTACTTCCTCAGCGGGAGCACCCTCGGCAACAACCTTAACGGGAATCTCAGCGCTAACTTCCTTATGGAAACGAACAACTGCCACATAATCGCCAATCTTCTTAATATCCTTCATGACGATGATCTTACGATCAATTTCCTTACCCAACTTAGCAAGTTCCTCAGCAACAGTCATGTTAGTAACAGAACCATACAGCTGACCTGTGGCGCTAACCTTAGCAGCGATTGTAAGTGCAACACCCTCAAGAGCAGCTGCCTTCTCTTCAGCAGCAGCTTTCAAAGCAGCCAACTTGTGAGCCTGCTGCTTCAGGTTCTCAGCGAGAATCTTCTTAGCAGAGGGAGAAGCTATAACGGCCTTACCCTGAGGAATCAGGTAGTTACGACCATAACCCGACTTAACATTCACGATATCGTTCTTGAATCCCAAGCCGATAACATCTTCTTTCAAAATCAATTCCATTCTTGCGTCCTCCTTTGTTTATTTCATCAAATCGGTTACGTAAGGCAGCAATGCAATCTGACGTGCACGCTTAACGGCCTGAGCCACACGACGCTGGTACTTCAAAGAGGTACCGGTGATGCGACGGGGCAGAATCTTACCCTGCTCGTTTAAGAACTTCTTCAGGAACTCGGGATCTTTGTAGTCGATATACTTGATACCGCTCTTCTTGAAACGACAATACTTCTTCTTCTTTGTATCGATAGAAGGTGCTGTCAAATAACGGATTTCACTCTGTTCTGCCATAATTTAAGCCTCCTCTTTTTTACCAAGCTTGCCACGACGCTTCTCAGCATATTCAGCAGCATACTTGTCAAGTTTAACAGTCTGGAAACGTATAACCTTCTCGTCACGACGATAGGCAGTCTCCAATGTCTTAATCACAGCTGGCTCAGCGTTGAACTCGATGAGGAAATAGAAGCCAGAGGTCTTCTTCTCAATCTGGTAAGCCAGTTTCTTCAATCCCCAGGCCTCTTCGTTCACGATCTCAGCACCTTTATCGGCGAGAACCTTCTTGAACTTAGCGACCGTTTCCTTTGTCTGCTCGTCAGACAAAACGGGAGTTAAAATGAAAACGGTTTCGTACTTATTCATACGTTTAATAAAAATTAAAATAATATTATTTTGCAAAATGCGGGTGCAAAGGTACGACTTTTTCGTGAATTAACAAAACTTTTCGTACTTTTCCACCCACAATTTAACATTTATATAAGATTTGGTCTATTTTCCCAGTAACTCACATTCCTTTTGCCATAAAGTACTGAAGGCATCGCTCGGCATTCGCCAATCACCGCGAGGTGAGAGACTGACGCTTCCCACCTTGGGTCCATCGGGCAGACAAGAACGTTTGAACTGCTGATTAAAGAAGCGTCTACAGAAGGTCTGTAGCCAATGACGAATAGTATCGTCATCATATTTTCCATCAAAAGCATGTTGTGCTAGCATAAATATCTTGGAAGGGCGGAATCCCCAGCGCAACATATAGTAAAGAAAGAAGTCGTGTAATTCGTATGGACCTACGAGATCTTCCGTCTTTTGCTGTATATTCCCTTGTTCGTCGGCAGGCGTCAATTCTGGCGAGATAGGCGTGTCAATCACATCAATCAACACATCACGCTGCTCGGCAAAGGCAGGCAACTGTGACAGGTAGCGAATCAGATACTGTACCAATGTTTTGGGTACACCACCATTAACACCATACATAGACATATGATCACCATTATAAGTACACCATCCCAAGGCGAGTTCCGAGAGGTCACCCGTACCGATAACCATACCTCCTACCTGATTGGCTACATCCATTAATATCTGCGTACGCTCACGCGCCTGCGAATTTTCATACGTTACATCATGAACAGCAGCATTATGGTCAATATCCTCAAAATGTTGAGTTACACTCTTGGCTATACTGATTTCCCGTTGAGTAATACCAAGGGAAGTCATCAGACAGACTGCATTATCGTGCGTGCGGTCGGTAGTACCGAAGCCTGGCATTGTAATACCGATGATACCCTTTCGAGACAATCCCAGCTTATCGAAGGCACGCACCACGACAAGCAGGGCCAACGTAGAGTCGAGACCGCCACTGATCCCAATCACAGCCTTATCGCAATGCGTATGATGCAGTCGTCGGCAGAGTCCCATTGTCTGAATACTTAGTATTTCCTCGCACGAAGCGCTCATCTGTTCATCTTCTGGGATAAACGGATGCGAGTTGACCGGACGAATCAGTTCAAAGGGATGTGCGTTGACACTCTTCGCATACACAACACGTGCCACAGCACCATCCTGCGCCGTGCGGAAAGTCGTATTATTCTGTCGTTCCCCACGCAGACGTTCTACGTCAATCTGTTGAATCTGCAACTGAGGTTCCAAGGAGAAGCGATCACCCGTAGCCAGTTGTCGGCCATTCTCAAAAATCATGGCATTACCACCATAAACCACATCCTGTGTTGACTCACCAAACCCACAACTGCTATAGACATAGCCACACATCATGCGGGCACTCTGCTGTGACAATAAAGAACAGAGATAATTATGCTTGCCCAGCAGTTCATCAGTAGCAGACAGATTCAAGACAATATCCGCACCAGCCAACGCCAGGTTATTACTTGGAGGCAAAGGCGCCCAAACATCCTCACATATCTCGATGCCAAATCCCACCCCGTCACACGTACGGAAGACAATGGATTCTGCAGATACATGAATCAGGCTGCCTGCCAAATAGATATCCTGCGGCATGAGGTCGGCAGCAGAAGCAAACCAACGCTTCTCGTAGAACTCACAGTAATTGGGCAGATAAGTCTTTGGAACAACCCCCAGGAGCGTACCGCTCTGAATAACCACAGCACAATTATAAAGCAGCGCACCAATGCGCACAGGTACACCTACCACACTGATGATATCCAACTTACGGGTGAAGTCGAGCAACTTGATAATAGCCTCCTCGGCCTTTTCGAGCAGTAACTGCTGACGGAACAAGTCCTGACAGGTATACCCCGTAATCGACAACTCAGGAAACACAATAATCTCTGCACCTTTCCCCTCAGCCTGAGCAATGAGGTTCTCTATCTGCTGAACATTATAGTCTACATCGGCTACGCGCACACCTGGTATGGCAGCAGCCACTTTAATTAATCCGTACTTCATTGATTTGAGGTTTGAGATTTAAGATTTGAGGTTTAAGGAATTATCAGCGAACTGTCGCCATAGCTCAAGAAACGAAAATCATGAGCAAGGGCGTAGTCATATATTTTGTGCCAGTCACCTTTCACAAAAGCGCTCACTAGCAGAAGCAGTGTGGACTGAGGCTGATGGAAGTTCGTGACAAGCATATTCACTATCTTATATTCATAACCAGGGGCAATGATAATCTGCGTACTGCTGTGCAGCGATGCCAACCCGTTACGGTCGAGCCAGTCGAGCAAAGCCTGGATAGCAGCACGTGGAGAGACATCCATGGCAGAGGAAGCAGATTCTTCACTCTTCCCTCTTCCCTCTTCCCTTTCATACGGTTCCCATTGGTTCACGTGTAACTCGTCCTCCTGAATATCAGGATTATGAATCACCTTCAGCCCCATGTAATATAAGCTCTCCAGCGTACGCACACTTGTGGTACCCACAGCAATAGCCTGACAGCCATGCTTCAGCAACTTCTCGAAAGTCTGACGCTTCACGCAGATATACTCTGTGTGCATCTCATGCCCCTCTATTTCCTCGCTCTTCACTGGTTTAAAGGTTCCTGCACCCACATGCAGCGTCACTTCCTCACGGTCAATACCGCTGGAATCAAGTGATTGAAGCACAGCATCCGTAAAATGAAGACCTGCTGTAGGAGCGGCCACACTACCCTTAATCTTTGAATAAACCGTCTGGTATGTTGTCTTATCACTTTCCTGTGTCTCACGATTCAGATACGGCGGTATAGGCAGTTCGCCCATCGACTCTAGAATCTCCGCAAAAGACACCGTCTGGTTATCCCATTCAAAGTCTATGCGATGACTCGTGCCGTGCATCTCACCGCGCGTAGCCTTGATCGTCAGTTTTGAGTCACCGACCGACAGTTCCCTGGCCAGTGTTCCTTCCTTCCATTTCTTCAGGTTGCCCACCAGACAGTACCAGGCGCAGTGTCCACGCGTCTGAAACATCTGTTCGTAGTCAGCAGGAAAAGCCGGTTCCAACAAAAATACCTCTATGAGGGCCCCCGTCTCCTTGCGAAAATGTAGGCGCGCCTGAATCACTTTCGTATTGTTGAAAACCATAAGAGCACCCTTTGGAAGATGACTGGCCAGATTATAGAACACATCCTCTCCTACCTCACCATGCTTATAAAGCAACAGTTTGGAGTGGTCGCGCTCTGCCAACGGAAATTTAGCTATGCGCTCATCAGGCAGAGGATAATTGTAATCGCTTATATGAATATGTTTTGTATCCATTTATTGTATTTAAATATAAAGTGTATAACAAGACTTCAGAATGGCATAGACAATTGTGAGCAGTAAGATGCAAACCACGACATCCACGTCAGACTTCTGGTAGCCCGTTGTTGTATATTGCGTTGAAACATAGAAATCCAGCGTATTAATCTTTTTGTATACATACTGATGCAGATACCACACCCCAATACCTACAGTACCCCCCCAGAGCAGACCGCAGAGAATATCACCAGGAAAATGAACCCCCAGATACATACGTGTCCAGCAGTTCACCAGTGACCATAGTATCAGCGCCACCGACAGCACTTTGCTGCGCACCAACAAGGCGAAAAAGACAGCAACACTAAAGGTGTTGGCTGCATGCGATGAGAAGAAACCATATCGCCCACCTCGATAGCCATTAACCACATCCACCAACATTGCGATTTCAGGATCATGAGACGGACGCCAACGAGCCACCCAAGGTTTTACAAACAAATCGTTGAGAGAACCTGCCAGGAAGGCACACAACCCTGCACAGCCCAATACAAGTAACACCTTCTGAACGTTGTCGTTATTTTTGAGCACCAAATAAAACAGCCCCAAATAAAGTGGTATCCACGTGCTAGCCGTTGTCAGTGTTTTGACAAAACCATCAAAGAACAACGAATCACTTCCATTGAACCAAAGCAGTAATTGTTTGTCTAACTGTATCAATTCTTCCATAATCCTCAATCCTCAATCCTCAAATCTCAAACCTCAAATCACCTCAATCTGCGAAGTTTCGACCCATCCCTGCTTACCATCAGGCACACGTACCTCTCGCCAACCATCCATTGTGTCATCAATGATAGTAACCTTTGTGCCCTCATGAAGGATAAACAGATCGGTTCCGTTTTGAGCAGGCGTGCTCTTCACCGTCACAGCCGATTCCATGATAATCGCCCCATCACGATGGTCAATCATCTGTTTCTGATGCCAAGCAAAAACATTTCCCATAACAAAGCCTATCAGCAGCAGCAGACCGCCAAAGAAACCTATCTTACGCAGCCATATAGGCGAACTGAACAGATAGACCAGCAGCAAGAAGATAGTACCTAAAAGACAAAACACAGCTCCCAAAGCCCATCCGTCAACACTTAGCATATTGACCACTGAACGATACCAAGTAGTGACAAAAAACTCCGACTGCGGCACAATCTTATCCACCGTCTTGCTACGAGCCAACTGCAGGTTGAAACGTATATCCTCATCGCCCGGAGAGAGCAGTAACGCACGTTCGTAGTTTAATACCGCACGTGTAAAATTATCCATACGAAAATATGAATTGCCAAGATTATAATACAGTTCTGCACTGGGTCCTGCTTTCAGCAACTGCTCATACTGTTGGATAGCCTGCTGATAGTTCTCGTTCACATAACTGCTGTCTGCCTCTGCCTTCGACAAAGCAAAAGCCGATGAAGGCATCAGCATCAGGAGCAGCAACACTACCGTAGCAACCCCCTTCTTCGGTTTGCGATTCATTCCCTCTTCTATTTTTTCTATGGCTGTCATTGCCGTCTGATATACCTTATTCATATTACCCTTCGGATCACCAGGAGCATAGCGTTCAAACTCGCACTCATCGATAGCACTCAAGAACTGGTTCACTGCATCGGCATCTACATGATAGACCGATAGACGCTCGCTGATATTCTCGCGCGACAACTGTTCTACGGGGATATTCAACTTATCGCCCACATATCCCCACAGGGCACGGAGTGCCTCATCATAAAACTCGCCAGGCTTGTTGTCCTTCATCAACTTAGCCGCCTTCTTAAGTCGCTTCGTAGCAATCTTGTTAGCTTTCTTTCCACGCACCCTACCTAAGTCGGCATTCTCCATAGCACGCTTGCGGAATATGAGGAACATGGAAACAAAACTAATTAACAGCATAGCGATTTCCAAGAGATAACGTACAGAACCAAAGTAATAATCACCATCTGCCTTGATAGTTGCTCCGCCCAACTTGATATGACGGATGTCACTACCCAACATCTTAATATCCTCTTGATCAGTAAAGGTCTGCAACTGACTCTCACCACCCTCGCCCTTGGCCACGTCGAGATGATACTCCTCGGATGTCAGCGTCTTATACTGCTTTGCCTGTGTGTCATAATAGACAAATTCCACAGGAGGAACAATGTACTGTCCCTGATGACGCGGTACGGCCAAAAACTCATAAATCATACTTCCCTCTAGTCCGCTCATCGTCAGGCGCGACTTATCTGTAATCTTTGCATCATAGGTATCAAAATCCTTCGGAAATTTCACTACCGGCTGCTTCATTAACTTTAGGTTACCTACGCCACTGACAATTACCTTGACCGTAAAGGGATCATTGGCTTTCAACTCTGTCCTGTCTATCTCAGTCTTCATTGAGAATTTTCCTACACCGCCCGAGAAATTAGCCGGATGCGTTGGCAGTGGATCAACAGTAATCTCTATGCCAGGTGCCTGAATCTGTTTCTTCACCTCCACATAACCGGAACCACCATTAAAGAAAGCCTCAAACGGGTCGATGTTGCGATTCTGCTGCACGACGATACCATTAAAGGTGATGGGAGGTACTTGCAGTTTGCCCGCCATCTGTGGGAACATCACATACTGGCTCCACGTCACTGTCTTATAGTTGCGCCCGTTAAACTGCTCTATCTTAAAACTCTTCTCTTGAGGCAGAGGAATCTCCTGCGTATGGAAGCCTTTCAGGTCTGGCATTTTTCCCTCCAATTGAGTCAGACTGACCAGCGTATAGACCTTGTAAGTCAGCAACACTGGCTCCTGTTCTACCACATGTTTCTTTGAGGCACTCACCTTGATAAACAGGTCTGAACCTGATATCCGTGAACCAGCAGCTCTCATCTCAGACGGCTGACTGCTACGACCGCCATTGGACTGGGCAGTACCACTGACCTGTATCTTCAATGCTTTTGAAGAAATCTGCTTACCTTCGGCTGTGATCGTAGCAGCTGGAATTGTAAACGTACCATTCTTCAGCGCACATAATATATAAGTATATGTCACCGTTGACGACTGAGACGTATGTCCGTTAACCATGCTGAAGCTCGACTGTGTGCTAGTACTCGGACCCATCAGCACTTCAAAAGCTTCTGATGGAATCTGTCCGACACGAAATCCCTTCACATCCTGCGTGTTCACCGTATAGGTCAGTCGGAACTGCTGATTCACTGCTACCTGCTGCGGTGCATTGGCAGTCAGCGTCTGCGCCGCCAAGGGGAGAAATGAGAAATGAGAAATGAGGAATAGAACGACGCATGCAATCATAGTAGTCCCCTGTTCTCTTTTCTTCTCTATACAAAGTCTAATCATATCTTTCATTATTCAACAAAAATCTTTCACCTTCGACCAATTCATTACCAGTTTTTCTCAATCCTGCGTCGACGGGGCTGCTGCTGAGCCTCCTTCATACGTTTCTGAGTCTCTTTCTCACGCTGCATAGCCGCATTCAGCAACTGTTCTGCATTTTCCTTGCTCATCGGCGGTTCTTGCTGCTGTTTCTGCTGGTCCTGTTTCTCTTGCTTCTCTTGTTTCTCCTGCTGCTGTTGCTGCTGATTCTGCTGGTCTTTTTTATCTTGCTGCTGGTTATTTTGGCCGCCGCCCTTGTTCTTCATTTGACGCTGACACAACACCAGGTTATAGCGCGACTCATCATCATTAGGATTACAGCGCAGCGCGTTCTTATAAGCTTCGATAGCCTTACCAAAATCCTTCACGCCCTGAAAAGCCACGCCTTCATTATGATAAGCCTTCGCTTTACGCAACGGATTCGTTTCGGCCTGAGCAGCACGCTCAAACATTATCGCCATCGTGTCACAACGTTCCTTCTGCACTAGTTTGAAGTCTTGCGGAAACATCGATGTGGCGAGGTTATACTGCACGCGCGCATCCGTGCTGTCGGCACGGTAAGCTTTCAGATAGTCCACCTGAGCCTCCTGGCGCTTATCGGCCCTGAAGAGCGCATTACCCTTACGAATCAGTTTGCGTGCCTGTCGATTGTCTGCATACGAAGAGACAGACAACGTTGTCAGCAGAAGTGATATGATAATATAAAATCCAAAGTGTCTCATTATCGCTTAAAGAGTTTTATTTTCTTGAATATAGGATTCCTGCGATCCAAGATACATATTTCAATGATTAAGAGCAGCAAGGCGAATGCCGCAGCATACTGAAACAACTCAGCATAATCGCTGTAGATGGTGGTTTCTCCCTTCTCTAGTTTATCCAATTCCTCGTCTAGCAGACGCTGAGCACTACTATTGTTGTCTACGTGGATATAGGCACCACCACCGGCCTGAGCCACCTCACGACACATATCTTCATTGAGACGCGACATCACCGTGTTGCCTTGATTATCAATCATATAGTTTCCAGTATCAGGGTCGGGCACAGGAGCACCATTCGTCGAACCGATACCCAATACATACACGTTGAAGCCCTGTTCGTGAGCCGCCTTAGCCGCCTCCACGGCATTACCCTCATGGTCCTCACCGTCAGTTATCACGATGATGGCTTTGCCCACATGCTCCTGCTGCGTAAAACTATGACTGGCCATCTCTATGGCACCAGCGATATCCGTGCCCTGATTTACAATCATCGATGGGTCGATGGTGCTCAGAAACATCTTTGCCGACACATAGTCGCTAGTGATAGGCAACTGCACAAAGGCATCGCCAGCAAAGACAATCAGTCCAATCTTATCGTTGATAAAATTCTCCACCATATTCTCCACCATCATCTTCGCACGGTCCAGACGTGTAGGAGCTACATCCTCTGCACGCATAGAATTACTGATATCCAATGCTATAACCGTCTCTATACCAGAGCGTTTCTCCTGACTAATGCCGTTGGCCTGTTGAGGACGCGCCAACATCAGGATAACGAGTACCAAAGCCAATTCCAGTAAGCAAAACTTCACCAGCGGACGCCAGCGCGACACATCGGGCATCAACTGCTTTATCAGTATCGGATCTCCAAACCTATGCAGTCTTTTCTTCTGGTTGAAATAAGTGACAAAGCGGACCAAGGCCAGCACAGCCACGGCCACCAACAGCCACAGGTATTCAGGGTTTTCAAATCTAAACATTATGGTATCCTCCTAAAGATCGTTATTCTAAGAAGTATCTCCAGCAACAAGGCACCCAGAGCTATCAAACCATACTTCTGATAGTCTTCATAGCGGCGACTGTAACGCTGCACTTCAATCTTGGATTTCTCCAACTTATCAATTTCATGATAAATCTCACGCAGTTCTTCGGCATTACGGGCACGATAGAACTTTCCGTTTGTCGTATTTGCTATATCGGTCAGCGTCTTCGTGTCAATCTCTACAGGCACCTGGATATACTGCACACCGCCACCTACCGACAACGGATAGCGTGCCGTACCATTTGTACCCACACCAATGGTATACACACGTACACCCAGACTCTGAGCAATCTCTGCCGACGTCATCGGCGACAGGTCACCACGGTTGTTACTACCATCGGTTAGTAGGATAACAACCCTACTCTTCGCCTTCGAATCCTTCAGTCGACTCACCGCATTAGCCAGACCCATACCGATAGCCGTACCATCCTCTATCAGTCCGCGGGCAGCGATATCTGTACGTACATTGTGCAATAATGACAACAGTGAGGCATGATCTATCGTCATAGGGCACTGTGTAAAGGCTTCACCAGCAAAGATGGTCAGACCTATATTATCATTAGGTCGCCCGGCAATAAATTCAGCCGCCACTGCCTTTGCTGCCTCCATACGGTTGGTAATATCACGGGCATCATCACGCAGGTCCTCAGCCAACATAGACGTTGACACGTCCATAGCCAACATGATATCGATACCCTCAATATTCTCATTCTGCATCGAGTCGTGCGTCTGAGGACGTGCCAGCACTACCACCAGCATCGTGAATGCCAAGATGCGCAGGAAGAGCTGAACAGGCATCAGCGTCACCTTCCAACTGCGCTCCGTAAAACGGAATACATAGGTATCGGCCATCAGTATCGTAGGCTCGCTCTTCTTTCTGAACATCACATACCACACGACATAAGGTATGATAAGCAGAAGCAGAAACAGATATTCTTTATTTGCAAATTCCATCATTCAACAGTTTTACAGTAACCCATAGATGTAGTACGCAATGGCACCGAAGATAACCACACAGCCGGCAGCGATGACGGCAATCGTGGTCTTCAGCACCAGGCGGCGCTTGCGTGTCTCCTGTTCCTCCTGCGTGTACTGCGGTTTCACAGGCTCCTGACTTACAGGCTGTTCTATCTTTGTCTTATTGATAAAGTCAACAGCACTTACCAGGTTGGCATCATTCTCATTAATTAGCGTGGAGTACTTCGCAAACTTCACCAGGTCGGCGGTGAGGAAGAGCTGACGCAATTCTGCGAGCGACTCCTGATCTGCATTCTTCATCAACTGGTCGATAATCTCACTACTGGTCATCTCCATTGCGTTGAAGCCGTAGCGCTCCTCGATATACTTACGCAGCGCATCGGTGAGTCGAGTGTAATACTCCTTCGGATCTTCAGAGTTCACCATCTTATCGGCCTTGATTTCCTCTATTGCCTTCATTGCCTTCTGATGGGGCAACAGTCGTTTTACGATACGGATATGAGCAATCACGGGCTTGTTGTCACGCAATCGGATATACAGGTAATACAGCACAGCCAAAAGCACCAACAGCAGCACACTCAACCAGAAAGGCAAAGCCCAATCGTCGAGTTCCCAGTCAAAGGGATTATCCTGCACATCCTTCGGTCCAAAGTACTGTTCGTAGTTCGTGGTGTCCACATCTACCGTCAACACCTTCAGGGCCAACTGATTAGCCGAGTAGTCCTTACCATCGACATTCACCGAGAGCGGTGGTAGGTAATAGAGCGTATCCTGAAAAGATGTCAGTACATAATTTCTGCGGTGACACACCAGGCCACCATCCACCTTCTCATCGGGCACCTCCACAAAACCAAGCACCTCTATACCATCGGGCAGTAATGCTTCCTTCGGAAAGATAACATTGGCATTCTCACTGGTCGTTGCCGACAGAGAGAGCTCTACCTGTTGTCCTACCAGCATCTCAACGCTACTCAATCTGGATTCTACCTTGACCTGAGCCAGAGAAGAAAGAGAAGAGAGGTAAGAGATGAGAAATATGATTACTATTTTTTTCATGTTATCCTCTTTGTTTAAACAGACCCAACATAGACTTCACGTAGTCGTCGTCAGTAGCAATACTGACACTATCCACATTACTCTTTGCAAAGGTCTCTTTCAGTTCTGCCTGCCGGGACAGCCAGTAGCGGTGATAGGCATCACGCAGTTTCCTGCTGCTTGTATCCACATACTGCTCATAGCCCGTTTCGGCATCAACAACCTTCATCAGTCCCACGTCAGGCAATTCACAGGCACGCTTGTCATACACTTGAATAGCCACCACATCGTGCTTTCTGTTAGCAATAGTCAGTTGCTGGAGGAAGTCCTGATGTGTGTAGAAATCGCTCAGGATGAAAGCCGTACATTTGCGTTTGCTCACACCGGTGAGGAACTCCACTGCCTGGGCCAAGTCTGTACGACGGCTCTCAGCGTGGAAGTCCAACATTTCGCGTATGATATACAGAATATGCTTGCGGCCCTTCTTTGGTGGGATGTATTTTTCAATCTTGTCAGAAAAAAAGATAACGCCGATCTTATCATTGTTCTGGATAGCCGAAAAGGCCAGTGTGGCAGCAATCTCAGTAATGACGTCGCGCTTCAACTGCTTCTGCGTACCAAAGTCCAGCGAACCACTCACGTCAATAAGTAGCATCACCGTCAGTTCACGCTCCTCCTCAAACACCTTAACAAAAGGTTTGTTAAAGCGGGCCGTTACGTTCCAGTCGATATCGCGCACATCATCACCATACTGGTACTCACGAACCTCCGAGAAGGCCATACCACGTCCTTTGAAGGCCGAGTGATACTGACCTGCAAAGATGTTGGCACTCAGTCCGCGCGCCTTGATTTCAATCTTTCTTACCTTTTTTAATATCTCAGATGTCTCCATCTTTCGTATTTTTGAATTTAGATTTAAGAATTTAGATGTATGCTCGCTTCGCTGCGCGTAAGATGTAGGACTTTAGAATTACTTCTTACATCTTACTTCTTACATCTTACTTCTTACATCTTACTTCTTACATCTTAACTCTTAATTCTTAACTCCTTAGGGCACTTCTACCTTATTAATAATCTTAGACACAATTTCCTCGCTGGTCACATTAGATGCCTCGGCCTCATAGGTCAGTCCGATACGGTGACGCAACACGTCGTGAGCCACAGCACGTACATCCTCAGGCACCACGTATCCACGACGCTTGATGAAAGCGTAAGCACGTGAAGCCTTTGCCAGGTTGATGCTGGCACGGGGCGAACCACCAAATGAAATCAAGTTCTTCATATCCTTCAGGCCATAGCGGTCGGGATAGCGAGTTGCAAAGACGATGTCGGCAATATACTGCTCAATCTTCTCGTCGATATACACCTCGCGCACCACCTCACGGGCTTTCAAAATCTCCTCCTTTGTGGTTACAGGAGTCACCTTAGGCATACTGCCAGCAATATTCTCACGGATAATCAGTTTCTCTTCCTCTAACGTTGGATAGCCGATAACCACCTTCAACATGAAACGGTCCATCTGTGCCTCGGGCAGCGGATAAGTACCCTCCTGCTCAATGGGGTTCTGCGTAGCCATCACCAGGAATGGTGTGGGCAGGTTGAAGGTCTCGCTACCGATGGTCACCTGCTTCTCCTGCATGGCTTCTAGCAGTGCACTCTGCACTTTGGCTGGTGCACGGTTAATCTCGTCGGCCAACACGAAGTTAGCAAACACTGGTCCCTGTTTCACCAAGAATTTTTCATCTTTCTGTGAATATATCATCGTACCAGTCACGTCGGCAGGCAACAGGTCTGGAGTAAACTGAATACGACTATATTTCGCATCAATCAGTTGTGACAATGTTTTGATTGCCAACGTCTTAGCAAGACCAGGAACACCCTCCAGAAGGATATTGCCGTCACTCAACAGTCCGATGAGCAGAGAGTCAACTAAGTGTTTTTGTCCTACAATCACACGATCCATACCAGTCACCAAATTGGTGACGAAAGAGCTTTGCTGTTCAATCCGCATGTTCAGTTCGCGGATATCAATATTTTCTGCCATAGTTAATTTTTATTGTTTGTTTTGTTCTGTCTTAAGTATTTCTTCAGTTTCAATTGGGGAATCTTCACCTCCTGACCTTCTTTCAGGTCGCTAGTGGTCATATTATTATAAACCTCTATATAACATTCCATCCCTTCGCCCAACGTACGTTTAGCTATACGTTTCATGGTGTCGCCCTGACGTACTTTCTCCATGCGGTCTGTACCCACGATGCCATAAGCACCTGTACGAACTCTCACGTCCATTGCGTCGTATTTCTTCCACTCGGGTTCTGGCTCTGGCTGCTTCACCTCGGGTTCGGGCTGTTTCACCTCGGGCTCTTTCACTTCTGCCTGCTCCTCTGCCTCGGGTTTCACCTGCATGGTGTCTACCTTGGCGGTATCCTTCACCTCTACTACGGGTGCTGCCTGTACGGCGGCAGTGTCGGCAGGAGCGTCTTCTGCAAAGAATTCCTGCATTTCCATATGACGGCCGTAGAGATAGCCTCCAGCGAAACTGATGACGCAGGCGATAATGGCTATCAGCAGCCACAACCACCAGTAGGAAGCCGACTTTTCCTCTGCTTCCTCTGCCACTTCCTCTTCTACAGGAGCGGGGTCTGCCTCAGGCTCGGGCTCGGGCATAGGCTCTGGTTCTGGTTCTGGAACTACAACTGGTTCTGGCTCTGACTCAGGAACGATGACCGGTTCGGGTTCCGGCTCAGGAACAACAACAGGCTCGGGTTCTGGCTCGGGAACGATAACAGGTTCGGGCTCCGGCTCGGGAGTCGGTTCTACAACGGGCTCGGGTGTTTCCTCAGCGATAGTGGGCTCTTCCACCTCCGGCTCATCATCAAACTCAACGCCGTCGTTGAGCACTACGGTCTCAAACTGTGAGAAGGGCTTGTTCACCAATTCTTTCATCGCCGCATCGGGCGTAAACGTCAGTTTCTGATGACTCTCGATGATGACACGCTCACCTGTGTTCACGTTGACGCTCTCACGCGCATCTACATCAATCACCTTAAACGTGCCAAGCCCTTTGATTTTTACCAGTTTATCGTTGTTCACACCGTCCTGTATCGTCTCTATGAAATCCGTCAAGAACTGCTGTGCCTCGCGTTTACTGATACCAGCTTTCTGAGCTAGCATGTCGGCCAATTCAGTCATGAATATCTTACTCATTACTCAGCTCCTCCTTTTTTGATCTTATCCTTCCAGGTAGGATTAGGTTTGAAGGCCAGAACCAGTTTTGGTGGCACCAGCATACGCTGTCCGGTGGTGGGGTTTACCATCACACGTTCCAGTTTTTTCTTCACTTCAAAATTGCCAAAATTGGCCATCTGCACGCTGTCGCCCTCCTGAAAACAGTCGCTCATCACTGCTATCAGCGACTCCACCATCTTCTGTGTCTCGGAGGTTTTCTTCTCCGTGCGACCAGCCAGTATGCTTATAAATTCCTTGTTATTCATCCAATTGTCAATTATCAATTGTCAATTATCAATTAATCACTTCTCCGTAGAGGTCAAACTCCTCAGAGTCCGTAATCTTCACTTGGTATATCTTTCCAATCTCCAGTTTCACGTCCTGACGAATCAGCACCTCGGGATCTACCTCGGGCGAGCAGAACTCCGTGCGACCAATATAGTAATCGCCCTCCGTGCGGTCTATAATGACGGGCAGCGTCTGTCCCACCTTCTCGGCCTCTATATCCGCACTGATATTCTGCTGCACGCGCATCAGCTTATCCAGTCGGCGCTGCTTCACGTCCTCGGGCACGTCGTCCTCGTAGTGGTCGGCCGAATACGTACCGTCCTCCTCGGAATAGGCAAAGGCCCCCATACGCTCAAAGCGCGCCCATTTCACAAAGTCCACCAATTCTTGGAAGTCCTCGTCGGTCTCGCCAGGGAAGCCTACCATCAGGGTAGTACGGATATGGATGCCGGGCACCTCACGTCGCATCCGCTCGATGAGTGCCATCGTCTCTGCCTTCGTGGTGTTGCGGCGCATACGTGTCAACATATGGTCGCTGATATGCTGCAGGGCGATATCCAGGTAGCGGCACACGTTTTTCTTCTCGCGCATCACGTCGAGCAGGCGCCAGGGGAAATGTGTGGGATAGGCGTAATGCAGACGAATCCATTCCACGCCTTCGATATCCGCCATCTGTTCTATGAGCTCAGCTATACGCTGTTCGCCATACAGGTCTATGCCGTAGTAGGTCAGTTCCTGGGCGATAATCTGAAACTCCTTTGTACCTTGGCTTACCAGCCAGCGCACCTCATCCAGAATCTCCTCCATGGGGCGGCTCTGATGCCTGCCCGTAATCAATGGGATAGCGCAGTACGCACAGTGGCGGTCACAGCCCTCACTAATCTTGATGTAGGCATAATGTGAAGGGGTAGTCAAGACCCTCTCCCAACCTCTCCCTGCAGGGAGAGGAGTAGATAGTTCTTTCTCTTGAGTCTGGAGTCTTTTTAATAGCTCCTTATAATTAAACTTCCCGTACCATCCGTCCACTTCAGGAATCTCGGCTTCA
>CAMOGP010000024.1 GCA_946614175.1 uncultured Prevotella sp. | reverse complement strand
TGGTAGTTTCGATGGATCCAAAAACAAAGCGTCAGTAACGCCTTTCAATATGTAGTGCTCCACCCAACGGCTCCGTCCTCCTCAGAGGACATCATAGCCACAAAGGGCAGATACAACTGCAAAGATACAAATAAAATTTCAAACAGAAATACTTCTACGCAAAATTATACAAATTTTAAGAGAAGATACTTTTCTGTAGACAAATAGCATACTATATTATACAGGTGCTGGTTACTGAGAACAAAGAAGCAGCCATTTTACGGCGTAGTCCCACGATGGGAGTATCTTATTCCCACACTGGGACTAAAACAGTCCCACGTTGGGACCAAAGCAGTCCCACACTTGGGAATTGTTTTTACTATGCCATTTTACGATTTCAGTCTAATAAGGACAAAATATTAAGGATAAATTGTTTTTTAGGTAAGACTTAACATTAGCAAACTCAAATATCTGATAATAAACTGATTACAAAGTAAACGCCCACCCTAAGAGGTAACATAAGAGGTAACATAGAGTTAACACAGACCTAACATAAGACCTAACAGGAACCGTAAAAAATTCAGCATTTCAACAATTCGATAACTTTTTTCAAAAAGAAGTGCACTTTTTTGCCAAAACTCTTGCAAAACGGCTTAAAATTTTGTATCTTTGCACTTGAAAACAAATGCTGTGTAAAGCACCTGTTCAACCAAGGAACAAGAACCAAGGAATTCGTTTAACTTTTTAAAATCTTTTTATGACCAACAAACCATTTATCAATGGGGAAGCTACGAATGCTGCCCTAGAGACAACACTTGCTGTAGAGTTGTTTCTAAACGAAAATTACGCCTTCCGTCGCAATGAGTTGAATGGAAAGGTGGAGTTCATGAACAAGCCAAGCGACGAAGCCGAGAGCAAAAAGCTGTCGGAAAAAACTTGGCGCCCACTGACTCATGAGGTGCTCAACAGCATCATACGCAGAGCCAAGAAGGAGCAGGTATGCGAGAAGGGAAGTCCGAAGACGGAAATCATGGAGTACGTATATTCAGAAGATGTACCCGTACATAATCCTATAGGCGACTACCTGAAACAACTACCAAAGTGGGACGGACAAAACCACATCGGCAGATTATTCTGTCGCCTGCCAGGCATCACTTCCGAACAGCAAGGCTATCTCTCAACATGGCTCCGTTCGACGGTGGCTCACTGGCTTCAGATGGACACCCTTCACGGAAACGAATGTGTGCCCACGCTGATTGGTGCTCAGGGATGCGGAAAGACAACCTTCTTTCATCGACTGCTTCCACCAGAGTTGCGCCAATATTACTTGGATCATCTGAACCTATCGAACAAATTCGATAAGGAGATGGCCCTGACCAATAATCTGCTGGTGAACCTCGACGAACTGGATGCCATTCGCCCCAGTCAGCATGCTGCGCTGAAGCAGACACTCTCAAAGAATAAGGTCAACGGGCGTCCTATCTATGGTGCCTCACAGGAAGACCGCATCCGTTATGCCTCGTTTGTAGCTACTACCAACAATCCCCACCCGCTGACAGATGCTACAGGCAGTCGTCGATACATCTGTGTGACAATACCCAACGGACAGTATATCGATAACACAGGAGAGATTGACTATCAGCAACTCTATTCGCAGTTGGTTTACGAACTAACCGTAGCCAAGACTCCGTATTGGTTCTCAAACGACGAGGTGGAGCGCATCCAGCAACTCAACCAGAACTATGTGGAACAGAAAGATATTGCAGAGATGGTGGAGATATGCTTCCGCAAGCCCAAGGAGGGCGAAACTCCCAAGCTGATGAACACCAAAATGCTGCTGAGCCACATCCAGAAGGAATATCCTACCGTAGAAATCAATCACGGCAACAAAGTGCGTGTGGGAGTAGCGATGACAAACCTCGGTTACGATTATGCCGACCATAGTAATGTGGCCTTCTACAAAGTCATCCCGTTGCGGGCTGCATGAACGGGCATGTTAGGTCTGTGTTAACTCTATGTTAAGTCTTATGTTAGGTGTTGAAGCGCCAAATTAAATCATAAATCATTTATAATCAAACTATTAGAATTATTTAATGTTAAGTCCTATGGAAAATCAGCTAAAACTTAAAAATATCCCCTGGGGATATGCCGTTTGTTTCAACGAAACATGTCAGCTCCGAGAAAAGTGTATGCACTATCAGGCCTACCTGCTTACGTCAGACAACCAATCCAGCGGACATGCCATTCTGCCATCAGCATGGCAGAATGGACCGTGTCAGCGCTACAACGAGGCGAAACTGATAAAGAAAGCGTGGGGCTTCACCAATATTTATAACAACGTGCCATATTATCAGAAAGCAGAGGCACGCCGGAAAGTGAAGAACTACTTCAGCAGTGGCAACGGCCCTTATTATCGCTACCATCACGGCGACAACAAACTGACGCCCAGTCAGCAGGAAGATATCATGAAGATACTCTCCGCTTACGGCAGTACCGACGGACTGACTTTCGACCACTATGAAAATGACTATGATTTCCAATAAAGAATCACAACGTTCCATCTGAGATTATCCCTTTGAATGACCCATTTCACACGAAAATGCATAAAATATTTTGTTTATAAAGGAAAAAAATGTAATTTTGCATCCCAAATGCAAACTAAAAACTACTTTATGTTCAAAAAAACTATTCTGGCTATCACAGCCCTGATGCCTGTGACATTATCGGCACAGACATTTGACTTTGACTTATCAAAAAAGCAACCTGTGTATAGTGATTCACAGGGATTTGGTTATGATGTGCTGCCCGCACCCGACAGTAAGAAGCCTACGGAACCCTTTTACTTCAGCGTGAAAGTGCCCGATGGCAACTATCTGGTAAAGGTGGTGCTGGGCGGTAAGAAAAACTCAAACACCACAGTACGTGCTGAGGGACGCCGCCTGATGATGGACAACATCACCACAAAGAAAGCCAAGGACACGCAGGAAGTGACCTTCACAGTCAATAAGCGCACACCGCAGATTGACGAGAAGAATCGTGTAAAAATCAAAGATCGCGAGAAGGCTTACTTCACTTGGGACGACAAACTGACATTGGAATTCAACGGCAGCATGCCTGCAGTAAAGAGTATTCATATAGAAAAGGCCGACGTGCCCACCATCTACCTCTGTGGCAATTCCACCGTTGTTGACCAGAACTATGAACCCTGGGCCTCGTGGGGACAGATGATTACCCGCTGGTTTGGTCCTGAGGTGGCTATCAGCAACCATGCGGAAAGCGGACTGACAGCGCGCACGTTTATCGCCTCCAACCGTCTGGACAAAATTCTGACCACACTCAAGAAAGGCGACTACGTATTCGTGGAGTTCGGACATAATGATGAAAAAGAAAAGAAACCCGGCGACGGTGCCTGGTACCACTACCAGTATCAACTGAAGATATTCGTAGATCAGGTACGTAAGAAAGGTGCAGACATTGTTTTCTGCACTCCCACCCAACGCCGTGCCTTCAATGATGATAAGAAGACACTAAAGAATACACATGGCGACTTCCCTGCAGCCATGAAGATGGTTGCAGAGAAAGAGAATGTGCCCTTGATTGATCTGAATCGTCTGACAAAGACATTCTTCGAGACACTGGGCTATGAGGATTCAAAACGCGCCTTGGTGCATTATCCCAAGGAGGTGTACGGACGCGAACTGGCAGACAATACCCACTTCAACACCTATGGTGCCTACGAAGTGGCCAAGTGTGTGGTGATGGGCATGAAGCAATTGAACCTCCCTATTGTGAAGTTCTTGCGTGCCGACTGGCAGGACTTCAACCCTGCACAACCAGATGATTGGAAGACCTTCAAATGGGCTCCATCACGTATTGCGGAAAATGTAAAGCCCGACGGCAATTAAAGATATGAAAAGAGTTATTTCTTCTATCGCTTTCGCCTCATTGGCGCTGACTATTCAAGCACAGTCATGGCCTACAGTAACACCAGAAGCCAAACCTGGTACACGCTGGTGGTGGCTGGGATCTGCCGTCGATCAAGACAACCTCAAATGGAATCTCTCTGAATATGGGAAACACGGCATCGGAGCCATCGAGATAACCCCTCTCTACGGTGTTCAGGGCAATCAGCAGAATAATATTCCCTACCTCTCTGACAAATGGATGAGCATGTTGCGCTATACGATGACCCAGGCAGAGCGCAATGGTATTGAGGTAGATATGGCGACTGGTACAGGATGGCCTTTCGGCGGTCCGTGGGTACCTCTAAAAGAGTCGGCATGTCGTGTAGTCTTCGTTGAAAAAGACATCAACGGAACCGGCACTATCGATTTGTCGCCCTCCGAGAAAGATGCCAAGAACGCCTTCCTGGAGAAAGTGATGCTCTATGAAGGCAAACAAGTTCGTGATGTAACTCGACAAGTTACCGGCAGCAACCTGACCTATCGCACATCGCAACAGGCCAAGTTGGTGGCTGTGTATATCAAATATGGCGTGATGCGCGTAAAACGTGCTGCGCCTGGTGGAGAAGGACTGGTCATCGACCATTTTGACAAGAGAGCGGTGGCCAATTACCTCAAACATATCGAGGAAACTTTCGAACGTACGAATACGCCCTACCCTCACACGTTCTTCAACGACTCCTACGAGGTGGCTGATGCTACATGGACACCTACGCTCTTGGAGGAATTCGAGAAACGTCGCGGCTATAAACTGGAGGAACATCTGCCTGAACTGATAGCCTATGATCCCAAGGTGCTGAGCGACTATCGCGAGACTCTGGGCGACCTGTTGCTCGAGAATTTCACCAACCAATGGACGGCATGGGCCCACAAGCACGGGGCTATCACACGTAATCAGGCCCATGGTTCTCCTGCCAACCTCATAGACTGTTATGCTGCTGTGGATATCCCAGAGATAGAAGGTTTCGGACTGAGCGAGTTTGGTATCAAGGGATTGCGCCAGGACAAGGGTAAGACGCGCAAGAACGACTCAGATTTCTCGATGCTGAAATACGCGCCATCAGCAGCACATATCTGTGGCAAGCCTTATACCTCCAGTGAGACCTTCACCTGGTTGACAGAACATTTCCGTACGTCGTTGTCACAGCTCAAGCCCGACATTGACCTGATGTTCTGCGCAGGCGTCAACCACATGTTCTTCCACGGCACCTGCTATTCACCCAAGAACGACGAGTGGCCAGGGTGGAAGTTTTATGCCTCCATCGACATGAGTCCTACCAACAGTATTTGGCGCGACGCTCCCTACTTCATGGACTATGTATCTCGCTGTCAGAGTTTTCTACAGATGGGACAGCCCGATAATGACTTCCTCGTTTACCTGCCCGTACGTGATATGTGGCAGAAGAATACGGGCAAACTCCTGATGCAATTTTCTATTCACGCCATGGGAAAACTGGCCCCCGATTTCATCAAGAGTATCTTAGCTATCGACAAGGCCGGTTACGACTGTGACTATATCTCTGAACGCCTGTTGATGGACACCAAGTGCGTGAACGGACAACTCATCACCCAGGGCGGCACAAGTTATAAGGGACTCATTATCCCCGGTAGCGGAAAGATGCCCGAGAACGTCAAGAAACACATTGATCAGCTCAAGGCACAAGGTGCCCATATTATCTATGGCGTCAACGAAAAAGAGATGGGTGAAGCAGCTAAAGCAGAAGCCATGAAGACCCGGTTGGGATTGAAAGCCATCCGACGCAAGAATGCCAATGGCTACCATTATTTCATTGCCAACCTAAGTCCTGAGGATGTCTGTGAATACGTCTCATTACCAGTAGATTATGAGGATGCCCTTTGGTTCAACCCGCTCAATGGCAAATGTAATGCCGTCAAGCAGAATGGTCGTCAGATTCTCATCAGTCTGCGCAGCGGAGAGTCAATGATACTGCAAACATTCAACAAGAAAAGCCACTTCCAACAAGTGCCCCGTCTGGAGGATGAAGCTAAAGTACCAGTGAAGACCTACGACCTGAACGGCAAATGGACGCTTTCGTTCGTTGACGAAGCACCAGCAGTAGGAAAAACCTACCAACTGGACAAGCTTCAGACTTGGGAAACCTTAGACGAAAAGACACGCATCACGATGGGAACAGGTGTCTATACCACCCACCTCAACCTCAAGAAGAAAGACCTTGCGGATGCCCATGCATGGACTATTGACCTGGGCGACGTACGCGAGTCGGCCCGCGTCTATATCAACAACCAGTTTGTGGGCTGTGCTTGGTCAGTGCCCTACGTACTCAGTTGCGATAACGTACTGAAGGAGGGCGACAATCTGATTCGCATCGAGGTAACCAACCTGCCAGCCAACCGTATTAGCGACCTCGACAAGAAGGGTGTGAAATGGCGCAAGATGGAGGAAATCAACGTTGTAGATATCAATTACAAGAAAACAACATACGATGAGTGGACACCTGTAGAGAGTGGCCTTCATTCAAACGTGACGATTATCAAACATTAAATATCATGTCAGAAAACATCAATCATCATCACCACCACCATCATCACCATCATAAGGAAGATGATGCTACACGTTTCAAAAGAGAAGCGCTGAACTCCATTCGCATGAAGAAACTGATTGCGAAATGGGCATTCAGAATCCTCTGCGTGATTGCAGCCATCATGGTGATTGCAGCCGTGTTGGTGAACCACCTCTAACACTAGTGGAGGTAAAAAGGAGCAGTTAAATCTGCGTACCATGAAGAGCGTAGGCCGGGAGCGTCTTCTATGAGACCAACTCCTGTGTCTATCGACTCACAACTATGAAGAGCAAACGATAAGAGAAGGCGCTTCGGTTGTTTGCGAGGCGTTGTTTGAACCGACCATTCTCTGTGCAGGAAGAAACCATTCATGGCAGCCTCCTCAAATACCTTATTTCTATAATCGAAAGGTACAACGAGCGAGAAGATGCCCTGGTCAGTCAGAAGCGACCTGACAGCTTTAAACAAGCTGGCATACGACAGGCTCGTGTCGTGACGCGCCAGCGAGCGCAAGGTATCAGGACATGCCAGCGACTGTTCAAAGAAAGGAGGATTAGAGACGATACAATCGTATTGTCCCTCAAACCGACACACATCCGCTTCCACTATTGTGATTCTATCAGCAAAAGGCGAGGCTTTCACGTTCTCGCTAGCCTGCACCACAGCAGACGGAACGATGTCTATACCCGTCACTTGAGCATCAGGAAAACGCTGAGCCATCATGATGGCAATCAATCCCGTCCCAGTACCAATATCCAGAATCCGTTGACCACCATCTGCCCATGCTCCAAGCAAAGTACCGTCAGTACCCACTTTCATCGCACATTTTCCTTGATAAATAGTAAATTTTTTGAACTTGAAATAGTCGTTTGCCATATTTAGGGCACAAAGATATACATTTTTTGTTAATTATCTACTATCCTTACTCAAAATATCAATTAAAATTCGTACCTTTGCAAGCGAATTATGGAGTTTAAAATTAAGATGAGTGACAATCAGTTTAACAATAAGCCTATCTCTATGATAGCCGATATTGAAGGTGATTTTATAGACATGATTAACACCGAAATGCCTTCGGAATTACCTATACTTCCCGTTAGAAATATCGTTTTATTCCCCGGTGTCGTATGGCCCATCGTGCTTGGACGTGTTCCTAGCATGAAATTGGCGAAGCAGGCTGAGAAACATGGAGAGTTAATTGGTGTGGTATGTCAGCGCGATCCGGATACTGAGTCGCCCACCCTTAGCGACCTGTACGAATACGGCGTATCTGCCAAGATTGTGAAGCAGTTCACCCTGCCTAGTGGCAACACCACCGTTATTGTGCAGGCCCAGAGCCGTTTCCACCTTGACAGACTGACTAAGGAGACTCCTTATCTCAAAGGAGAAGTAACACCAATGCCCGACCTGCATCCCGATAAGCACGACAGTGAATGGAAGGCTGCCGTTGAAGATTTGCGCCGCATGGCCGAGGAGTATGTATCGATGGCCGAGGAGATGAGTGATGAGGCAACCTTTGCCATTCGCAATATTCACAACGACGAGATGATGCTGAGTTTCATCTGTTCCAACATGCCTTTCACCATTCAGGAGAAAATCAAGTTGCTTAGCGTGGAAAGCGTCAAGGAGCGCCTCTTTGGAACTATGAAAGCGTTGAACCGCGAGATGAACCTACAGAAGTTAAGGACAGACATCCGCAATAAGACCCGCGAGGATATCGACGAACAACAGAAAAACTATTTCCTGCAGCAGCAGATTAAGAACCTGCAGGCTGAGATGGGCAACCAGCAGCAGCCAGAAAAAGCAGAGTTACTGCGTAAGGCCAGAAACAAGAAATGGTCTGATGAGACAGCACGTATTTTCTACAAAGAGGCCGACAAACTGGACAACCTCCAGCCCCAGAGCCCTGACTACAACGTGCAACTGAACTATCTGCAAACGTTCGTATCGCTGCCTTGGGGAGAATATACCAAGGACGATCTGAATCTGCAGCGTGCACAGAGGATTCTGGACCACGACCACTACGGCATGGAGAAGGTGAAGGAGCGCATCCTGGAATATATGGCCGTACTCTCTCTGCGTGGCGACTTGAAGAGTCCTATCCTCTGCCTCTATGGCCCTCCAGGAGTTGGTAAGACCTCTCTGGGTAAGTCTATTGCCGAGGCCATGAAGCGCAAGTATGTACGTGTGTCTCTGGGCGGTCTGCACGATGAGGCCGAGATTCGCGGCCACCGTCGTACCTATATCGGCGCTATGCCAGGTCGTATCATTAAGAGCATTCAGAAGGCCGGTTCCAGCAACCCCGTCTTCATCCTCGACGAGATAGACAAGGTGACACAGAACACCGTCAATGGCGACCCCTCTTCTGCCCTTCTCGAAGTGCTCGATCCTGAGCAGAACTCAGCTTTCCACGATAACTATCTGGATGTGGACTATGACCTGTCGAAGGTGATGTTCATCGCCACTGCCAACAACCTGTCAACAATTCCCCGTCCTCTGCTCGACCGTATGGAGATTATCGAGGTAAGCGGATATATCACTGAGGAGAAGATTGAGATTGCCAAGCGCCATCTGATTCCGCGTGAGTTAGACAACACCGGTTTGAAGACCCTGTCAGAGAAACCTAAGTTCAGCAAAGCTACCATCGAGAAGATTATCGAGCAATACACGCGCGAAAGCGGTGTGCGCCAGTTGGAGAAGCAGATCAACAAAGCCATGCGTAAGTTGGCCTATAAGCGCCAGGTAGAGGGCAGCATCGACAATTGGAAGATTACGCCCGAGTCGTTGGAAGACCTGTTGGGCAAACCACCTTTCTACCGCGACATCTATCAGGGCAACGAGTATGCCGGCGTGGTAACAGGTCTGGCCTGGACCAGCGTAGGCGGTGAGATTCTCTTCATCGAGACCTCGCTCTCTAAGGGTAAAGGCTCTAAACTGACGCTGACCGGTAACCTGGGCGACGTGATGAAGGAGTCGGCCGTGCTGGCGCTCGAGTATGTCAAGGCCCATGCCGACAAACTGGGAATCGACTATCGTATCTTTGACAACTGGAACATCCATATTCACGTGCCCGAGGGTGCCACACCAAAGGACGGTCCTTCGGCAGGTATCACTATCGCCACCTCTATCGCCTCTGCGCTGACCCAGCGTAAGGTACGTAAGAACACAGCGATGACCGGCGAGATTACCCTTCGCGGTAAAGTGCTCCCCGTTGGTGGCATCAAGGAGAAGATCCTGGCAGCTAAACGTGCCGGCATCACCGATATCGTGATGTGCCAGGAGAACGAGAAGGATATCCTCGAGATTCCTGAGATGTACCTGAAAGGCGTACAGTTCCACTATGTAGAGAACGTACAGGACGTGTGGGATTTCGCACTCTCCGACGAGATTGTTGACAACCCGCTGAAATTTGACATTGAAGAAGAAAAAGATAAGGACAAGAGCAAATGACATTCGAGCTGCAACATACAGATCCATACAGTAGTGCACGCGCAGGCATTATCACAACAGACCACGGACAGATCAAGACCCCTATCTTCATGCCCGTAGGTACCTGTGGTAGCGTGAAGGGTGTACATTTCTCTGAACTCCGCGACCAGGTGAAAGCTCAGATCATTCTGGGCAACACCTATCACCTCTACCTGCGACCAGGTCTCGATACACTGCGCAAGGCCGGCGGTCTCCATAAGTTCAATACATGGGACCGCCCCATCCTCACCGACTCAGGAGGTTTCCAAGTATTCTCACTGACCGGTATCCGCAAACTGCGTGAAGAGGGATGCGAGTTCCGCAGCCATATCGACGGTTCAAAACATATCTTCACCCCCGAAAACGTGATGGATACCGAGCGAATCATCGGTGCAGACATCATGATGGCGCTCGACGAGTGTCCTCCGGGCGAAAGCGACTATCAGTATGCCAAGAACTCCCTGGGACTGACCCAGCGCTGGCTCGACCGCTGCATCAAGCGTTTCAACGAGACCGAACCGCTCTATGGTCATCGTCAGACCCTCTTCCCCATCGTTCAAGGCTGTAAGTATAAGGATCTCCGACAGGATGCAGCCAAACATGTGGTTGACCGTCTGGGAATGCTCAACGATGGCGGTGGTGCCTCTATCGGCGGACTGGCCGTTGGCGAACCCACCGAGGTGATGTACGAGATGATTGAGGTGGTCAACGATATCCTGCCCAAGGACCGCCCCCGCTATCTGATGGGTGTGGGCACACCCCAGAATATCCTGGAAGCCATTGAGCGCGGTGTAGATATGTTCGACTGCGTGATGCCTACCCGCAATGGTCGTAATGCAATGCTCTTCACCTATCAGGGCACGATGAACCTGCGCAACAAGAAGTGGGAACAGGACTTCTCGCCTATCGATCCCGACGGTTGCGATATCGACCGTCTGCACACCAAGGCCTACCTGCACCATCTCTTCAAAGCACAAGAGCTGTTGGCCCTGCAGATAGCCAGTATCCATAACCTGGCATTTTATCTCCGACTGGTCACCGATGCCCGTCAGCATATCGAGCAAGGCGACTTCACCCAGTGGAAACGTTCCGTCATTAATGATTTAGGCCGCAGAATATGAAAAATCTATGGGCACGTCTTTTTCCTCGACTGGATCGCTATATTATCAGTAAGTTCATAGGTACTTATATCTACTCTATCGTACTGATAATCAGCATTAGTATTGTTTTCGACTTCAATGAGAACTTGAACAAGTTTGCCACCTATCATGCACCTTGGTCAGCCATCATTTTCGATTACTATGCCAACTTCGTGCCATACTTTGCCAACCTTTTTTCTCCCCTGTTTGTCTTTATTGCCGTCATCTTCTTCACGTCAAAGTTGGCAGGCAATTCCGAGATTATCGCCATGCTGTCGGCAGGTGCCAGTTTCAAACGCCTGCTACGCCCCTATATGTTCTCCGCCGCTATCATAGCAGCCGTGAATTTCTATCTCGGAGCCTATGTCATTCCACATGGCAATGTGGTGAGACTGAATTTCGAGACTCAGTATAAGAACAAGCGTCGCATCACGTCGGCCAGTAATGTGCAGTTGCAAGTGGCCCCCAATGTCATTGCCTATCTGCAGCAATACGACAACACCACCCGTCGCGGCTATGGCTTCTCGCTCGACCATTTCGAGGACAAAAAACTGGTGAGCCACATGACGGCCAACGTAATCCAGTATGACACCATCTCCGATTCCCGATACCACTGGAAAGCTCTGAACTACAAGATCCGTACGTTGAAAGGGTTACGCGAGAAGATCCAGACAGGCACCGAGATAGACACGATGATAATGATGGAGCCGATGGATCTGATCTTCAACACCGACCAGCAGGAGACATTTACCTCGCCCGAGTTGAAACGCTACATCTCCAAGCAGCAAGAGCGCGGCTCTCAGAACGTGATACAGTATGAGGTGGAATACCACAAGCGCATAGCCACCTCCTTTGCCTCCTTTATCCTCACCCTGATAGGTGCCTCCCTCTCAGCCCGCAAGCGCAAGGGCGGCATGGGTCTCTCTCTTGGCATCGGTTTAGCTCTGTCGTTCTCGTATATCCTCTTGCAGACCATCAGCGCCACCTTTGCCATCAATGCAGGCATGCCTGCCCTTCTGGCAGCATGGATTCCAAATATGATTTTCGCCGTCATAGCCTATTTCTGCTATCGACTGGCACCAGATTAAAAATTGAAATTGACAATTAGATGACATTTGAAGAAACATATCTGAACGATAATATCCTCGATGCGCTATACGATATGCATTTCGAGGAAATGACACCCATTCAGGAGCGATGCATCCCCGAAATCCTTGATGGTCACGACGTGCTGGGCGTAGCTCAGACAGGAACTGGTAAGACAGCCGCCTATCTGTTGCCTATCCTCTCCATGCTCGACGACGGAGGATTTCCCGAGGATGCCATCAACTGTATTGTGATGTCGCCCACCCGCGAACTGGCCCAGCAGATAGACCAGTCGATGGAGGGCTTTTCCTACTACCTAGAGAATGTAAGCAGCATCGCCGTCTATGGCGGTAATGACGGTTCCCGCTTCGACCAGGAGATAAAGAGTCTGCGTGGTGGTGCCCCTGTGGTCATTGCTACCCCAGGCCGTCTGCTCAGCCACCTGAAGGTGGGCAACCTAGACCTCTCGCGTACATCTTTCTTTGTATTAGACGAGGCCGACCGTATGCTCGACATGGGATTCATGGAGGACATCCTGCAAATCAACAAGCTGTTGCCATCCACCTGCCAGAAGGTGATGTTCTCTGCCACGATGCCCGACAAGATTCGCGAGCTGGCAGTATCGCTGCTGAAGAATCCTGTGGAAGTAAAGCTCAAGGTGAGCCGCCCAGCCGAGAAGATTCACCAGATGGCTTATATCTGCTATGAGCCCCAGAAGGTACGCATCATTGAAGATATTTTCAAGAAAGGCGACCTGAAGCGTGTCATCATCTTCTGTGGCAAGAAAGACAAAGTGAAGGATATCAACCGCACCCTTCAGAAGATGAAGATCAACTGTGCCGCCATGCATTCTGACCTCACCCAGCAAGAGCGCGATGATGTGATGTATCGTTTCAAGGCCGGACAGTTGGACGTGCTGGTAGCCACCGATATCGTGGCACGTGGCATTGATATCGACGACATCGGTATGGTCATCAATTACGACGTGCCACACGATAGCGAGGACTACGTACACCGCATCGGCCGTACGGCACGTGCTGCCCGCGATGGTGAGGCCATCACCTTTGTGAGCGATGCCGATTTCCGCTTCTTTAAGCCCATAGAGCATTTCCTGCAGAAGGATATCGAGAAACTCCCTTTGCCAGAAGGACTGGGCGAAGGTCCCGACTATACGACTTATAAGAGCAGCAAGCCACAGAAGTCGCACGGCTCTCGCAAATCCGGAAAATCCCGCAAATCCCGCAAGCCCTACAGAGGTCGCAAATCCTCTGGCACACAATTTGCAGGAAATCCTTCAAACCAACAGAAAGAAAGGAATTAAATGACGAATCAGTTTTCACCAAAAGTTTCTGAAATACTGGCCTTCTCACGCGAAGAGGCCGCACGCCTGTCAAGCAACAACGTGACCCCCGAACATCTCCTTCTGGGCATGATGCGCATGAAAGACAGTCCCGTATGCAATGTTTTCAGCAAACTCAATATCAACAAAGAAGACATAAAATTCTCCCTGGAGATGAATGTGCAGCAGAGTGAAGGATATATCCACCCTGAGCACCTGGAGAATATAGAGCTCAACGACAACGCATCCAACATACTGAAGTTGGCCGTTCTCGAGGCCCGCATGCAGCATATGGAGTCTGTTGACCAGCAGCACCTGCTGTTGGCCATCCTGCGCGACCGCGGCAACAACGGCGCCAAGAAGGTATTGGAAGAGCACAACATGAACTACAGCAACGTGCAGACTATCCTGAAAGAGCTGCAACCCAAGGATGCCTTGATGCTTCCCGAGGACGACGAAGACGAGGAAGAGGTGAGCAACAACCAGCACACCACCCATACCACCTCCGAGAAACCCAAGGAAAAGTCCAAGACACCCGTGCTCGACAATTTCTCTACCGACCTCACCCGTGCTGCCCTTGATGGCAAGTTAGACCCCTGCGTCGGTCGTGAACAGGAGATTCAGCGAGTGATGGAAATTCTGGGTCGCCGCAAGAAGAACAACCCCATCCTCATTGGCGAACCTGGTGTAGGTAAGAGTGCCATTGTCGAGGGTCTGGCCCAGATGATTGCCTTGCGCAAGTGCTCCCCCATGTTCTTCAACAAAAAAATTGTGAGTCTGGATATGACGGGCGTCGTAGCCGGCACCAAGTACCGCGGACAGTTTGAGGAGCGTATCCGTGCCCTTCTCAAGGAGATTGAGCAAAACCCCAATATCATCGTCTTCATCGACGAGATACACACCATCATCGGTGCTGGCAGCACACCAGGCAGTATGGATGCCGCCAACATCATGAAACCAGCATTGGCACGCGGCACCATCCAGTGCATCGGAGCCACCACGCTCGACGAGTATCGCAACAGTATCGAGAAAGACGGAGCCCTGGAGCGCCGCTTCCAGAAGGTACTCGTAGAGCCCACCACTGCCGAGCAGACCCTGCAGATTCTCTATAATGTCAAGGACCGCTACGAGGAGCACCATCATGTAACCTTTACCGATGATGCCATCCGCGCATGTGTCACTTTGACAGAGCGTTATATCACCGACCGTGCCCAGCCCGACAAAGCTATCGATGCGATGGACGAGACAGGCGCACGCGTACATTTAAGTAATGCACAGATACCGCCCGAAATCGAAGCGATAGAGAAACAGCTGGATGAAGTGAAGAACCGCAAGCACGAAGCTGTTGGCAATCAGAACTACGAACTGGCCGCCAGCTATCGCGACCAGCAGGTCCAACTGGAACAGCAGTTGGTCAAGGTGCAACAGGAATGGACAAGCAACAATAACGAGAACCGTCAGACGGTGACCGAAGTCGAAGTCTCTGACGTGGTGTCGATGATGACCGGCATCCCCGTACAGCGTATGGCCGAGAACGAGGGTGTGCGCCTGAAGAATATGGCACCTACGCTCAAGTCGTGTGTCATTGCCCAGGATGCCGCTATCGACAAGATGGTGAAAGCCATCCAGCGCAACCGTGTGGGTCTGAAAGCCCCCAACCACCCCATCGGCGCCTTCATGTTCCTTGGTCCCACGGGTGTAGGTAAGACCTACCTTGCCAAGAAACTTGCCGAACAGATGTTTGGCTCTGCCGATGCCCTGATACGTGTGGACATGAGCGAATATACCGAGTCCTTCAATGTGTCGCGCCTCATCGGTGCACCTCCGGGCTATGTAGGCTATGAGGAGGGCGGACAGCTCACCGAGCGTGTGCGACGCAAGCCCTACTCCATCGTGCTGCTCGACGAGATCGAGAAGGCCCACGGTAACGTGTTCAACCTCCTGCTGCAAGTACTCGACGAAGGTCGCCTCACCGATGGCAACGGCCGTTTCGTTGATTTCCGCAACACGGTGATTATCATGACCTCCAATGCCGGCACCCGCCAGCTCAAGGAGTTTGGCAATGGTATAGGCTTCACCGCCTCAACCTTTGGCCTGAATATGAACGAGAAAGACCGCGAGCACGCCCGCAGCATTGTGCAGAAGGCCCTCTCAAAACAGTTCTCGCCCGAGTTCCTCAACCGTCTCGACGAGATCATCACCTTCGACCAGCTCGACCTCGACGCCATCAAGCGCATCATCGACGTAGAGCTGAAAAGCGTCTTCAAGCGCATCGGCGACATGGGCTACCAGATACAGCTCAGCGATGCCGCCAAGGAATTTGTGGCCACAAAGGGCTATGACGTGCAGTTTGGTGCACGCCCCCTGAAGCGAGCCATTCAGAACTATATCGAGGACGGTATCTGCGAACTGATCCTCGCCGACTCCCTCACTCAGGGTTCCACCATCGCTATCGACAAGCATCCTGAGAAAGAGGAACTGAAATTTGAAGTATTATCACAACAAAGTTAGAAGAAAAAGAAACGAGATGATTACAGTAACCAATCTGGCGATTCAATTTGGTAAGAAGGTTCTCTACAAAGACGTGAACCTGAAGTTTACAAGTGGCAATATCTACGGCATCATCGGTGCCAACGGTGCCGGTAAGTCAACCCTGCTCCGTGCTATCAGCGGCGAACTGGAGCCCAACAAGGGTACTGTGGAGATGCTACCTGGTGAGCGCATGAGTGTGCTTGAGCAGGACCACTTCAAATACGATGAGTTCACAGTGATGAACACGGTGCTGATGGGACATCAACCACTGTGGGAGAATATGAAGGAGCGCGAAGCCCTCTATGCCAAGCCCGAGATGAGCGAGGAAGACGGTGTACGTGCTGCCGAACTGGAGATGGCGTTTGCCGAGATGAACGGCTGGGAAGCCGAGAGCGAGGCAGCCCAACTGCTTCAGAACCTGGGTATCAAGGAAGATGTGCACTATGCACAAATGTCAGATATCTCAAATAATGAGAAGGTACGTGTGATGCTGGCTAAGGCCCTCTTTGGCCACCCCGACAACCTGTTGCTCGACGAGCCCACCAACGACCTCGACCTCGACACCGTGCAGTGGCTTGAGGAGTACCTCAGCGGCCTGGAGCAGTGTGTGCTCGTGGTCTCTCACGACCGTCACTTCCTCGATGCCGTCTCTACCCAGACCGTAGATATCGACTTCGGCAAGGTGACCCTCTTCTCTGGTAACTACTCCTTCTGGTACGAGTCCAGTCAGCTGGCTCTGCGCCAGGCTCAGAACCAGAAGATGAAGGCCGAAGAGAAGCGCAAGCAGCTCGAGGAATTCATCCGTCGTTTCTCTGCCAACGTGGCCAAGTCTAAGCAAACCACTTCTCGAAAGAAGATGCTCGAAAAACTTAATGTAGAGGAGATTACGCCCTCTACGCGTAAGTATCCCGGCATCATCTTCCAGATGGAGCGCGAGCCCGGTACGCAGATTCTCGAGGTAGAAGGCCTCAAGGCCGTTGACGCCGATGGCACCGTACTCTTCGACAATGTTAACTTCACCATCGAGAAGGGTCAGAAGACCGTGTTCCTGTCTCACAACCCCAAGGCCATGACCGCCCTCTTCGAGATTATCAATGGCAACCGCGAGGCCCAGGCCGGCACCTATAAGTGGGGTGTTACCATCACCACCGCCTACCTGCCCCTCGACAACACCAATTTCTTCCAGAGCGAGATGAACCTCGTCGACTGGCTCAGTCAGTGGGGTCCCGGCAACGAGGTGACTATGAAGTCGTTCCTCGGCCGTATGCTCTTCAAGGAAGAAGATGTGATGAAGCACGTCAATGTGCTCTCTGGAGGTGAGAAGATGCGTTGTATGATTGCCCGCATGCAGTTGAAGAATGCCAACTGTCTGATTCTCGACACCCCCACCAACCACCTCGATCTGGAGTCTATTCAGGCCTTCAACAACAACCTGATTCAGTTCAAGGGCAACATTCTCTTTGCCTCTCACGACCACGAGTTCATCAACACCGTGGCCGACCGCATCATCGAACTCACACCAAAGGGCACCATCGACAAGCTCATGAGCTATGATGACTATATCTACGACGAGGCTATCAAAGAGCAGAGAGCCAAGATGTACGAATAAATCATTTCCCTATCACTATAGCAAAAGCAGCGCATCCACCATCGGATACGCTGCTTTTTTTATTATTGCCTCACAACCTGCGGCGTCCAGCCCTTAAAGAACCCCAACACTTTCTTTTGGTTGTAACTCTCCCCCTCCTCAAGCAGAGCAGAGTCCTGAATGTGGATCACGTTGCCCCTTTCATCAAGAACCACGAACACAGGGAAGCCAAACCTGCCGGCATTGTTCAGTCGTTTCATCAGCGCTTTAGCCTGTGCCTCCTTCTCGGCACCCTGCGACTTGCGTGGGTTGTAGTTCACATGGATATACTCAAAGTTCTGGCTCACCACCTCGCTGATGGCCTCATCCTTCGTGATGAAGTCGGCAAACTTCAAGCACCAGGGGCACCAGTTGCCGCCCACCTGACAAACCACGAATTTCCCTTCTGCCTTCGCCTTCGCCACGGCCTCGTCTATCTGCTCCAGTGGGTTGATATCCTCATTGTACACCTTCTTCAGTCCACTCTGCGCATGGATGCCGAGTGTCATCATGCCAGAGAGGCAAAGCCCCATCACGGCTCTGCGCATCTGCTGCCTGCAAAAACTATTCATTGTTTTCATCTTTCCTATTCCTATTTACATATATTACTATCGGTCTGCAAAGTTAATGCTTTTTCTCTGAAAACGCAAGAATCGTGTTGCATTATTCACGCAACACGAAACTTGTTCAGGTATCCTCCGTCTGTCCTACCCCCTCGCCATTGTCCTCGGAACGCAGGGACTGGTATCTGCCATCTTCATTATTATTTATTTGCGATATACTGCTTGATCTTCTCAATAAGTAATCGCGTAGGTGCTGGAGCTTTTTTCACTAAGACTCATAAAGCACCTCCTTATCTTCTTCTACGTTGTAATAAAACATAGCATGAGGTCCGTTGAACCATTCATCCTTTGTGTATGCGTGCGGACGAACGTCGGCTCCCAAATTCCAGCCCATCAGTACGAATGGATAGGAATAATTGTCGAAGTCCTCGTGTACAAGTTTGGTGTTATTATGTTTTTAATCTCGCTGCAAATATACGAAAAGATTTCGAAAATGATGCTTTTCAAGCAGAAAAAGATATGATAGACTCGTTTTTTCTTGGATAAATTGTTTTGTGGATTCGGAATTATTATTTATTTTTGCAGTCAGAAACAATAAAAATTGAGTATATGAATACCAATGTTTTAGTATCACCTTCATCGATTAGCGCCAAATATTGGTCAGAATTGAAGGATTTGAGCGACAATGTAAAATTGGAGCTCATAACGCTTCTTAGCAGTTCAATGACTCGTCCAGAGGAGGAAAAGAAAGAACCTCGCAAGGGATGGGCCAGCCGTTTTGCTGGTAAGTGGAAGGATAGCCGTTCGGCAGAAGAAATCATGGAAGAAATACGTACTGCAAGAACAAATAACACATTTGACGCTGAACTATGAACGGATATCTGCTCGACACCAGTACATGTATTTTTCTGCTTAGAGGAAATCGTAACGTTGAAAATAAGCTCAACGATATTGAAGAAAGTAGCTGCTACATTACAGATATTGTTGTAGCAGAACTCGTTTTTGGTGCATATTACAGTGATCGAATCGAAGACAATCTCAAACAGGTAGAAGAGTTTGTTGCCGAAATGAATGTGATTCCCTTCGACCAGACCATTCAAACTTTTGCGCAGGAAAGAGCTAAACTTTGGAAATCAGGTAAGAAAATTGAAGACTTCGACTTATTGATTGGCTGCGCTGCTAAGGCTAAGGATCTGATAGTCGTAACCCATAACCGCAAGCACTTTGAGCATATAGAAGGCTTGAAGATTGAGGACTGGGCAGTATAAAATCTTACAGTATTACAGTTGACAGTTTTTTCTTAAGTGCATATACCCCAAAAAAC